>CAXTYQ010000052.1:0-23396 GCA_964248505.1 uncultured Acidobacteriaceae bacterium
CCCCACACCCGCCCCCCCTTCCACCCCTCCCCCCCCCCCCCCCTCCACAAACCACTCCGCCCCCCACCCCCCATGCTTCAACACAAGCCCGTCCCCCGCCGCCTCCCCCCCCACCAGAAACACCGGCTCGCCCACCACACCCCCTCCCGCCGGCACCCGCGCCGTCAGCCGCACACCGCCCAGCCCCTTCACCTCCGTCCACCGCCGCCCCTGCCCGTCCAGGAGATACGCCCGGATCAGACCCTCACTCTCAGCCGTCTTCAGACTCCGGTTCCGCACCGCGATCCCCACCCGCAACAGTCGCTCCCCCGCCTGCCCCCGCGCCCGAAACCCCTCCACCTCCTCCACCCCCACCACCGAAAAACACATCTCGTCAAAACACTGCTCCTCCCCCAGGGACATCACCCTCTGCCTCTGTCGCAGCGACATCCCAACCAACACCAGCAAATACACCGCCCAGACCCCCACAATCCACCGCACCCCGCGCCACGCCTTCGCCCTCTGCCCACCCCACACCGACACCGCCGTCCCAACCACCCCAATCGCCGTCCACAGCACCAACCCGCCCAGCAAAATCTCCGTCGCCCGCATCCCCTCACCTTCCGCCTTCCTGTTCTTCTCCGCTCCCGTCGTTCCTCTCTTTATGCCCCACCCACCCTCACTGATAAACTCAGCAGTACCTCAATGGACCCCATCATCACCGCCCAGAATCTGGGCAAAACCTACACCTCCGGCAAACTCAAAGTCACCGCCCTCCACGACGTCAACTTCCAAATCAACCCCGGCGAGTTCGTCGCCGTCGTCGGCCCCTCCGGCTCCGGCAAATCCACCCTCTTCCATCTCCTCGGCGGCCTCACCCAAGCCACCACCGGCTCCGTCACCATCGCCGGCACCGACCTCGCCCCCCTCTCCGACGCCGCCCGTACCCGCCTCCGCCGAGCCCGCATCGGCTTCGTCTTCCAGCGCTTCAACCTCCTTCCCACCCTCTCCGCCCTCGGCAACATCGAAATCGCCCACGAAATCTCCGGCCTCCAATCCCCCCTCGACCGCCCCCTCCTCGACCACCTCACCGGCCTCCTCGGCCTCTCCGGACGTCTCCACCACCGCCCCAACGAACTCTCCGGAGGCGAACAACAACGCGTCGCCATCGCCCGTGCCCTCATCACCCGCCCCGCCATCGTCCTCGCCGACGAACCCACCGGCAACCTAGACACCAAAAACTCCGACGCCGTCCTCGAAATGCTCCGCTCCTCCGCCCAAAACCTCAACCAAACCGTCCTCATGATCACCCACAACCCCGAAGCCGCCCAAATCGCCAACCGCATCCTCCACATGCGCGACGGCCAAATCACCCACACAGAAGATCGCACCACGGCCCTTTAGAGCAACGTGGTCCCTCGTATACATTCCTCTCATCGGACCCGTCCTGATGCACCGTGGTGCACCGTAGCTCAAACAGGAGTCAAAACGCTTTGACCGACCACCTGACCCCGGCCGCGCGCTCAAAGAACATGGCGGCCGTACATTCGAAAGACACTGAGCCGGAGTTGCTGGTCCGAAGCGTCGCTCACAAAATGGGATATCGCTTTCGGTTACATGTAGCCGATCTTCCCGGCGCACCGGATTTGGTCTTCCCGCGGCACCGCAAGGCGGTCTTCGTTCACGGCTGCTTCTGGCACAGACATGGTCAATGTCGCTTCGCCTCGACGCCGAAAACACGCACTGATTTTTGGGAAAAGAAGTTCAAATCGAATGTCGAACGGGATCGTTCCGTCCAACGAGAGTTGCAGAAACTCGGATGGCGCGTAATGGTAATCTGGCAATGCCAACTGAAACAAAGAGGCAATCTTGTCAAGCGCCTCGCGAGATTCCTGTCCGGCTGACGCTTAAATGACCTCTGAACTGAACGTCCATTCGATTGAAGTCTCGGTAGACTCGCATGTCGTGCTGCAAAGTAGCACCGATCACAGCGTCCGTCTTGGCGCCGGAGATCGTTTCATCGCGAAATATAATCGCAAGCCGCGCTTATTAGATCTCTTCTGCTGTGCGGGCGGTGCCGGGACCGGGTACGCAGAAGCCGGTTTCGATGTGACGGGTATTGACATCAAATCGCAGCCCAATTACCCCTACCCGTTCATTCAACGGGATGCACTTCAACTCAGCCCAGAGTTCATACGTTCGTTTGACGCGATCCACGCATCTCCTCCGTGCCAGTCGTATTCCGATCTCGCCAAACGTAATCGGAACGCGGACGCCTGGCCGCGGCTTATCGAGCCCGTACGCGAGATGCTGCACAATTCCGGGCTGCCTTACGTCATCGAAAATGTCGAGGGCGCTCCATTGCAAAATCCCGTGATGCTTTGCGGCACGATGTTCAAAGGTCTTCGAGTGCTCCGTCACAGGCTTTTTGAGGCGAATTTCCCGATACTTACCCCCAGGCACGCAAAGCACCCGAAAGTCCATACCTTCGATAAAAGAAAAGCGCACTTCGGAAAGACAAACGATATGCAGGATTTCGTTCAGGTCACCGGTGGCGGAAATTGCACCATTGCGGCCGCGAGAGACGCGATGGGTATAGCCTGGATGAACAAGGGCGAACTCAACGAAGCCATCCCCCCTGCATACACGCGAATGATCGGAAAACAGCTCCTGACCTATATCCTTTGCACAAAAAAGTCGGAGACCGATCTACAGCAAAGTGCGTAAACCAGGATCCAAGCAGCGCATTCGAGAGTTTTTGCTCGCAAACGTCGGTCGAGTCATCAGTTCTGTCGAAATTCGCGATGCAGCCGGCTCTGACGTGAGTGAGTGGGCCCGCAGGGTTCGTGAACTTCGAGAAGACGAAAATTGGCCCATACTCACGCATAATGACACCGCGAGCCTCAAGCCCGGGCAATACCTATTACGAGAAGCTCCCGTCTCAAAGAACGCAGCGATTCGATTCGGTCGTGAGATCTCCGCCAAATTGCGCGCGGAAGTTCTCGACCGTAACGGGTTCACCTGCCAGATGTGCGGCCTTACTCCGGGCGACATCGACCCGAGTACCCAGAGAAAGGTCCGTCTCCACATAGGCCATATTGTGGATAAGAACCTGGGCGGCAAGGACGAACTCTCCAACCTGCGCGCTCTCTGCTCAACCTGCAACCAAGGCGCGAAAAACATCACCGCGGAAAAGCCAACCTCAATATGGCTCCTCTCTCAAATCCGTCGCGCCGGACAAGATGAGCAACTTGCCGCCTTAGCTTGGCTGCGAAGTAAATTCGGAGACGCAGACACGCCGGACTCTCGTGCGACAAAGAAGACATCGAAGACATCGGCCCGGCGGAAATCACCCTAGTGGATAACGTGCGGCACTGCCGCATCCACCCCCCCACCCTAAGGCGCCACCAAAGCATTATCCTCACGATGATCATCCGGCAGCTGATGCTCCGGATCAATCACTACCTTCCCCACCGGCTTCTCCCCCACCCACACCGTCTCGCCCTTCGACTCCCAAGTCTCCACCGGCAAGCGAAACCGCGTCGTCGTCCCGTCCCGATACGTCACCTCCACCGTCGCCGGCAACACCATCTGCCCCTTGTTCACCAACGTCACCGACGTCCCATCGATCTTCGTCACCCCCAGATCAAACCTCCAGTTGTTCATGTACCACCCGCGCCAGAACCACCCCAGGTCCTCGCCGCCCTCACTCTCCATCGTCCGAAAAAAGTCCGACGGCGACGGATGCTTGAACGCCCAGTCGCGAATGTACTTCCGAAACGCCCAGTCAAACCTCTCCGGCCCCAGGATCTGCTCGCGCAACAGCACCATCCCATACGCACCCTTGAAGTAGCTCACCGGATGCCCAATCTGCCACGTATACGCATCCGCCGGCATCAGGATCGTCGGCGCCTTCGGGTCGTCCAGCACCTTCAAAATCGTGTCCGCCGGCTCCCCTCCAGCCGAATACTCCGAGTCGCGCTTCGGTCCATACACACCACCCCCAAACTCAGCCGACTCCCCAATATCGATAAACGTGTTGAATCCCTCATCCATAAACGCGTTCCGCCGCTCATTCGACCCCACAATCATCGGAAACCAGTCGTGCCCAATCTCGTGCGCCGTAATCCAGAACAACTGCTTCCCCTTGTCCTCAATCCCGTCAAACACAATCCCCGGATACTCCATCCCCGTCGAAAACCCCGCCACATTGATCGCCGCCGGATACGGATACACGAACCACTGCCGCGAAAACCGCTCCACCGTGTCCTTCACATACTCCGTCGATCGCCCCCACGCCCCATCACCCGCGCTCTCCGGCGGATACACGCTCTCCGCCAGAGCCGTCTTCCCGCCCGGCAAGTTGATCCGCGCCGCATCCCACACAAACACCTTGCTCGCGCTCCACGCCACATCCCGCGTCTGGTCCATATGGAACCGCCACGTCCGCGTCCCGGCCTTCGCTCCAGCCCCGCCGCCCTTCACCGACGCCCGGTTCCCAGCATCGTTCACGTCCGCAACCGTCCGGATCATCACCGTCTTATCGCTCAGCCGCGCCTCCGCCAACCGCGCCAACTCCGCCTTCGTCAACACCTCGTCCGCATTCACCAACTCGCCCGAACCAGCCACGATCATCTCGCTCGGCACCGTCACCGAGTAGTCAAAATGCCCGTAATCCAGATAAAACTCGTTCCCCAGGTACGGCAGGGTGTCCCACCCCCGCATATCGTCGTACACACACATCCGCGGATACCACTGCGCCGTATCGTAGATCTCCCCCTGCTTCGACATCCCCCACGAGTTCCGCCCGCCCCACACCCCCGGAATCGCATAGTGATACCGAATCCGCAGCTTCGCCTGCCCACCCTTCGCGCCCATCGGCGCCCCAAGCCGAATCTGCATCCGCGTGTCATAAAGCGAGTACGTCGCCGGCGTCCGCACACCGTCCCGCTCCAACTCCACCGTCTCCAAGACAAACCCTTCCGTCGTCCGATCGTTGGGGTTCTCCTCCGTGTCCGGCGTCGCCCGCCCACGCCGCGGCCTCACCCCGTTCACCAGCCGCGCCCGAGCATCCTTGCGATAAATATTCTGGTCCATCTGCACCCACAAACTCCCCAGCGCCCCCGGACTATTGTTCGTGTACGTGATCACCTCGTCCGCCCGCAAAACCTTCAGCTTCGTATCCAGCTCCGCCTTCAGCTCATAATCCGACTCGTTCTGCCAATACTCCGGCCCCGGAGCCCCCGAGCTCGACCGGTACACACTCGCGCTATTCGGCAGCGTCAACGGAGCAAACGTAACCCGCGGATCATACGCCGACATCCCAGTCGCCGCCTGTCCCCGAAGGTCGACAGACCCAAGGCTCAAGGCCATAACAGACACAGACAGCAAGGCGCGAAAGGATCGCATCGACGAGGATCTCCTGAAGGTCATGCAAGTAAGAGCTTTCAGAAAGCATAACCCGCCCGCGCCGGCAAGCAGCCGTCACCCGCCTCTTAAGGCGTAAGCGAGAAGTTCAGGGTGATCGTCGTCAGAACATACGCCGGCTTGCCATTCAGCACGTACGGCT
This sequence comes from uncultured Acidobacteriaceae bacterium, assembly GCA_964248505.1. Classification (GTDB taxonomy): domain Bacteria; phylum Acidobacteriota; class Terriglobia; order Terriglobales; family Acidobacteriaceae; genus Edaphobacter. The sequence continues at coordinate 5,549 of CAXTYQ010000052.1, forward strand.
TGTAAGTCCACTTGCGAACTGCGTCCAGCGCACCATCCCGAAGCGCCGCCGGTCCGCTTATAACCTCAGGCTGCTCGACCAGACCCTCAGGCGTCACGAGCGCACGAAGAACAACCGACCCACTCACCCCGTTCGCCCCTGCGTCTGCCGGATACTTCGGAGCGGGATGTTTCTGCAACAACCCTGCCATCACGCCCGAACTGACGCGTATGGGATGCTCGGCACTCGCGCCCGGCACAAAAGTCGCCTCCTGTGCCATCGCAGTCAAACACAAGCTCCCAAGCAGAGTAATGAAGAGCGAAAACCGGCGGAGCAGCTTCATAGGAACACCTCATTCATCCCAAGCACTACCCCCAACAGCGGAGCTTTGCAACGAAGTCTACCGCACACCCAAACCCCACCAAACTCACTCCAGCGGACTCCGCCCCCGCTTATAACAATGCTGACTCACCAGCCGAACACCCCCCGCGCTCGCCCCCAGATGAAACTCCACCACCCACTCATCATCATTCAGCCGCTTCCAAACCTCCGCCCCCGGCCGCGACAGACCCAGACTCGCATACGGATGCACGCTCCAACTCATCGTGTCCTCCTTCCACCCCTCCGACGTCAAATACCCCTTCGTCCCCTCCGTGCTCGCCGAAATCGTCAGCCATCGCCCCTTCTGCCGATCCCATCCCACATACTCGTCCTCCAGATAATTCGTCGGCGCATCGCTCCACGCCGGCTCCTCCCGCCGGACCGCCAGCCACCGCCCATCGAGCGGTTGCGTCACCCGCACAATCAACGGCACCTGCACCACACCGTGCGGCGTCTGGTACATGTCCCGGCATCCCCAGTCCCCCACCAGAAACCGCATCTTGCCCCACTCCGGCCGACGCTGCTTCGCTCCCTCACACCCCATCAGCCCCAGCAAAACCAGAACCGCCGCCATCCCCCAAACCCCAAACCTCATCCCGACCTCCGCCGGGTCCTCCAACTTATCGCAGCTTTCTTTCGCATAGCCAAAATCATACCCTCGAAATTGAAGCCCCTCTCTCGCTCGCGCGAGGTGTTTTATGCATCTCTTCTCAGATCGGGCATATCGCCCCAAGGAGATCTCATCATGACCGACTATCGCGTAGCCCCAGGCGAAGCAAAAGAAGACCAGGTAACCGCCGCCATCGAAAAATACACCGCCCAGGTTCCCTCCAGCGCCTTTCTCCTCCTCTCCATCAGCTCGATGGCCGCCTCCATCACCTTCAAAATCGCCGGAAAAGATGAGAACGCCCTCTTCGTCGGGCAGTGGGCCGCACCCTTCCTCCTCCTTGGCCTCTACAACAAAATGGTCAAGCAACACGGCTCAGACGCTTCCAGCAGAGAATAATCCCAGCCCTCCCAACTCAGCCGTCCTCCTCACCCAAAACTTCCATCAGCCCCGGTCACTTCGCCGGGGCTCGATGCCTTTAAACCCCCACAAACCTTCACCACAACACACCTCGCACCGGCTTCTCCGCCTCCGGCAACTCCAGCTCACCCAGCATCTGCCGCAAATTGATCTCGATCGTCCGCGTGATCGCCGTCATCGGCACGTCATACACCGTGTTGTCGAACGGATCCTCCAGATCCCGACCAATCTTGTCCAGCGCCAGGAACATAAACCCCACCAGCGTCGACCCCAGCGGCGTAAACCACCCCAGACTCTCCACCATCCCCACCGGCAACAACAAGCAGTAAATCCGTACAAACACCATCGGAAAAAAGTCGTATTGCTTCGGCATCGGCGTACTCTTGATCCGCTCCGTCCCACCCTGCGCATCCGCCAGATCGTCGAGATTGCGATCCATCGCCTGCCACTCCGAGCCGTCCACCCATCCGCGATCCTTCGCCAACCGCAGCATCCTCCCCATGCTCGTCTGCAACGCCAGGGGTATGTTCACCGCGCCGCGCAGCTCCGCCACCTCAGCCTCCGGCAAAATCCGCCCGAGCTCCTCCCACGGCTCCAAACCGCGCAGCTGCATCCGCAAAGCCTGCACATACGCAATCATGTGATACACCAGCCGCCGCTGCTCCACCTCCAGCTCGTGCTCGTCATGCGCTCCCTTCTCCGGATGCATCGTCGAACACACCTGCCGCGCCAGACTCCGGCTGTTGTTCACAATCTGCCCCCACAAACCGCGCGCCTCCCACCACCTCCCATACGCCGAATTGTTCCGAAACCCAACAATAATGCCGATCGCCGACCCATACAGCGCCAGCGGAATATTCCGCGATCCCACCCACCCCCAATGCAGCACCTTGTACAGGAGCACAATCAGGAGGTCCCACCCTACCAGCGCCACCAGCGGCCAACCCACATACTCAAGCATCCGCCACATCTGTGGCGCCTTCGGAACAATCATCGCTCAGACCTCGACATCCTCGGCGACAATCTCCGGCAGCGCCCGCTCGCTCACCGAAGCAAACATCCGCCCCCCATCCTCCGCAATCCGCACATCTCCGGTCCCTATCTCATACACCCACCCCGAAATCGTCAGATCCCCCCGAGCCACCGCCCCCGCCACCGACGGATGCGTCCGCAAATGCGCCATCTGCAACAACACATTCTCCTCCGTCAGCCGTCGCAGGAGCACACTCGGCCGCTCATCGGGCTCCGCCGTCGACCGCGCCACACTCATCGCCGCCGCCGCATTCTTCAGCCAGCTCTGCACCGTCGGCATCCCCGCCTGAGTCTCCGGAGCCAGCAACGCCTTCATCGCACCACAATCCGAGTGCCCACACACCACCACATGCCGCACCTTCAACGCACTCACCGCATACTCAATCACCGCGCTCACACCGCCCAGCATCTCGCCATACGCCGGAACCATGTTGCCGATATTCCGGGTCACAAACACCTCCCCAGGCCCCGAACTCGTGATCGCCTCCACATCCACCCGCGAGTCCGCGCACGAGATCACCAACGTATGCGGCCGCTGCGGCATCCGCGCCACCCTCGCGTACTCCTCCGCGCGCTCCGCATGCACCTCCGCCTGAAACCGCCGCACCCCCACCTTCAACCGATCCAAAACATCTCGCATACCCTCCAGTGTAAGCCGGACAGTTGCCCCCAGAACCGATCACTCCGATGAAACCCAAGCCCAACCCAAAGAGGTCCTCTCCCCCAGAACCGGGTGCCCCATCCTCTCCGACAGCCTCATCGTCGGAAAGGGTCGGGTATTCGCGCCCCACGCGAACCGCCCTCCCCTCACCCCACCCCGAAACCACCCCCCAGAACCGACCCCATCCTCTCCACCAAATCGGGTGCCCCATCCTCTCCGACAGCCTGATCGTCGGAAAGGGTGGGGTATTCGCGCCACGCGCGAACCGCCCTCCCCTCACCCCACCCCCAGAACCGGACACCCCCACCGTCACGACCTCCACTTAATCCCACACCCCAGGCTCGACCTCTGATTCGTGTCCGGCCGCCGGCCCGCAACTACATCGTCCATCGCCCGCCGAAGATCCTCTCCCGTCACAGGCAGATCTTCGCCCACAATCCCCCGCCGAGGTCGGCTGGAATCCATCTGCCCCCGGTACACCAGCTTCATCTCCGCATCAAACAAATAGAAGTCCGGCGTACAAGCCGCCGCATAACTCAAAGCAACCTCCTGCATCTCGTCCAGGAGATAAGGAAAGTTCCAACCGCAACGCTCCGCCTGCGCCCGCATCCCCTCAGGACCATCCTCCGGATACTGAGCAACGTCATTCGGCTGGATCGCCGCAATCGCGATCCGACCCGCATACTCCCGTCCCATCCGGCCCAACTCCTCCTCCACATGCTTCACATACGGACAATGCGGACACACAAACATCACCAGGAGCCCATGCCGGCCCGTTCGCGAAGCACCTCCACCAGGCATCTTGTTCGTCTGGTCCGTCGATTCCTCATCCCAGCTCAAAGCAAACACGTCGTCGCGTCCCAGAGCCCGTCCGCTCAGCACATCCACCAACTCAAACGGAGGAGCTTCCGTTCCCAGCTGCACCATGTTCGATTGCGTCCTCGCCATCCTCACCTCTCGCACCGTCACTCTCGCACCGTCAGATGCACCCAAGTCTCTTCAGAGCAGCAATCCGCCGATCTCCCATTTTGGATCACCCCATTCATCGTTCCCCAACGGTTTGCCCTCACTTCCGCTCTATACTCCTCTTAGCTGAGGAAGTCTCCGCAGCCCATACCCATCCGTGATGCAGAGTTCCCCCTCAGCCTCCTCGATCTCCGGCAAAGCCACTTCAACCTCCTACATCCCAGGCCTCGACGGCATCCGAGCCGTCGCCTTCAGCCTGGTCTTCCTCGCTCACGCCACGCCAGGACGCGTCAGCACCTACGTCCCCGCCACCCTCGGCGTCACCATCTTCTTCTTTCTCAGCGGTTACCTCATCACCACCTTGCTGCGCGCCGAAATCCTCCGGACCGGAACCATCTCCCTGCGCGACTTCTACATCCGTCGCACCCTCCGCATCTTCGTTCCGCTCTACCTCGCCTACTCCATCGCCGCCATCCTCTCCCGCTTCGCTCTTCATCTGGACCCAGGAAACCGCCTCGGCGTCCTGGCCATGCTGTTCTACTTCTACAACTACGCAATCGCCCTCCACTGGCCCGCCGTCGTCCCCATGGGTCTCACCGTCATCTGGTCCCTGGCGGTCGAAGAGCACTTCTACCTCCTCTTCCCCCTGGGCTACCTCGCACTCGTCCGCCGCGGTCTCTCCCCCGCCAAACAGACCCGCATCCTCGTCTTCTGCTGCCTGGGCGCCCTCCTCTGGCGCACCGTCATCCTCGCCCTCTTTCAGCCGCATAACTGGACCTACGTCGCCACAGACTCCCGTTTCGACTCCATCCTCTGGGGCTCCATCCTCGCCATCCGCAACAACCCTCGCTTCGCCGACCCGCCTCTCCTCTCCAGACGCCAACGCTTCCCCGCGTTTCTCTCTGGCCTCACCCTGATCGTCCTGACTTTGCTCGTTCGGCCTCCCGCCTTCCGAGAAACCCTCCGCTACACCCTTCAGGCACTCAGCCTCTACCTCATCTTCTCCTTCATCCTCACCGAGATCTCCCACCCCACCGTCCGCTGGCTCGAGTGGCGTGCTGTACGTTATATCGGCTGGATCTCCTATTCTCTCTACCTCGTTCACGTATTTATTTTGGCCACCCTCCGGATCTATGTCCCAAATCGGCTCTGGCTCACCAGCTCACTCGGCCTGGCGATCGCCATCCTCTACGGAACCGTCCTCCGCTACACCGTCGAACTCCCCCTCCAAACCCTGCGCGCCCGCTTCCGCCACGTCCCTGAAGCCGACCCAACCGCCGCCGACGCCCACGGCCTGATCTCCTAGAGCAACGGAGGTAATGGCGTAAAGGCATCTGCTCTGTTGTTGTCATTCCCGAAGGGAATCTGCTGTTGTTCTTGGGGTTGTTTGTTCTTCACACCATTACCTAATCCGCTCTAAAACTCGATCCCGACCCCCAAAGTCGCCCCCGACCCGAAAACTCGATCCCCAATCGACACTCCCAACCCACCCGGACAAGCCTCTAAGCTGAGCCTGTCCAATGTCCACCAGCGTCCACCCCCGTCCCGCCCGCCGACTCCCCGAAGCCGGCCGCCAACACCATCGCCAGCCACGTCCCACCGGACCCAACGGCCGTCCCCTCTGCCGCTGGTGTCAGCTCGAAATCCTCGCCCGCCGCCGCCGCACCTTCTGCTCCAGCTTCTGCGTCCACCAGTGGAAGCTCCGCTCCGACCCCGGATACCTCCGCCAACAGGTCTTCCTGCGAGATCACGGCGTCTGCGCCCTCTGCCGAGCCGACACCCTGGCCATCTTCGCCGCCCTCAAACGATCCCGCGGCGCCAACCGCCAAGCCGGCCTCCGCTTCTACGGCCTCAAATCCACCACCACCCGCCAATCCCTCTGGGACGCCGACCACATCCTCCCCGTAGCCGAAGGCGGAGGCGAGTGCGACCTCTCCAACCTCCGAACCCTCTGCCTACCCTGCCACAGCGAAGCCACGTCGAAACTACGGAGGCGACTATACTCCCGGCCGCTGGATGTAAATATGAAAAACAGTAGATAAAGCGCATGGAACCGGTCAACACACGGAGAACAGGCGTTTACAGGAACTATGTGAATGGCCCGAAAGTTGCATACATACTGTCTGAGCCCTTTCAGGCTCCAAAAACAAAATTTCTGGAGGCCATTTGCGACATCTTCGCTCGCTGACATTAGCCGCATTGCTCCCGCTTGCACCTGCATCTGCGGTTATTTTCTTGATCACACCGCACACGGCTCAGGCTCAGCTTGAATCCGGCAATGTTGTCGGCACGATCAAGGACCCAACCGGCGCGGTGGTGCCTGGTGCGGTTGTTACGCTGACCAACGCCCAAACCAACGCCGTCCGGACTGCTACGGCCGACAATAGCGGCAGCTTCTCCTTTCAGGCGATCAGCCCAGGTAACTATGATCTGACTACGCAAGGTGCCGGTTTTCAGCCCTACAAACGCCGAATTGAGGTCACCGTTGGAGGTCACGTCACTGCTGACGTCAATCTCGCCGTCACCGGCACAGAGCAGACCGTCACTGTGCTTGGAGAGGGTGGCGCCACCGTCAACACCCAGACCCAGGAAGTGTCACAAATCGTCAGCAGCCAGCAGATTGCTCAGCTCCCCAGTCTGTCCCGCAACCCCTACGACTTCGTCACCATCTCTGGCAACATCAGCTCCGGCGACAAGGTCACCTCCTCCGGCGCCACAAGCTCCACCGGCGACCAGAACGACACCACTCGCGGCGTCGGCTTCTCGCTCAACGGCCAGCGCTCCACCGGTACCGAGATTCTTCTCGACGGCGTCGAAAACAATGACACCTACGTGACCGGCCCAGCCCTGCTCGCCATCCCCATCGACAGTGTGCAAGAGTACCGGGTCATCACCAGCAACTTCGGCCCCGAGTACGGCCGAGCCTCCGGCGGTGTCGTCAACATCATCACCAAAAGTGGCACCAACGCCCTCCACGGTTCCGCTTGGGAGTTCAACAGGCTCTCCGCTTATACCTCCAACACAGTAACCAATGCACAAGCTGGCAATCCAAAGGGGCAGTACACTAGAAATGTCTTCGGCTACGCTGTCGGTGGTCCGGTCGTCAAAGACAAGCTCTTTTTCTTCCAAAGCACCGAGTGGGTCCGCGTTCGCGGCGCGGGCAGCAATCAATCTCTCATTCCGACCCCGCAGTTCCTCGCCGCTGCCGCTCCGAACACCCAGGCATACTTTGCCGCATACGGGCAAAATCCAGCCCCCTTCACGCAAACCCTGACAAAAGCAGCTGTGATAGCCGGTGGCGTCACGCCGACGAGCCCAACAGATGCCGGTGCCGCCGCCAACGCGGGTACCTTCGCCGCGCTCCCGGACACGACCCCAATCTTCGGCATCGTCAACTACTCTGCCCCGTCAAACGCCGGCGGCGGCAATCCGCAGAACACCTACTATCTGGTCGGCCGCGGCGACTACAACCCAACGGACAAAACTCAAATGTTCGGTCGGTACGCTCTCTACAACGAAATCGACCAGCCTGGCGGCTCCTTCAACTCGCCATACTCGCAATACAACGTCGGCACCGCGATCAAAGGCGCCACGTACCTTTACAGCCTCACTCACGAGTTCTCTCCGACTCTGGTCAGCAGCTCCAAATTCAGCTTCACTCGAAACTCGACCGATAACAGTGCCAACGCGGCCTTGTTCAACACGCCGACCCTGTACTTCAAAAGCGGCGCGGCGTTTGCCGGAATCCAGGCCCAACTTCCAGGCTTCTACGACCAGAATGAAGGTACCGGTGGTCTGCCCTCCGGCGGTCCGCAGAACACCGCTCAGATCAATCAGGACTTCGACTTCACACACGGCCAGCATTCTATGAAGTTCGGAACGCAGCTCTTCTACATCCAGAACAACATCAGCTACGGCGCCTATGCCCAGGCGGTTGAAGGTATCGGCAGCTCTCTTCCGGGTGCGCTCGATAACTTCCTCACGGGCGATCTCGCCATCTTTCAGGCAGCCGTCAATCCTAACGGCGCCTTCCCCTGCCAGCGCGACTACGCCACCGGCGCTCTTACCGTCACTCCAGCGTGCACGATCACCCTGCCGGCCACCAAGCCCAGCTTCTCCCGCAGCAATCGATATAAAGAATGGGCCGTCTACGCCAACGACTCGTACAAGGTGACGAATCGGTTCACCTTCAACTACGGCGTCCGCTATGATGCTCTCGGTGTGCTCCACGATAATCATCCGAACCTGCAGTCAAACTTCTTCCCTGGTATCGGAGGATCTACGGCACAGGACTATCGCAACGGCCAGGTTCTTACTACCCCGAACTCCCCGAATCACCGTCCCTGGAATCCACAACGCGGCACTGTCTCGCCCCGTGTAGGTTTCGCCTACGACCTCAAGGGCGACGGCCGTACCTCCCTCCGAGGTGGTTACGGTATCTCCTACGAGCGTAACTTCGGCAATGTCACCTTCAACATCATCCAGAACCCACCGAACTACGCTGTCGTAGTCGTCAATCCCACCGCCTCTGACCCAAGGGTTCCTATCACCACCAGCGATAGTGGCCCGTTGGGAGGTGCGTCTGGCTCCGTCGCTCTGCCTCCTACTTCGCTCCGTGCCGTAGATCCAAATATCCGAGTCGCGCAGACACAGTTTTATTCGCTTACCTTGGAGCACCAGATCGTCAACAACGCCGTGGTCTCGATCGGCTACGTCGGTTCGCGCGGCATCCATCTGTACGACATTAAAAACTTCAATACTCAGGGAGCGGGCAACGTCTACCTCGGCGATCCGTTCGACCCCAACAACACAGGGACATTTCACTATTCGCGCCTCATCAACCAGTACAGCAACATCAATACCCGTGGATCGAGCGGCGACTCCCACTACGATGGTGTCAACGTTGGAGCGACAGTCAATGACCTGCGTCATAGCGGCCTGAGTCTCACCGCCAACTACACCTTCGCCCACTCCATGGACGACATCAGCTCCACCTTCTCCGAAAGTGCCAGCGCCTCAAATGGCGTCGGAAACCTCGGCTACCTCGATCCTTTCAATCCCAGCCTGGACTACGGCGCCTCGGATTTCGACGTTCGCCAACGCTTCGTTCTCGCGCCCATCTATCAGACGCCTTGGTTCCATAACAGCCGCAGCCTGCTTGGCCGCCTTGCGGGTGGATATCAGGTCACCGGCATCTACACGGTTCGCACGGGAGCTCCCTTCACCATCTCCGACAGTACAAACTCGCTCAACGCCGGTGCCGGACATGGCATCCCGCGGTACACTCCCTCAGCCCCAATCACCAACAAGGTTTTCAAGAAATCGATCGGCCAGGCCAGCTCAAACGTGTACAACCTTGCCATGCTCCCGCCTGCGGTCAACTACAGTAACCCAGCGTACGGCGGGAAGTCGGACTTCGGCCCTTACCCGGCGAACATGACCGCTCGCAACACCTTCTACGGCCCTGGCGCCTGGAACTTCGACGCCTCTCTCACCAAAAGCCTACCCATCACGGAGCGCATCTCGGTTGAACTCCGCGCCGAAGGCTTCGACGTCCTCAACCACCACAATCTCTACGCGCTCGAGGTCAACAACGACGTCGCCAACTACGGCTACTTCACAACCGATAAGGTAACCAAAGTGGTCACGCCGACCCCGATTCCCCTTCAAGCACGCAAAGGTGGAGTCAACGGCGGTCCGAACGACGAACGCCGTTTCGGCCAGTTCGCCGCTAAGGTCACGTTTTAGCATCGTACTCTGCCGTTCACCATTGACGGGATCCCTGCGGGGGTCCCGTTCTTTTCGATTCGCCGTTGTGACGCCCATGCCGAGAACAAAGGCCGTCCAAGCGACGGAAGCGCAGTGCTATCAGCTCCACTTACACCGCGTATACTTTGTACCAACGAGCTTATGAGCAGCAGCACACGAAAACCTCTGACCGGCATCATCCTAACCGTCGCCCTCATCCTCGCCACCGTCGGCTGGCTCGCCGTCACTGGCGTGCGCGACAACAAAAGCTACTACGTCACCATCTCCGAGCTCCAATCGATGGGCAACAAAGCCTACACGCGCCACCTTCGCGTCGCCGGCAACGTCCAGCCCGGATCCATCAGCCGCGTCGGCACAAACGCGCAATTCACCCTCATCGAACAGGGCAAGGCCCTCCGCGTAAACTATCAGGGAACCGAGCCGCCGCCCGACACCTTCAAAGACGACGCTCAGGCGCTCGCCGTCGGCACCTTCGGTCACGATGGCGTCTTCCACGCCACGCAGGTCCAGGCAAAATGCGCTTCAAAGTACGCCCCCGCGCCCAACGCCGTGCCGGGAGCCAAGCCGGCAAACTCGGCCGCGGTCATCCTCGCTCCTGCAAACTAACGGGATGGCGCTCCTCACCTCCTCACAACCCCGAAAACCCGCAATCCCGCCGACATCCAAGCCGTCGCCCCACGCCGTCGCGCTCAGCTCCGTCTCGAAGTCCTTCGGCGCCTTCGCCGCGCTCCGCAACGTCTCTGCCAGCTTCCCCGCGGGCACCTCGACCGTGTTGCTCGGACCGAACGGCGCCGGAAAATCTACCCTCCTCCGCCTGATCGCGGGTCTGTCAGAACCCACCCGCGGGTCCGTCACCGTCTTCGGAGCCCAGCCCTCCCAAGCCCGAGGCCGCATCAGCTACATGAGCCATGCTCCCATGCTGTACGACGAACTCTCCGCAATGGAAAACCTCCAATACTTCGCCGCTCTGCACCGCGGCCCGGACGACTCGGCCTGCACTCGCAACCCCGAGATGGCTCTCCGCGCCGTCGGCCTCGACCCCCACCTTGCGCGCCCCCTCGGCCAGTACTCGCAAGGCATGCGGCAGCGCACCTCCCTGGCCCGCGCCCTCGCCACCGACCCCGACATCCTCCTTCTCGACGAGCCATTTTCAAACCTCGACACCACCTCCGTCGCTCAACTCGTCGATCTGCTCGTCGACTTTCGCACCTGGCCGACCGCCAGCGGTGTAAAAGGCCGCACCATCCTCCTCACCACCCATCAAGCTCACCTGGCCGCGCCCCTAGCCGATCAGGTCCTCACTCTAGTCGGCGGCGCGATCACCCCCTCCCCCTCACGCGCGGCCGCCGTGTGAAAGCCGCCTAATGCTCTATCTCCGGGCCGTGCTCGTCCATCTCAAAAAAGACCTACAGATCGAGTGGCGCTCGCGCGAGGCCATCAACGGCGCGCTCTTCTTTGCGTTGCTCGTCATCGCCGTCTTTGCCCTCGCCTTCGATCCCACATCCAACCCCACCCTGGCGCGCGAAATCTCGGGCGGCATCGCCTGGATCGGCCTCCTCTTCGCTTCCATCACCGCCCTCAATCAGTCCTGGATGCGCGAACATCGCAATCACGTGCTCGACGCCCACCGCCTCAGCCCAGCGCCGGCCTCCGCGCTCTTCCTCGGCAAAGCCCTCTCCAACCTCCTGTTCGTCACCGCGGTCGAGCTCGTCATGGCCCCCGTCTTCGTCATCTTCTACAACCTCCATGTGCTCGGCAACCCCTGGCTCCTGCTCCTCATCGCTCCCCTCGCCACATGGGCCCTGGTCGTCAACGGAACCTTCTTCGCCGCCCTCGGTCTTCGCGCCCGCTCCCGAGAGATCCTCCTCCCCCTGCTTCTGCTCCCCATCTCTCTGCCGGCGCTCCTCGCCATGGTCCAGGCAACCACAGGTGTCTTGACCGGCAACCTCGACAGCCTCGAGATCGGGACCTGGATCCGCATGCTCGCCGGCTACGACATCATATTCACCGCGGTCTGCCTTCTTCTCTACGAAACCGTTCTCAACGCCGGCTAGCCCAAGTCGAGCAGACCGACGGAGAAACAGAGTAAACTGGACCTCATGGGAGCGAGCCCACAGCTCGGCACGCGGCGAAACCTGAATCTGCTCGGTGCTCTATGGCTCCTGGCCACCGTCGCCGTCCTCGCCGAGGGCGTTCGCCAAGCACTCTTTCTCGTCCCCACCGAAGCCACCATGGGCAACGTCCAGCGCATCTTCTACTGGCACGTCACCTCCGCAATCCTGGGCTGCATCTTTCCTTTCCTGAATCTCGCCGGCTCGCTCGCTTTCCTGTACTACCAGCGCGCCCGAAACCCCCTCGGCGCCCTCGCAGCCGACGCCTTCGCCCTCGCCTCAGCCGAGATCAGCGTCCTCTTCGTCTCCGTCGGTCTCCTCACAGGTATGCTCTGGGCCCGACCCGTCTGGGGCATCTGGTGGACGTGGGACATCCGCCTCACCACCTTCTTCCTCCTCTGGCTCCTCTACGTAAGCTATCTCGTCCTCCGCCGGTTCTCCCCCAGCGACCAGACAAGAACCCTGGCCGCCGTGCTCTCCATCTTCGCCGCGGTCGACGTCCCCATCACCTACATGTCCATCCACTGGTGGCGAACCCAGCACCCCGCCCCCGTCTTCGGAGAAGGCCACCTCGACCACAGCTTCTACCCTGCCGTCTACTGGAATCTCGCCGGCTGGACCATGTGGGGCGCCTTTCTGCTCGCCCTCCGTTTCGCCCTCGAGCGCCGCCGCCAGATCGCCGAACAGAACGCCGCGCTTCAAGCCATCGAAGCCTCCTTCGAGATCCCCCAATGACCCTCCACTCCCTCTTCGATCTCAGCACCATGGAACATCGGCATCTCCTCCTCGCCTACGTCGCGGTCGCCCTCCTCCAGGGCGCCTACGCCACTCGGCTCATCCGCTCCTGGCTCCAATTCCACCGCCGTCATCCTGAGCAAAGCGAAGGACCCCTGTAGTCGCCTTTGCTCTTGCCGTTGCCTTTGCCCTTGCTTTTCTTGGTTGTCATTCCCGAAGGGAATCTGCTGTTGCCTTTGCCCTTGCCGTTGCCCGTTCCACCGCCGTCATCCTGAGCGAAGCGAAGGACCCCTGTAGTTGTCTTTGCCCTTGCCGTTGCCCGTTCCACCGTCGTCATCCTGAGCAAAGCGAAGGACCCCTGTAGTTGCCTTTTGCTGTTGCCGTTGCCCGTTCCACCCCCGTCATCCTGAGCGAAGCGAAGGACCCCTGTAGTTTGCCTTTGCCCTTGCCGTTGCCCGTTTCACCACCGTCATCCTGAGCGAAGCGAAGGACGAGGCCACAGCAACGAACAAACAACCGTCATCGCCAGGATCCCCGCAATCACCGCCAGCGAAGCCAGAGGTCCCAGCTCCATCCACGGCGCCGCCAGCATCTTCACCGCCGCAAACGCCAGCACCGCCGCCAAACCATAGTGGAGATAGCTCAACCGCTCCAGCAAATGGGTCAGCACGAAAAACAGCGACCGAAGCCCCATCACAGCCATCACGTTTGAGCTATACGCGATAAACGGGCGCTTCGTGATCGACAGAACCGCTGGAATCGAGTCCAGCGCAAACACCAGATCGGTCAGGCCGATCGCGATCAGCGCCAGAAACAGCATCGTAGGCACGGTCCGAAGCTGACCCGAACTCGTCAGAGGTCGGGCCTCCCGCACAAAAAAGCTCTCGTGACTGTTGCTGATCGGCGTCAAACGCCGCACAACTCCGATCCAGGACGGTTGCCGCCGCGTATGGCTCGCCCCTGACGGAAGCAGAAGTCGCACCGCGGCGATCAGCAAAATCACGCCAAAGACGTACGTAATCCACTGAAACCGATGCAGCAGTTCCACACCCGCGAAGATGAAACCCGCGCGCATCAGCACGGCTAGCAGAATGCCCCAGAAAAGCACCCTTCGCTGGTTCAGCTTGGGAATATGAAAACTCTCGAAAAGCAGCAGAAACACAAAGAGATTGTCGATCGAGAGCGACTCTTCAATGGCGTAACCGGCAAGGTATTCGGTCGCGCTTTGATGCGACATCGCGAGATAGATCGCAATCCCAAAGCCCAATGCTCCAGCTACCCACAGCGCCGTCGCAACGTAGGATCGCGCCGTCGTCTGCTTGCGCAGAAGGAGATACTCCGCCAGCAGCAGCACCCCCAGAAGGACGTGAAATCCTATCCAGAAACTCGCGGGGGCAGAACCAGACATCTCTCTTGGATGCGGAAGCTCCACACCCAGCCCGATCAAGTCGAGAAATACGCTCCCAATCAGCCCCTCTGGTTGATCAGCCGGATCATCTCCAGAAACAGATCCCCCGCGATCCCCAGCGAGCGCGGGCTCACCTTGTCCAGCGTGTCCAGCTCCGTATGGTGAAATCCGCCCTCCGGATGCTCGCGCGTCGGCGGCCCATAATCCAGGTCAATGATGTCCAGCACCGGAACGCCACGCTGCTTGAACGGAACGTGATCATCCTCGACCGCGGTCGTGTTCTTGAACACAGAGTCGCTGTGCCCCGTGTGCTTCGCCGCAACCAAGAGCATGTCCTCAAGCCACGGCGTGGAGTTCTGGTCGCGATCAATATTCAAATCCTTGTCGCCGACCATGTCCGCCACCAGAAACGCCTTGATCTTCGAGATCGTGCCGTCCGTCGACCACTTCGCGGCCAAATGCCGCGTCCCGTAAAGCGAGTCCGAACCCGTCCACGACCGGATCGCTTCCTCGCCGTCATCAAAGACCAGCCACACCGAATACCCCTCAGGAGGATGCGCTCGAAGATAGCTCCCAATCTGGATCAGCAGAGCCGTCGTCGCCGCCCCATCATTCGCCCCGACAAAATTCAACTCACGCAACGGATAGTTCGTCTCGTAATGCGTCGCAAGCACGATCACACCGTCACGCTTCCCGGGGTATCGCACAATCAAGTTGTGCATCGAAAGCAGTCCAGCGGGCGTCGAGGCCGAGAAACTATCTACCTCAAAATTCCCCTTCTCAGCCTCCGCTTTAAAGTGATCCGCGATAAACGCCTCCGCCTTGGCGTGCCCCTCCGATCCGATCCATCGCTTGGGCGCCACCGCGAGATACTGCTCGGTCAACTTGTACGTCGCCTGTCCGTTGAAGTGCGCAGCCGCAGAGCTCTCAGCCGCAACCTGAACAGGCCAGAGCGCCAGCAGGAGAACAAAAAAAAGCAGCGCCGCCTGTGAACCCTCGCGATTGCGGTCGCTCATACGCCTTTCGTTCCTCGCCTCGCCCGCGCCGTCGGATGCACCAAAAAGGCGATCCCCACACCAACGAGGTACAAAACCAGCATCGGGCTCGCAAACAGGCACATCCCCACCGGGTCTGGAGTGGGACAGATGATCGCGGCAATCAGAAAGATCGCAAGAATGGCGTACCGAATATGCCGAAGCAGAAACTTGCCGTCCACAATGCCGAACAGCGCCAGAAAGAAGATCAGAATCGGCATCTCAAACGTCACGCCGAGACCCAGAATGACGGCCATGAAAAATCCCGTGTAATCGTCGATCGTAAGAATCGGATGAAATTTCTTGCCAAAGCCGAGCACAAGGATCTTGATCGCGCCTTCAATCACATACCTGTACCCAAACCACGCTCCAGCCAAAAACAGCCCGATCGTCGCAAACATAAACGGCCAGACGTAATTCTTCTCGTGCTTATACAGCCCCGGCGAGATAAACAGCCATATCTGATACAGAATAAAAGGCGACGCCAGAATCGCCCCGCCAACCAGCGCCGTCTTCAGGTAGAGATTCAGACCATCCGTCGGATGCGTGAAGTTCAGCGGAATCCCCAGCCGATCCAGCGGCGCCTGCACAATGCCGTAAAGACGCTCCCGAAAGGCCCACGCCACCGCGAAGCCCGCCAACAGATATCCAAGCGCATGGAGGATCCGCGTCCGGAGTTCCCCCAGGTGCTCCATCAAACTCATCCCCGGCAGCTCGGCCCGATCCGCCACCGCGGCACGCACATTGTCGATCACATCAGGCATGGTGGGCCGCCTTGTCGGCAAGCAACGAATCGGTGGCGCCGCCCGAGATCGACCTCACGCCGTTCCCGTGCACCGTCAGGTCCAGATCCTCGCGAACCCCAGAATCCGCCGCTTGCGGAAACGATTCAAACACCGAAGCCACACTCGCATCACCATTGCCAGACGAAGATCCAGACCCGACCCCAACGACCGAGTCCCCAGAACGCGCCAGCGGAAGCCCCGTCGCCGGCGGCATCAGATGCAGATCGCCCGAAGTCGCGATCGGTACCGTCTGAAGCTCGGCTCCCGGCTCACCGTACGTCCGCCGCGCCGGCGGCATGTGCGGATGCTCTTCCCCCACATCGTCAGACGAAACACCGGCCGCGTCCAAACCACCAGACGGCACAGCAGACCCAGCAACCGCTGCGCCCGAAACCGGAGCAGCCGACTCGATCGCGGCAATCTTCTTCGTCTTCTCTGCCTGATCCGCGACCCGCAGCTCCTCTTCCATCTGCGACCGAAATTCGTTCGAAGCCCGGCGAAACTCGCCCATCAGCTTCCCCAGCTGGCGCGCAAGCTCCGGAAGCCGCTTGGGACCGAACAAGATCAGGGCGAGAATAAAGATAAAGGCGCTGTCCTGAAAGCTCGGCATAAACTCTATGATACGGCTTGGTCCGCCATCCACTCAAAGTTTTCGCGCCACGCCAGCGCCCAAACCGTTCGGTCCGAGTCCATCAAGTCAGTCACGCGAAACAGCCTGCACCCGAAATGTGAAAACTCTCCCTGCAGACATGAGAACGACGCAATCCAAGTGGTTCAACGCACTCCTCGTCACCGCCGCGCTCTCTCTCGGTCCCCTAGGGTGCGCTAACTTCTTCACCACCCCGACCAGCGGTTCACCCACCACCGGCTCCGGCATCGGCGCGGGCTCAGGCGGAAACTTCCTCTACACCGCAAACGCCGCCACCGGCACAATCAGCGGCTTTGCCGTCGGCGCAGGATCCCTCACCGCCGTCCCCAAAACCCCCTTCACCCTCGGCTACACACCGCAGTCGCTGGCGCTCTCCCCCGCCAACAGCTTCCTTTACGTCGCGGGCGCCAGCGGCCTCCTCGGCACACTCAACGCCTACCCCGTCGCCTCCGATGGATCGCTCAGCGTCCCAACCTCCGGCGCCAACGTCGCCAATCTCGACGTCTTCAACCTCGCCGTCTCCCCTGACGGCAACTGGCTCGTCGGCATCGACGGTCAGACCTCCGCCCTCGACGTCTGGCAGATCAACCGGACAACCGGCGCCCTCTCCGGCCTCCAGCAGGCCACCTTTACCGTCACCGCCACACCCCCGATCGCCCGCCAGGCCCTGCGCTTCTCGCCGAATGGCGCCCTCATCTTCACGGCCCTCGGAACCGGCGGCGAGGTCGTCTTCACCTTCAATACGTCGAACGGCCTCGCTCTGCAAAGCCAAGCCCTCTCTGTCGGCGCGCAAACCAGCGATAACGGCCTCGCCGTCGACAGCGCCGGCACCACACTGTACGTCGCGCGCAGCGGATCGGGCGGCGGCCTCGCGGCGTACGCCATCGGCGCCGCAGGCAAACTGACCGCCCTCGCCGGATCCCCATTCCCGTCCGGCAACGGCGCCTACACCGTCGCTCTCGACAGCACCGGCAGATACGCCTACGTCGCCAACCGCACCGACGGAACCATCTCCGGGTACGCCATCGGAGTCGGCACCCTGACCGCTCTCGCCGGGTCCCCCTACGCCAGCGGATCGACGGTAAGCTCGCTCATCTTCGATCGAACAGGAAAGTACCTCTTCGCAGGAGCCCTCGGCGGCTCGCCCGATCTCACCATGTACGGCTTCGACGCCGTAACCGGCGGAAAACTCGACAACCTCGCCCAAGCCCAGACCGGAACCGATCCCGCGGGAACCGTGCAACTCGCAACCACCTACTAGGGCGTGTTCACACTAGCGAAGGGCTTCCACGATGAGGGCGAAGTTGAGGA
>CAXTYQ010000053.1:0-23306 GCA_964248505.1 uncultured Acidobacteriaceae bacterium
CGGCCTCGTCACGGTCGCGGACACCGGCAACGGCCGAGTCCGTCAGATCACCTCCACCGCTCCCACGCCGGCGACGCCCATCGTCACCATCGCCGGCCTTGGCACCACCGCTCCCGGAACCCTCCTGCTCTCCGCGCCGGGCGTGATCCCGTACGGCAGCGGATCGGTCACCGCCACCCTCCCCGGCGCTGCCGGCAACCCCACCTCCGCACCGGTGACGCTCTTGGACACCGTCGCCGGCACAACCACCGCCCTCGCGCAAACCCCAATCTCCGGCAACACGGCCGCGTTCAGTCTCGGCAGCCTCGCCGCCGGCCAGCACCTCCTCTCCGCCACCTTTGCCGGCGACACGACGCACGCTCCCGCCGCAAGCTCTTCGGCCCCCCTCACCGTCGTCCCGCTCTCCCTCGTCGCCACCCCAAACCTCGTCACCATGCCCTTCGGAGCGCCGGTGCCCGCCCTCACCGGTACCCTCTCTGGAGTGTTGCCACGGGACGCGAACCTCGTCAGCGCCAACTTCTACACCAGCGCCTCCAGCATCTCCGTCCCAGGACCCTACCCCATCACCCTCAGCGGCCTCGCCGGCGCCGCCGCGGGGAACTATACCGTGGTCCCGCTCGCGACGCCCGGCACCCTCAACGTCACCAAAGCGCCCTCGCTCACCACTCTCGTCGTCACCCCGGTCCCTGGCAGCGCAGGCACCTACACGCTCACCGCGCAGGTCGCCAGCACCACCTCGGGCGCACCCGGCGGAACCGTCATTCTGCTCGACGGATCGCTTCCCATGCTCACCTCCGCCGTCCCCCAGACGACCGTGCCCGCCGGCACCGTCGTCCTCACATCGGCAAACCTCAGCGCCGGCCTCCACACCTTTTCGGCCACGTACACAGGCGACGGCAACTTCCTCCCCAGCGCCTCGAACCCCGCGACGTTGAGCATCGGCTCCGGCCCGGCATCTCCGCCAGACTTCCAACTCACACCGACAGGCCTCACCACCCAGACCAGCCCCTCAGGCGCCAGCGTCAACTTCACCTTCGCCGTCCAAACCTCCGGCACCGCGCTCAACAGCCCCATCACCCTCGCCGCCTCCGGTCTGCCGACGCTCGCGACAGCGAACTTCAACCCGAGCTATCTGCCGCCAGGCACGTCTCAAGGCACATTTACGCTCACCGTTGCGATCCCTCTCGCACCTCCGATCAATCTGGCAAACGGACGGGAGAGCCATCCGCCACTGACCGCAAATCTGAGCCCCATCCTCCTTCTTCTGCTGCCTCTGCTCAGGCGGCGCGGAGGTGCCTCTCAGAGGCGCAACTCCTGGTCGCTCCTGGCTCTGGCCACGGCGTTGCTCCTCACCGGCGGCTGCGGCGACCGCGTCCGCACGGCGGGGGGAGCAGACGCCCCACAGCCCTATTCCATCGTCATCACCGGCACCACCAACGGTCCGAACGGAACCCTGATCCAACACTCGGGCACCGTCACGCTCAACCTCCTGCCCTGAAGAGCGGTTTACTGCAGAGGGCAGACATCGTCGCCAAGCGTGCTCTTCGCGAACGGCGCCATGACCGTTGCCACCGATTGGAGGATGCCGTTCTTCATCACGCAGCGCACGTCTGTCACGGCGGTGATGTCCTGGAGCGGGTCGCCTTTGACGAGAATCAGATCGGCGAGCTTGCCGGGCTCAAGTGTTCCGAGATCCTGGCTCAGGCCAAAGGACCGCGCAGGAAGAATCGTGGCGGTCTCAAGTGCCTGCCACGGCGCGATGCCGAAGCGGACTTGCGCGCGCAGATTCAGGTGGAGCGAGGTGGCGGTGATGTCGAGCGGCGAATCGGTGCCGGCGAGAAAGACGCCGCCATGCTCGAGCACACCGGCAATCAGCCGCTCCTCATCATGGAGGTGCTTGAGCGCGGAGGTCTCGTCGGTGTGTTGGGCAGTCTCGGTCGAGAGTCGCAGGCGCTTGTTCTCCCAGGGCGGTGCGACCCCCTGGCGAGGGTCCGTGGCCAGGTTGGGGTAGTCCGCATAGGGCGCCTGCGAGAAGTTCGTCGAGATCGTGAACATCTTCGACTCGACCAACAGCTTGCTCACGTCCGAGTAGATGTGCCCGGTCAACGAGCGGGAGTACGCGTAGCCGGTGCGCGATGTGGCCGAAAGATGGCTCATGCCGTCTTCGCCCAGAGCGACCGCCGGTATCAGATAGTGCGACATGGACGTGACCCCCATGCTCGTATGGCCGAAGTCGATGCCAACCTTGGCCCAGGTAAACGGGAGCCGGACGTAGAGCTTGACCAGGTCGAAGTCCAGCGCGCGAAGCCGTTCGAGCTCGCGATGGAGCTGCGCTTCGCTGGTCGTCGGGATCATCATCGGGTAGTAGACGCGTTCGCCGTCGACAGCTTCGCCGGTGTTGAAGAGCCGCGGACCGACGGCGGCTCCGGACGTGTACGCCTCCCTGTGCTGGAGCGCGCGATAGGCGTTGTCCGCCAGGCCGCGAAGTTCCGTGATTCCGTAGATAAGCCACAGACGGCCCATGCGGTCGCCATAGTAGATCGAGGCGTCGGAGTCAGGGTGAGCGTGCGCTTCGGTGAGGCCGGGAAGCATCGTGTAGCCCGCCGCTTCAATCACCCGCGTGACTCCCGCCGGAGGCGTTGCCGTGTGCGGTCCAACGCTTGCAATCCGGTTATCCACGATAAGCACATCGACGTCCGTCTGCTCGTCCGGACCGGAGCCCTTCCAGAATCGTCCAGCGTGGATCAAGAGCCGCTGGCTCGGCTTCCGCGGTGCATAGGTGAGCGGGACGGAGACCGGCACGGCGGCTCCGGTCGCGCGTGAGATCAGCCGGAGTTCGCCGT
Source organism: uncultured Acidobacteriaceae bacterium (assembly GCA_964248505.1). GTDB lineage: Bacteria > Acidobacteriota > Terriglobia > Terriglobales > Acidobacteriaceae > Edaphobacter. The sequence continues at coordinate 2,844 of CAXTYQ010000053.1, forward strand.
TGCGAAGATAGAGCAGATGGCTTGAGTCCCCGGACCAGGTCGGGGCGTCGGTGGTCTCCTGGTTCAGCGCAACCGCTTTGCCCGAGGGCGCACCATCGGCGTCGACCGGCATGGTGTAGAGCAGGTCGTCCATCACAAAGGCCATCTCTTTGCCGTTGGGCGCGTAGACGGGGCCGTCTTCGGTCCGGGTCGTGATCGACTCAAAAGGCGCAGGGTCGAAGAAGCGCGTCTTTCCGGTGCCGATGTCGACCAGAAGGATACCGCTGGTGCCTTCGCGAAATCGCTTGGTGTACGGCTTGATGGTCGCGATGGCGACAGACCTTCCGCTGGCTGAAAATGCTGGTCGTCCGGGAAAAAAGGTCGCGGGCGCAAGCGGCCGGGTAGTCCCCGACGTGACGTCCATCAGCAGCGTGGCGCCGGTCTGGTCCTGAAATGCGATCGTCCGGCCATCCGGGCTCCACGCCGGCATAATCTGCGCGCTGTCGCTCGGAGCAGGTCGGCGGTCGCCCGTGCTATCCGGCGCGGAAACGTCGTGCAGCACGATATTCTCGATGCCATTGCCGGCGTCCGAGACGTAGGCGAGCGTCTTTCCATCGGGCGACCAAGCGGGACCCTGCTTGTAAAAATGATCGCCGGTCACAGCATGAGGCTGGCCGCCGATCGGCATCACGTACAGCTGATTGAGCGCAATAAAGGCAATCTGCTTGCCGTCCGGCGAGAGCGCGGGAGCGAAGATGCCTCTGACCGGCTTCCGAGCCGTCGTGTCAAAGTCGTATCGCTTGTGCGTAAACTCCGGACGGATCGTCTCGATGGCCGCGGTGAACGGGATGCTCGTCTCGGTATTGCTGCCGATGTCTCCTCGCACGATCTTTCCATTGGCGGTGTACAGCAGATCGGTCGCCGAGATCCAGGTTGCCGGAAAGGGAAACGCATCGTCGTACCGGCTGCGCCATAGCACCGTGTCCGGCGAGCTCGTGCTCGCTACTTCGAGAACCGCCGTGTCCAGCGCCATGCCCGCGCCGGTGTATCGCACGTACGAGATCTTTGTTCCGTCCGGGGAAAATGACGGGGATCCGAGACGTCCGACGGATTTGCCCAGAGTCTCCATCGTGCTTTGCCGACCGCTCGCAAGGTCGACGATCTCGACTGTCTTCGCGGCCACGCCAGATCCGCTCACAAAGGCGATCCGCTTGCCGTCCGGAGACCAGGCGGGATCATATTCATCGGCCGGGCTCGATGTAACACGCGTGGTCTTACCGGTTGCGATCTCGACCGTCCAGATATCGTACGAGCCCTCAAACGCACGGTCAGAGGAGAAGACAATGCGCGTTCCGTCGGGCGAAACCCTAGGTTCGCGATCATCGCCGTGGCCGGTAGTAATCTGCCGCAAGGCGCTGCCGTCCGGGTGCATCGTCCAGATGTGAAATGTGCCGCCCGCATAGGACTGGATCGCGACAAACGAGCCGTCCGAGGAGAACTCGGGATGCGACGCTTCGGTAAATACAGAGGTGATCTGCTTCGCTTCGCCGCCGGAAAAAGGGACCGAGTAGATCAGATTTTGTAGGTCCATCAAAATCGTTTTTCGATCCGGCGAAACGGTGACGGCGATATCTGTTCCTTCTGTGACCACGATAGAGTGCGTCGCCTGAGCTGCCACCTGTGCTGAACTGACGATGGGAAGCACGGGAGGAACTAGGACGGCAAGTAACTTGATCCAGGTGTGAGGCATAGGTCCTCTCGCCGCAGGCGGGCCTTTGTTAGGACGGCAAGCGGTCAATTTGTGGGAGACACTTAGAATTCAAAGCGAGCTAGAAATTGCAAGGACCGAGGTCGCCACTCCACTGGAATACCTGTGGCCGCCGAGGTGGTAGCTTGAGGTGTTCCGTAGGCTGCCGAAGTAATAATGCCGTTGTACGTTCCATAGTTGGCGTGGTTGAAGGTGTTGAATGCTTCAGCAGCAACAATACCTCGGTACCGATCAGAGAAAAGATGAGACTCCTGTAAGCGGAAGTCGGCGCGATAGATGTTACGACCGTAGAGAGCATCTCTTTTCGTAAGATAATAACCCGTCGCCGCGTCCAGATAATTGTTGGCTGGCTTGTTATAGACAACCGTGCACACCGAACCGCCAGGGCATGTCGTTCCTGGGGTAATTGGCACAGCATGCGTAGAAAACGTTCTGTTGTAAGACGGTGCGTAGCCGGTAGGTTGTGTGGTGCCGACCGTCGTTGGAAAGGCGTTGCCGGAGCCGAAGTGAAATAGACCGGAGAGCGAGATGCCGTACCGGATGTTGTAGTCGCCCGTAAGCGTCAGCGTGTGGCGCTGGTCATCCTGGCCGTTCGCCCACTCGTCATGAAGGCCGTTTGTGAAAGGCTTGTTCGGATAGTAGAACGGCGATTCGGTTGAGTCTTTTAGGCGGGAGTAGGTGTAGGCCAGACCGGCCAGTACGCCGTGTTCGAGAGGATGCCGAAGTCCAAGCTGAAGCGCATCGTAGATCGAACCCGCACCGTCTGGTGTGAAGAATTGATTGACGTTGGTGAACGCCTGGGCGCATACGTTATAAGTTCCCTGGTGAGCATCCGGTGTCACACCGCCCGTGGGACAAACCACGGGAGTACCCGCAACGTAAGTGGTCGCAGGACTTAGATTGAACTGCGGATTACTTGGGTTCTGAAGTAGATTCGAGTTCAGGCGAACCCAGTCATGGTAGACGCGCGTGTGAACATAATCGGCAGTGAGACTGGTGCGTCCGGGCAGATCCTGTTGCACGCCTCCGGAGATCTGCAGCGACCACGGCGTGGCGACGTTGGGACCGAGCGGCTGGACTGCCTGCCGCGGTATCGTAGCCGGGTTTGCAAATGGATTGGTTAAATCGAGCGGTGTTGTCTTTGTCCCGACAATCGACTTCTGGAGCGATGTAACACCGTTGAAGATCTGGCTATCGATGGTCTGGTTGGCGGCAACATCGGCGAAGAACATACCGATGCCTCCGCGAATGACCGTCTTGCCTCGGCCGGAGACGTCGTAGTTGAAGCCGAGTCGTGGTGCAAACTCGTGATTGTCGTTGTGCTTCGGCGTTAGCAGGCCGTTGTTGAGTTGGACGCCCGTGGCGAAGATGCCGAAGTCATTGTCGTAGCGCAGGCCTAGGTTGAGAGTAAGTTTGGTTAGGACTTTGTAGTCGTCCTGCGCCCAGAAGGCTATCTGGCTACGAGGGACATCAATGTTGAAGTTCCCCGAGCCCTGTGTGAAAGTTCCGAGAGCGCAAAGCGAGTTGATGCTGGTCTTCGTTGGGTCACTTACATTTGTGTAGTTCCATGTGGCGGGATCGGTTGTTCCATGCGGAAAGAGATCTGCCGCCACCGCGGCGGAGCTGATAGACGCGCAGGCGCTTGCCGTCCCTTGCAGATTCTGTTGGAAAAACCCCGTATTTGCATCGTGCAAAAACTCGCCGCCCACCTTCAAACTGTGCTTGCCGAGAAGGTAGAAAAGATCGTCTCGATATTCCTGAACATTTTGGTCAAAGATCTGCGGATAGTTATAGGGCGCGCCCACAGTCACAGCGCCGAAAGTGATCGCCTGTGAGGTGAAGAGCGGCAGATTCTGCCACGCAAAGTGGCTGAAGCTCGCGTGGAAATCGTTGACGAGCCTTGGACCGACTGCACGGTTCCAGTCGCCTAACAGGGTGTAATTATTCCTTGTCGCCAGAAAGGCGGCGCTAGGATCGGAGGAACCGCCGCCAAGAGCGTTGTCGTTCTTGAACGTGAACCCATTGCCGCGGGCGAAGATATGGTCTTTCTGACTGGCTTGATAGTCGCCCCGAATAAGGTACTCGTTGACCGAGATAGTTTGCGGAAGGACGGTCGTCTGTGCGCCTGGAAGTAAGGGCGAATCCGGCAGGCCGCCGACCTGGTGCTCTCCCTCGTAGGATCCGAAGTACCACAGCTTGTCGTGCTTGATTGGCCCACCTACGGTTCCGCCGTACTGCTGGTCGGAGAGGGCGAGTACCGGGTTGATGTAGGTTGCGGTTCCCGCTGCGATCTTGGCTGCGTTGGCTACATTCTGTGCCTTCAAAACAGGGTCGCCAGCGTTGAAGGCATCGTTGCGGAAGTAGCTGAAGAGAGATCCATGCATCTGGTTGTTGCCGGACTTCGATTGCACGTTGACGGCGATGCCGGACGATCGTCCTACCGTGGCGTCGAAGCGATTGGTAATAATCTGGAACTGGCTGATAGCGTCGGGCGAGAAGCGTGGCTGACCAAAGCTCGCGTCCGCCGTATTCTGAGTTACTTGCAGACCATCTAGATTGATCTGGAACTTACCAGAATTCGAACCTCCAAGAGGCGTGTCGTTCGTGATCGCGTTCACTCTTACGCCGGGCACCAAGGTTGCTAACTCCATGTAGTTGCGGCCGTTGATCGGTAGGTCCTTCACGTCGTCGGGAGTTACATTTCCGGCTACCGTCGAAGATGTAGTATCAACCGCCTGCGCATCTTCGCGGACGATCACCGAACTGTTCACCGAAGCTACGGGAAGGATGGTGTTGACCTCAGGCGTCTGCCCGACCAGCATGCTGACCCTGGTCTCGACGGTCGAAAAACCTTCCGCGCTGACGGTGACGGTGTAGTCGCCTGCAGTGAGCGAAGGAACCAGAAAACTTCCGTCGCTGTTGGACTTTGTCCGGTAAGCGGAGCCCCCAGCCTGTTTCACCTCGATCGAGGCGTTGGGGAGAGTTCCACCGCCGGCGTCCGTCACGCGGCCGGAGATGCCGGTTTGCTGCGCCTGCACGATAGCGCATGAGCAGAAAAGCAGAAGGGGAGACAAGCAGAACGAAGGTCTCATGGAGCGAAGTACCTCACAAAGATAGAAGACGATGTCACAAGTGAACCGAATGGAGTTACTAAAAGGCGCAAGCCAGTGCACGCCTGCGGAGGCGGTTTCTAATTGCTGAAGCTTCCAGAGACGTTGCTCTAGCCAAGAGGAGGCAAAGAGGTGTTATCACACGAGATTGCTCGCGTGCGGTTCAGACTTATGTGCTGTCTAAGTAGGCAGAACTGCGTTTAGTAGATCGTTTCAGGATGGTTTGAAGATACGAGGTATACCCTGTTCTGTCTAAACAGAAATTTATCGAGCTGTGAACAATAATTTTTATGGCTCAGGCTCGGCCAAGTGACTCGTCCTACTTGAACGCTGGAAAGGAGACGGTCTGCGTTGCAAGGAGCGACTTAGAGCGGCAAAGATGGTGGACGCGGTAGGGATCGAACCTACGACCAGTCGATTAAGAGTCGAATGCTCTACCAACTGAGCTACGCGTCCATCTTTGTCTGGCCACGCGGGGAGCATGACGACACCCCGGAAGCTCGGGAGAAAAGCGGGTTTCTGCTCAACTTCCTAGCGGGGTGATTAGAGTAAAGATACCATATCGGGACATCGGAACGGGCTAAACGGAAGTCTCCATCGTGACGAAGTCCACCTCGGCTTTGATGGAGATGATGCCGCGTTCGTAGCCCATGTCGAGGATGCGGCGGATCGCTTCACGGCCGTCGGCGCCGTAATCCAGAGTTCGGTCATTCACGTACATGCCGACAAAGCGGTTGGCCAGCGCGGGATCGAGATCGCGCGCGAACTGCATGGCATAGCTGAGAGCTTCTTCGCGGTGATCGAGGGCATGCTGGATGCTGTCCTGAAGCGCTCTGGTGGTGGTGCGGAGGACCTCGGGGCCGAGCGATCGGCGGATCGCGTTGCCGCCGAGCGGAAGTGGGAGGCCGGTCTGCTCGCCCCACCAGACACCGAGGTCGAGCAGCTTGTGGAGGCCCTCGTTCGCGTAGGTGAGCTGACCTTCGTGGATGATCAGGCCCGCGTCAAACTCGCCCGAAAGGACAGCCGGGATGATCTGGTCGAAGGGCACCACGGCGGTCTCGATCTCCGGGGCGAAGAGCTTCAGGGTCAGGTACGCCGTGGTGAGCGTGCCTGGAACGGCGATGCGCGTCTTGCGCAGCTCCGGCGGTGTGAGCTTGCGGGAGGAGACGATCATCGGTCCGTAGCCTTCGCCGACGCTGCCCCCGCAGGGCATCAAGGTGTAGCGACTCTGAAGATACGGGTAGGCGTGAAAGGAGATTGCAGTGACATCGTAGAAGGCCTCATGGATGGCCCGGTGGTTTAGTGTTTCGATGTCAGTGAGGGTGTGGTTGAACTTATAGCCGGGGACGCGGACCTTGTTGGTCGCCAGGCCGTAAAACATAAAGGCGTCGTCGGAGTCCGGGCTGTGGGCGATGCTGATCTCGTGCGGTGTGGACGGGGGAGTGGAGGTCGAAGAGGAGCGGAGATCCGAGGTGCTGAGCGACATAACGATCCTGAGAATAGAGTTTAGGTAAGTGCAGAGAGGCAAGGACGACGGTGTAGGGCTTGAACTCCGGCGTGAGGCCTGGTGATTGGCTCAGGCGCGCCTTTGGCGTTCGAGAGCCGCGTAGAGCAGGGCCGCGGCAACGATCTTTACGGCCTCTCCGGCGAGAAAGGGTGTGACGGCGAACGAGACCGCGAGGGCGGGGCTAAGACGGAGGAGATGGGCTAGCCAGAGTGCGCCCAGAAAAAATACAGGAACGCTGGCCAGGATCGCGGCAGAGATCGCGGCGGGAACGGGCGAGATGCGCCGACGGAAGAGGCGAACCAGGGCGCCTGCCAGAACGGCAGCCAGCGGATACGAGACGAGGAAGCCGCCCGTCGGTCCGAGGATCTGGAAGACGCCGCCAAGGCCCTGCGGACTGAATACCGGCAGACCTAGGGCGCCTTCAACGAGGTACAAGAGCAAGGTTGCAAGACCTCGTGCCGGGCCGAGAACCAGGCCGACCAGAAGGACAGCAAAGGTCCCGAGCGTCGTCGGAACGGGGGTGAACGGAAGCGCAAACGAGATGTGGGCGCAGGCCGCGATCAGAGCGGTGGAAGTGACGATGACGAGAGCCTGCCGGCCCAGGTGGGCCAGAGACGATTCCCCACGTCTCGGATCGGCGAGCGAGCGGATGTCTCCGGCGGCTTTTTCTGCGGTAAGTTGCATCAAGACGTTCCTCCCTTCTCTGTGATGCGCCTAATCTGGGATGCGCGCAAGGAGGTCCGGGCTTCTAGTGCGGGGAATGCCAGATCCTAGCGCGTTCCAGATCTTCTGGCCTGTTCGGAGCCCGGTTCCGGTTCGGGCAAGCGGCCTGCCTCGTAGGGGTCGCGCAGATCGCCCAGATCCTTGTTGAAGTACGCCCAGTCCAGGCGTTCGCCGCGACCGAAGTGGGATTCGCCGCGACCGAAGTGGGAGTTGTGAGGGCCCTTTCGCGCGGGCCGGTGCGTGGCCGCGCTGGCGGTGACGGGTGGACGCCACGGCCGGTGCGTCCGGGAGGGAGGCGCCATAAACCGCCAGTCGGGAGTCTTGCGCGGGCTGATGTCGGCGACGGTCTGGTGCGGCGAGAGGTTTGACCTCGCTGCTTCGGGCGGAGTTTCTGGAAAGCTGTACAGGGTCGCAACGCGCCGGGGTGCGGGAGCGGAGGAGACCTCGACGGCCGTGCGCTGGATGTGCTTGAGCGCGGCGATGGAGGCCGCGAACAGGGCAAAGAAGCAGATCATCGAGATGGCGAACAGAATCACCATGGACAGAGATTCAGGATACCAAGCATTGGTGGGAAGGGAAGAGGATTCTCGGCCGCGCCCGGCTGGGCTGGTTGGGAACAGACGAACGGCGCGTCTGGGTCTCAGATTCCGATGGACATCTTCTTCCGGATGCTCCGGCGCACGCAAGGATGGGAGCCAGGGCGGTACTCCTAAGATTCCTGCACGCCCTCGCAGCGCGGATTCCTCTTGACCGCCCATGTTCCGCTCCGTTGTGATGGAGACGAGATGGGATCATTCAAGATGGCTTCGGGTAGGGCTGGCCGGTCGATGCTGGCGCGCATCCCAGGATCGCGGCTTTTGAGCTGGCGCCGATGTGCGACGGTGGCCGCGCTCCTGTTGACGGTAGCGCTGGGATTTCACGTGGTCTTTGGCCAGAACGGTCTGACGGCGTACAGGCAAAAGCGGGAGACCTCGGGCGATCTCAGCCGGCAGGCACGTGCGCTTGAACGAGAAAACGAGTTCCTGCGCGGACATGTAGCCCGCCTGGGATCGGACCCCGGTGCGATCGAACACCAGGCGCGCGAAGAGCTTCACTACACCAGGCCGGGTGAGGTCATCTATACGCTTCCCGCGGCGCCGGCACAGGTCGCGCCGGTGAGCCCGGCTGTACGGGTCGCGCAATAGGCTCCTGTGGGCCGCGACGATCTCGCTCCAGCGGCACAAGCTCCAGCGTAGATCGGACGCGATCTGGCGTCAGGAGAGGTACTCCTTCAGCCACGGATCCTCGCTGTGCACCAGACCTTCGGTGTCGCCGTCGTAGACGACATGGCCGTCGTTCAGCACAAGGAACTTCGTGCTGGGATCGATGCCGTTGTTGCGATCTTTCGGTATGGGCTCCACCTTGTTCAGATCCGAGTTGAAGCAGTGCGTTGCGAGCGAAAATGCGTCCTGCAGGCGATGCGTGACCAGAAGCGATGTGGTGTGAGAGACGTCGCGCTGCTTGATGAGGAGCTCGACGATGGTCGTGGACGTGATGGGGTCGAGGCCGCCCGTCGGCGAGTCGTAAAGGATAAGGTCCGGGCGCGAGACGATGGCGCGGGCGATGGAGGCGCGCCGTCGCATGCCACCGGAGAGCTCGGAGGGAAACTTCGCTTCGGCGTTCTCGAGCGCCGAGAACTTGAGTGCTTCAAGGGAGCGAGTGTGGGCCTCCTCAGGGGCGACGCCGTCGGCGTTCAGGCGATATGCGACGTTGTCCTCGACGTTCAGAGAATCAAACAGCGCGGACTCCTGGAAGACCATGCCGATGCGCGATCGCAGCTTGAATTGATCGACCTCAGGCATGCTTGTGATCTCCTGCCCAAAGATGCAGATGGACCCCGAGTCGGGATAGAGCAGACCATTGGCGAGCTTGAGCAGGACCGATTTTCCGCAGCCGGCGGGACCGAGAATGACGCGCGTCTCCGCCGGCGCGACGGTGAACGAGAGATCCTGGAGCACGGGCTTGACGTCAAAGCGGATCGAGACGTCCTTGAAGACGACAACGGGGGCGGCGTCGTGCTCGGGAGCAGGCGTAGTCCGGCTGTCGTCAGTTTGTATCATTGGCTTCAGGCACTCGGCAGGATTGGGTTGACGTCGGCGTAGCGCAGGAAGTCTCTATGGTTGGATGTGACTATGCCGTCGAGGTTGTGGGCGCGAACCGTTGCAGCGAGCCTTGCATCGTAGATCTGCTTGCCGCGCACCTTGTGTTCCCGGAGGAGGTGTAAGAGTTCGCGCTCAACCGCAGATGTTTCGGGCAATACTTTGAAGCCGAGTTGGAGACGTTCGAGAGCTCGCATCGTGAATTCGGGAGATAGATCCAGCCCATTGTTCGCTTCCGGTCTCGTCGAGACATTCCAGAACTCGCAAACATTTTGAAGGGTAATAAAAAAGAGTGCAGCATCTTGCTGGCACAGATCGATGAATTGCACGACCTCACGTTTACCGAGCGCGATCGCGACGAGCACATTTGTGTCAACGAGATATCGTTTCATGAAGCCATATGACGGTCGTCGTCGTCCCCAGTCACGATTTCGCGAGTCCAAAAGTCTGCCGGGTAGTTCGGCACTTTGCCACGGAAGAGAGCGAGGCTTTTCAGGTAAGCGGAGAAGTTTTCAGGAGTTGGCGGTGAGGTCTTCTGGTCCTTCGTCTCGTGGTCAATCAGGGAAAGCACATAGGTCTCTATAGGCAACCCATGCTGAGCGGCGGCTTGGGAGATGCGCCCTTCGAGGTCTTCCGGAAGTTCGAGATGAAGTGTCACGGATAGGTCCTCCCGTGTAAGGATAACGCCTTACCGGCCGAAGATGCCGATCATCGTACGCGAGACGAGGAAGTCGACGACGATGATCGCGACCGACGAGACCACCACCGCCTGCGTGGTCGCCTTTCCCACGCCTTGCGTTCCGCCCTTCGTGTTCATGCCGAAGTAGCAGCCCACCGACGAGATGATGAAGCCGAAGAAGATCGGTTTCGTCAAACCCTGAAGGACGTCCGCGTAGACCAGAGCTCGGTACGAGTTGTGGAAGTACGAGCTGGCGCTCAGACCCAGGAGAAACACCGAGACGAGAGCTCCACCGGCGATGCCCACGGCGTCCGAGACGATGGTCAGAAAAAACAGCATAAACACAGTCGCCGAGACGCGCGGCGTCACCAGCTTGCGCACTGGGTCGGTACCCAGAGCGCGCATGGCGTCGATCTGTTCGGTCACCTTCATCGACCCGAGCTCCGACGCCATGCCCGAGGCGTTGCGGCCCGACACCATCAAGCCCGTCAGAACCGGGCCGAGCTCCTTTACCATCGACAGCGCGACCAGGTTGCCGGTCATTCCGACCGCGCCAAACTGCTGCAGAGATGTGGCCGATTGGAGAGCCAGCACGCAACCGGTGAAGAAGCCCGTCAGGATGACGATCGGCAACGATCCGATGCCGATCGAGTCCATCTGCGTGTAGATGTCGGCGATGTAGATCGGCGGTGAAAACAGATTGCGGATCGAACGTGCGGCGAGCAGGGAGTAAGCCTGAACGGCGGCAACAATTCGTTTGGCAAAGACCTCTGGGGAGACGAAGGGCATCAGGCTGGGCTCAGGGTATCAGATGTGACGGTCGTCTCACCGACGCGAGAAGGATGGGGTTACAAGCAAAGGTGCGGGGAGTGAGAAGATAGGGAGATGCGGTCGGAGATGATGGCGGCGGTGCTGTATGGTCGCGAAGACCTGCGCCTCGAGCAGGTCGAAAGGCCCGTGCCCGGAGCGGGTGAGTTGGTGGTCCAGGTGGGCGCGGCCCTGACCTGCGGGACCGACCTCAAGGTGTATCGGCGGGGGTACCACGCGGCGATGCTGAAGCCGCCCATGCTCTTCGGACATGAGGTCGCCGGCGTTGTCGCGGAGGTCGGGACCGGCGTGACGAGGTTCAAGATCGGAGACCGCGTGGTCCCCCTGAATTCGGCTCCGTGCGATCTCTGCTTCTGGTGTCGGCGAGGCCAGCAGAACCTGTGTGAGGACCTCCTCTTCAACAATGGCGCATATGCGGAGTACCTCCGTGTGCCGGCGCGCATCGTCGAAAAAAATACTCTGCGCGTGCCTGACAATGTGCCGCTCAGACACGCCGCGCTCACCGAACCTCTGAGCTGCGTTGTGCGCGGCTTTGAAGAGAGCGGCGCCCGTGCAGGCGACACCTTGGCCGTCATCGGAGCGGGGCCGATCGGCCTCATGTTTATGCAGGTCGCAGCTCTGGCTGGGGTGCGCGTGATCGCGGTCGTCAAGCGTGAAGACCAGGTCCGAGCGGCGCGGATCTTTGGCGCCAACGACATCGTGCGCACCAGCGAGACGGACGATGTCGTAGATGCAGTCCGAGCCCTGACCGCGGACAGACGCGGTGCGGATGTCGTCATCGAAGCGGTCGCGACGCCGACGACCTGGGAGCAGGCCGTCGGCATGGTGCGACGCGGCGGCGTTGTGAACTTCTTCGGCGGACCTCCGTCAGGAACGGTGGTGGGCCTCGACACCAACCGGCTCCACTACGGCGAGATCACGCTGAAGGCGAGCTTTCATCACACGCCGGCCACCTGCCGCACCGCATTTTCGCTTATCACAAGCGGCCGTTTCCCGAGCGCCGCGTGCATCACAGGCCAGGCCACCTTAGAGGATGTGCCGGAGGTCTTTCGGCAGATGTCCGTGCGCGGCGGAGGTCGAGCAGGGAACAGCGAGCAGGGAACAGCGCTCAGGCAGACGGGGACAGAAGGCCAGCCGAGGCAACGACACTGGCGAGAGATGGGAGGCGGGCTGGCGCTGGCCGCGGCTGCGGGTCCGGACATCGCCGAAGAGACGCTGCCCGCAGGCATGGCGATCAAGACCGCGATCTATCCGGCGGGGGCGCCAGAGGCGGGGGCGCCAGAGGCAGGGGCGGAGGTGGAGCTTTGAGCGGAGCCTTCGAGGTCCATGTCGGGGGAGAACAGAGTCTCCGCCCACGACGCATTCCAGGGGACGAGCTCGAGGGTGCACCTCCGGAGGAACAGACTCCCGAGGAGCGGCCCACGCTCGCCGAGGCCAAGGCCTGGTGTCACCGGCTGGCCACGACGCACTACGAGAACTTCCACGTCGCCACGCGGTTTCTACCCCGTCGGCTGCGGCCCCACTTTGAAAGCCTCTACAGCTACTGCCGCGTCTCGGACGACCTCGGCGACGAAGTGGCATCGCCAGAGGTCGCGTTGCGTCTGCTCGCGACCTGGGGACAGATGCTCGACCAGGCTTTCGACGCTCCCGAAGAGAGCCGCCATCCCGTCTTCGTCGCCCTGCGCGAGACGATCGTCGCCTCTGATCTCCCGCGAGAGCCCTTCGCCGATCTCCTGCGCGCCTTTCGGGAAGATCAGATCAAGACACACTACGAGACCTGGGACGAAGCCGTCGCCTACTCGCGCAACTCCGCCAACCCGGTTGGCCGGCTCGTGCTTCTCGTCTGCGGCTACCGCGACGAGGAGCGAGCTCTCCTCTCCGATAAGATCTGCACCGGCCTGCAGCTCGCGAACTTCTGGCAGGATGTTGTGCGCGACGCCGACATCGGGCGCAGATACGTTCCGTGGGAGTACATGGAGCGCTTCGGCGTGGATGAAGGGCAGATCGAAGGCCGCGTGTTTACGCCGGAGTTTGGCGCCATGATGCACGCCCTGGTGGATCGGACGCGAGCTCTCCTGGTCGAAGGTGGAGCACTCTCGGCGACCGTCGACCCGGAGCTGGCTGTCACCCTGGACCTCTTCCGCAAGGGCGGAGAGGCGATCCTCGACGGCATCGCCCAGCAAGGCTTCGACACCCTGCGCGGTCGGCCCGTCGTCTCGAAGCGGCGCAAGCTGCTCCTGCTGGGAGGCGCTCTCGTGGGCAAGCTGCGCGCCCGACGGAGCTCGCCTGGGGGCGTAGCCGGAGCTTTGGAGGGCCGGTGACGACAGAGGAGGCGTATGCATTTTGTCGCGACCTCGCCCGGCGCGAGGCAAAGAATTTTTACTGGGCGTTTCGCGTCCTGCCCGCCCACAAGCGCGATGCGATGTGTGCCGTCTATGCATTTATGCGGCAGGCCGATGACATCGCCGACGACACCACAAAGTCGCTCGCCGAACGTCGCGCCCGGATGGAGCTGTGGAGAGAGAGCTGGCGCCTCACCCGGCGGGGCCCTCGAAGCGGAGCACCGGACGACCCCGTATTTGTCGCCCTGGGCCACACCCAACGCAGCTTCGGCATTCCCGACACTCTCCTCGAAGATCTGGTGGCCGGCACCACCATGGACCTCGAACCCGATGCCGGCGCGGGCGACGGTCTGCAAACGTACGCCACCTTCGACGATCTCTACCGCTACTGCTATCTCGTCGCGTCGGTCGTCGGCCTGGTCTGCATCCGCATCTTCGGCTACACCGACAAACGCGCCGAAGTCTACGCCGAGGAGACGGGCGTCGCCTTTCAGCTGACCAACATCCTCCGCGACGTAAAGGAGGATGCGGAGCGTGGGCGCGTGTACCTTCCTGTCGATCTCATGCAGGAGTTCAACGTCGGTCTGGAGCGCTGGGGCGATCTGGCACGAGGCTCGCCCATGTCCGAACCAGAGCGCGCCCTCTTGGCCACCGTGGGCGTGCGCGCGGAGCGCTACTATCTCGCCGCCGGCAAGCTGATCCCGCTGCTCGACCGCGACAGCCGCGCCGCCATGTGGGTCCTGCTGACGATCTATCACCGCCTCCTGGCGAAGATCGCCGATCGCGGCATGGACGTCTTCGGCGAGCGCGTGGGCGTGCCCACGTCCGAGAAACTCGCGATCCTCTTGCGCGGCGCAGGCATGGCCGCCTGGAACAGGGTTCTCCCGTGAGCACGCGGACGCAGGACGTCGTCGTCGTGGGCGGAGGTCTCGCGGGCCTGTCGGCGGCCGTGTCTCTGTCCGAAGCCGGTCGGGAGGTGACGCTCCTCGAAGGTCGACCTTACCTCGGCGGTCGGGCGTACTCGTACCAGCACCCCACCCTCGCCGAGACGATCGATTCACAACACGTCGTCCTGGGCTGCTGCACCAACATCCTCGATCTGATCGCCAAGGCAGGTGCGGCGGACCGGATCCGGTGGTACGACGAGATGGTGTTTCTCGAGCCCGGCGGACGGCGCACCACTCTGCGTCCAAGCAGCTTCTTTCCATCTCCGTCGCACCAGACCCTGAGCTTTTTGCGAGCGCCTATGCTCGGCCTCCGGGACAAGGTGGCCATCGCGCGAGGCCTGACCGAGTTCCTGCGCGGCTACCCGGAGATCGACACAGAAAGCTTTGCCAACTGGCTAAAACGCTCGCGCCAGACAGAGCGCGCCATCAAACACTTCTGGGAGCCGGTGGTTCTGGCGACCCTCAATGATGAGTTCGATCGCTGCTCGGTAAAGTACGCGGGCAAGGTCTTCCATGAGAGCTTTTTGCGATCGGCCGCGGCTGGACGGCTCGGCATCCCGACAGAGCCGCTGTCGGAGTTCTTCGATCCGGTCGCAAAGTACGCCGAGCGGCTTGGCGCAACGGTGCAGCGGCGCTGCCGGGTCGAAGCTCTGGCGCGCATCGGCGCCCATTGGAACTTGACGCTGGCCGGCGGCGGCGAAATCAGAGCAGAGGCAGTCGTCCTGGCGTTGGACATGCGCGGATCGGCGGCGCTGCTGGACGGCCTCGGCCCCAGCGAGGCAGCGTTCGCAGAGACCCGGCTCAGACGCTTCACCCCCGCGCCGATCACCACGGTTCACCTCTGGTTCGACGGGGAGGTGACCGACCTCCACCACGCGGCGCTGCTCGACACACGCATCCAGTGGATGTTTCACAAATCGCGCATCCGAGGTTGGGATCGGTCAGTCGGCAGCTACCTCGAACTCGTCATCAGCGGGTCCTGGGCGGAGCTGAAGCAAGGGCGGGAAGAGATCCTGAACTCGGCCATCCGCGAAGCCGCGACGTTTTTTCCCGCGATCAAGGAGGCCAGGCTCCTCAAGAGCGGCGTCTTGAAAGAAGCTCGCGCAACCTTTTCCGTCGCACCCGGCCTCGACCAGTTCCGACCGGAGCAGAAAACGGAGTGGCCCGGTCTCTTTCTCGCCGGCGACTGGACCAGGACCGAGTGGCCATCGACCATGGAAGGCGCGGTCCGCAGTGGACGCATGGCAGCCGGAGCCGTGATCGGGAGTCCGCAGAAGTTCATGGCCCCAGAGCTCCCCGCCTCAGGCCTGATGCGCTGGTTGAGCCCCGGACGCTGATCTCTGAGCATCGGGCTCCTAAAGCCAGAGCACAGGAAACCATTTCGGGCATCTGGAGACGAACCTCTGGCGGTACTTCGCGAAATGGAGCGTAGATCGAGACGCAAAGATGGTCTAAAACAGGAGCAGAACGGGTAACACCGGACCGGTACGGGCAACACCAGACCAGAACGGGAACACCAGACCAGGAAGGCCAAAATTCATCTCGACCGTACGCTACCGCACCATCCTCCGGCACGCCGATAAGTCATAATTTTCATAAGTCAACAGAACCACTTCGTAAGTGATAGCGCCGATCAGGTACCTAGCATAAGGCGAGCTGGCGAGACCGCTCCGCTTGTAAACACGCGCGCAAGTGTTTGTAACTATCTCCCACCACATTGTCCGTACGCTCAACCCGAAATTAAGGAGACACCCCATGAACACCCAAATCGAGCTGGGAACTCCCATCCAGATCGCATGCAACCACATCTACAAGCCAACGAACACACCTTGTGGCGCTAAGCCGGGAGAGCCCTGCCGGTGGCAAGGATTCGAAAAAGGTTTGAACAAGATGTTCCATGACAAGCGCGTACAGGATGCGGCTGTCAGCTTCGTCGCTGCGTCGGATGTCGCGGCCTGATTTCGTAAAAGCGGGACTCAAACCGGAAGCCTGCAATCGATTTGCACCAACTCGTACCGGGAGACATCTGTAAACCTGTGTAAGTGCACGTGGGTCTGCCGGACCTCATCATCCCCCACCGACCACATACTCAGGAGTTCTCCCGAATGGCCGCCGCTACTCTAACTGCGCCCTTAAACCTCGATGCCCTCGACGTCCTCGACGTCATCGACCTCCGGCAGACATCGTCCCACCGACCCGGCATGCACTTCGGGGCAGAGTTGGAGCGAGATGGGAAGGTGCGATTCCGTCTGTGGGCGCCGGCAGCGTCCTCGGTCAGCCTCGCGCTCGAAGGCACAGAGGATACTCTTCCCATGAGAAGAGCCTCGGACGGCTGGTTCGAGTTGGTCACCGACCAGGCGCATGCAGGGACAAAGTATCGCTACGTTCTGCCGGACGGCTTGCGCGTCCCGGATCCGGCCTCGCGCTTTCAGCCGGAGGACGTCCACGGCCCAAGCGAGGTAATCGACCCCAGGGCCTACGCCTGGAAAGATGGCGGTTGGATCCGCCGACCGTGGTCCGAGGCCGTCCTCTATGAGCTCCACATCGGCACGTTCACGGAGCAGGGAACCTTTCTTGCCGCCATCGAAAAGCTCGACCACCTGGTTCGGTTGGGCGTCACCGGCATCGAGATCATGCCCATCGCGGACTTCGCCGGCAAACGGAACTGGGGCTACGACGGCGTTCTGATGTATGCGCCCGATTCCACCTACGGCCGGCCCGAAGACCTGAAAGCTCTCGTGGACGCGGCACACGCGCGAGGCCTGATGGTGCTGCTCGACGTGGTCTACAACCACTTCGGCCCTGACGGAAATTACCTGTCGGCCTACGCTCCGCAGAGCTTCACCAAACACCACAAGACTCCGTGGGGAGACGCCGTAAACTACGATGACGCGGGCAGCGATGTGGTGCGCGAGTTCGTGATGGAGAACGCGCTCTACTGGATCGAGGAGTTCCACATCGACGGCCTGCGCCTCGATGCCGTGCACCAGATCAAGGACGATAGCCCGAAGCACCTGCTCGACGAGCTTGCGGAGCGCGTCCGTGAGATCGAGGGATCCTCCCCGGTATGGCTGATCCTCGAGAACGAAAAGAATCAAGCGTCGCGCCTGGCCCGCAACAACGACGGCAACCCGGTTCAGTACACCGCACAGTGGAACGATGACATGCACCACGTGCTGCATACGGCGGCGACGCTCGAAGGCCAAGGCTACTACCACGACTACCTGCGAGATACCGACAAGCTCGGCCGCGCTCTCGCCGAGGGCTTCGCGTTCCAGGGCGAGGTGATGGAGTGCATCGGCGAAGGGAGAGGCGAGCCCTCGGCCTGTCTTCCGCCCGGAGCCTTCGTCGCCTTCATGCAGAACCACGACCAGATCGGCAACCGTGCGTTCGGCGAGCGCATCAACGCCATCGCGTCCGCTGAGGCAGTCCATGCCATCGCCGCCGTCTACCTCTTGCTCCCGCAGACGCCGATGCTTTTTATGGGCGAAGAGTGGGGCAGCTCGCAACCCTTCCCGTTCTTCTGCGACTTCGACGGCGATCTCGGCGAGCTTGTGCGCAAGGGTAGGCGCGAGGAGTTTGCGAGCTTTCCGGAGTTCCGCGATCCCGCGCAGCGAGAGCGGATTCCTGATCCACAAGCGGAACAAACGTTCCTCTCCGGCAAGCTCGATTGGGAAGAGGCCAAGCAAGGCGTCCACGCGGAGTGGATCGGCTGGTACACCCGTATCCTTCAGGTCCGGCGCGAGCATCTACTCCCGCTGCTCCCACAGATCGGCGGCAACGCCGGGCGGTATCAGGTCGTCGGAACGGGAGCCGTGATCGTGCGGTGGAAGGTCGACCACAGCATGGATCTGACGCTTTCCGCAAACCTCTGCGACAGCACAACCGGTGGCTTCCCCGAATTGGGCGGCACGACGCTGTGGCAGGAAGGCCCGGAGCAGAGCGGCACAACGATGCGCCCGTGGTCTGTCCGGTGGTCTCTCGAACGCCAGGCGTGAGCGCCCCTCCCAATACGTCGGCGCCCCGTTTAAACGACGGCGCCGATTGCGTTCGACCTGCTTCGTGCTCTTTGCTGTTCGCGAACTTTAGCTTGCGGCGGCTTCTCTGGGCTGATTGGATGAAGCTCCGGAGCGGGCATCGCGGCGCACGTTGCGCGATGTGGTGTAGAGCTTCCAGAACGCGAAGGCGATGCCGATCAGGATGCCGGACCAGAGGACGATGAGGATGGTCGTCCCCCAGCGTGCGGAGATGTGTCCCCAGAGGCGGAGGACGGCCGGACCGTAGTGGACCCCGAGCCAGACGGCAAAGGTGTGGCGAAGCGCTCGGCTGACGATAAAGGTGCTCAGAAACCGGCGGCGCGACATCTTGAGGGCGCCGGCGGCGAGGACGAAGGGCGAGAGCGGCATCGGCGGCGGAAGCAGGGCGGGCAGAGCGACCGCGAGGATGGCGTGGTGTTCCATCCAGTTGGTGACGCGGCAGAAGATGCGCTTGGGGACGTGGGATTCCAGGAACTTGAGGCCGCCCGCGTGGCCGACCTGATAGGAGAAGAAGCCGCCCAGGCCGGATCCGACAGACGCGATGGCGACAAGGAGAAAGGCGTTGGTGTGCTGGGCGGCGAAGAGCACCAGCATGATGTCGGTGACGCCCGGGATCGGCAGAGGGACGAAGGAGGAGTCCACGATGGAGACAAAGAAGAGGCCGACGACGCCGAAGGAGAGGAACAGGTGCAGGAGGTGGTTGCCATGCGGGTTGGCGGCCGTCGCGGCTCCGGCGAGGGCAAGGAGCATCGGTAAGTTTGCGATCGCCGCAAGGTTCATACCAGAGTAGACGCGAATTCGCGGGAGGAAGTCGCTCAAATCGTTGTTCTGTGCTGTTCACGGCCTCTGGTCGGGTGAGTTTAGAGGAAGTTCAGGGTTGAGAGTGGAGGCAGGATCTCGGCCTCAGCAGCGAGTTTGCGGAACAGTGCGATGGCCTCGATCGAGGGTGGATCGAGCGTGTAGTGGATGTTCTGGGTGAGGTAGTTCCGGATGGTTGCGGGCGGGATCGCGAGGCGCGGCGTCCACTCCCGGACGAGATCGTCGATGTGCAGGAGGCCGTGGTCGCGGGAGCGTTGGAGGTCCTGGGCGAGCTGGGCGGGATTGGGGATGCTGGCGGGGTTGGCGGCCCAGACGGCGGCGACCCAGGGAAGGCCGGTGTGGGTGTGCCAGAGTTCGGCGAGGTCGATCCAGAGGCACGGTCCGAGGCTGGCTTCGATGGTGCGACGGGCTTCGCGGGCGAGCAGAGCGGGGTCGCCGATGAGGAGGGCGGCGTCGGCGTCGGCGAGCATCGCGACGGGGTCGGTGGCTGGGCAGGGAACGAAGTTGGGATCGGCGCCGAGAAAGGTGCGAAAGAGGATCTGGGCGTAGGCGATCGAGGAGCGGGACGCGGTGTCGGAATTTATTTTGCGGACCGACTGAAGTTTTTGCCCCGACTTGACGATAAGAAGAATAGATCGGACCTCGCGGAGGGAGGCGATGGTGCATCCGGGGACGATCCGGAGTGCGGGGGTCAGGGCTGCGATCGGGATCAGGCCGAGGTCAGCGCGGCCGGCCAGGAGGTCCTGGGCGCAGATCGCCGGTGCGGTGTATTGGATCTGGTAGCGGAGCGAGAGTTCGGAGGCGAAAGGAGGATGTTCGAAGTCCCACATGAGTGGGGCGGGGTTGAGGAAGTGGATGGCGGCGACACGGAGTCGGTTCGAGGTTGCTCTGGCTCCTGCGGCGTCCGGGCCGGTCACGCTCGGCCTCGGAAGCGGTTGAGGTCGCGTCGGTCGCGTTTGCTGGGCTTCGCGAGCGGAAGCATGTCGAGGTCGAGGAGAGCTTTGCGCTCAGCGGCGGCCTTGTGGCGGAGTTCGCGACTGAGATCGGACTCGCGGTAGTAGGTCCCTGCGACCTGGGCGGAGCCGCGCGCTTCGCTGAGCAGGAGAACCTCGACCTGGAAGTCGCCACTGTCATTTTTGATGTGGAGCTGGTCGCCGACGCGGAGGTCGCGGGAGGGTTTGGCGGGCGTGCCGTTCGAAAGAACGCGGCCGAGGTCGCACGCGTGTGCGGCGAGGGCGCGGGTCTTGAAGAAGCGGGCGGCCCAGAGCCACTTGTCGATGCGGAGGTTTGCTGTGCTCATGTTGTCTATTTTCTTTCGGCAGGCGCGTGTTGGAGATAGGAAGACAGGAGGTTTGCCCGAGGTTGTGAGACGCAAGTTGCATTTGCGTCTGGCGGCAGGAGCGGTAGGGTGAGTCGGAGTGGAATGAGGCGAGACGGGTGTCGAGGAGGTTGGATGGCGGCTGGCGGGCGAGGCATGGTGGCGGAGCGGTCGGATGTGGCGGAGCGGAGCCGGCTGGGGTGGCTCGCGCTGGCGTTGACGCCGGGGATGGGGCCGACCCGGACGGCGCGGGCGGTCGCTCGGCTGG
>CAXTYQ010000054.1:0-22754 GCA_964248505.1 uncultured Acidobacteriaceae bacterium
CTGCGCCTCGGTCTGCACGGTCCTTCGGCATGGCTGAGTCCCAACCCACCTCGCCCGGCGCCCGTTTCCGGGAGGCCCTCGCGCTCGAACGGCCGCTCGAGATCGCCGGCGCGATCAACGCCTACACCGCCCGCATGGCCGAAGCGACCGGCTTTCGCGCCCTCTACATCTCCGGCGGTGGCGTCGCGGCCAACTCGCTCGGCATCCCCGACCTCGGCATCTCCACCATGGACGACGTCCTCGTCGACCTGCGGCGCATCACCGACGCGACCAGCCTCCCCGTCCTGGTCGACATCGACACCGGCTGGGGCAGCGCATTTTCGATCGCTCGCACAGTCCGCTCCATGCAAAAGGCCGGAGCCGCCGCTGTCCACATCGAAGACCAGGTCGGCACGAAACGCTGCGGCCACCGCCCTGGCAAAGAACTCGTCTCGACCGCCGAAATGTGCGACCGGATCCGCGCCGCCGCTGACGCCCGCACCGACCCCAACTTCATCCTGATGGCCCGCACCGACGCCCTCGCGACCGAAGGCATCTCCGCCGCGCTCGACCGCGCCTCCGCCTACGTCAGCGCAGGCGCGGACATGATCTTCGCCGAAGCCGTCACCGATCTTGGCCAGTACACCCGCTTCGCCGAAGCCACTCGCGTCCCGATCCTGGCCAACATCACCGAGTTCGGCCACACACCGCTCTTTACCCGCGAGCAACTCGCTGGAGCCGGCGTCAGCATGGCGCTCTTCTGCTGCGCCGCCTACCGCGCCATGAACGCCGCCGCGCTGCGCGTCTACCAGACCATCCGCTCCGAAGGAACACAGGCCGGCCTCGTCCCAGAGATGCAGACCCGCGCCGAACTGTACGACTTCCTCGGGTACCACGCCTACGAACAGAAGCTCGACGAGCTCTTCGCGGCCGAAAAGTTCCACGCAGCCCGAACTATATCGAAGCCGGAGCGCACATGATTATGGGAAAGTCGGTTCGTGGCGTGGCAGGATTGCTCGCCTTGACACTATTTGCCTTGTGCTTTGGAGAGTCCATGCTGCTCGTGCTGATTGCCTACAAGGTGCATACCACGGGGAATTTCCACGGGATGCCTTTCCAGTTCAGACGAAGCGTTTACGAGGCCGCTGGATCTCTCGCCGCAGCAGTTGCACTCTTCTGGACCGGAGCGCACTTCATCAGACGCGCGAACAGCCGATGACATCCTCCGCTTTGGAAGGGCACGGCTTCAGCCGTGCCGTAAACGCCCAGATTCACGCGGTCTTTAGCCCCTGAGGTACGCTTGGTCCGTACCCCGAATCATCTCTCTAGCTGACTGACCCTTGATGTTGCCCTTCGCACCGGAGCACAAATGACCCAACCCGCGCCCACCCCCGAACCATTCAAACCGAAAAAATCTGTAGCGCTCTCGGGGACCCCCGCCGGAAACACCGCCCTTTCTACCGTCGGGCGGACTGGCAACGACCTCCACTACCGTGGGTACGACATCGCCGATCTCGCCCAGAACTGTGACTTCGAGGAGGTCGCCTACCTCCTGCTTTACGGCAAACTTCCCAACGAGACCGAGCTCATCGCCTACCAGAAGAAGCTGCGGCGGCTCCGGGGCCTGCCTGCCGCCGTCCGCACCGTTCTTGAGCAGCTCCCACCGGCCACCCACCCCATGGACGTCCTCCGGACCGGCGTCTCGGCCCTCGGCTGCGTCTTGCCCGAGCGCGACAGCCACACCCCCGCCGACGCCCTGCTCTGCGCCGACAACCTCCTCGCGGCCACCGGATCCATGCTGCTCTACTGGCACCACTTCAGCCGCAACGGCCGTCGCATCTCGACCGAAACGGACGACCTCACGCTGGCAGCGCACTTCCTGCATCTGCTCCACGGCGCACCCGCCTCGCACGAGCACGTCCGCGCCATGCAGGTTTCGCTGATCCTGTACGCCGAGCACGAGTTCAACGCGTCCACCTTCACCGCGCGCGTGATTGCCGGCACCGGCTCCGACCTCTTCTCGTCGATCACCGGAGCCATCGGCGCCCTGCGCGGCCCGAAACACGGCGGCGCGAACGAGGTCGCGCTCGAGATCCAGCAGCGCTACAGCTCGCCCGAGGAGGCCGAACAGGACATCCGCGCCCGGCTGGCCCGGAAGGAGGTCGTGATCGGCTTCGGCCACCCGGTCTACACCGTCTCCGACCCGCGCAACGGCATCATCAAACAGGTCGCCCTCAGCCTCGCACAAAGCTCCGGCGACCTCAGTCTGTACAAGGTCGCCGAGCGCCTCGAAGCCGTCCTCTGGGACGCGAAGAAAATGTTCCCCAACCTCGACTGGTTTTCGGCGGTCGCGTACTACCTCATGGGCATCCCGACCCCGATGTTCACACCGCTCTTCGTCCTGGCCCGCAACGCCGGTTGGTGCGCCCACATCCTTGAGCAGCGGGCGGACGGCAAGATCATCCGGCCCGCCGCAAACTACACCGGCCCGGAGAATCGGGCCTTCGTCCGCTTAGCCGATCGCACGTAAAGAGGTGGCGCATCTACCCCCACGGAACGCGTAAAGTTGGAGATAGAGCCGGGCCTAGCTCGGGCATGCAGACTGTTTCTGAGCTTCGACGTACTCTCTGAGTATGGCGTTCATGAGAGTCCGGTGTCCTCTTCCAGCGGCCTTGAACCATTGCGCCACATCGCTGTCGACGCGAAGATGAACGTTGGTCTGTCCCTCCGGCATGCTGATCCAGGCGGTGCTCCAGAAGGCCGCACCGAGAGACTCGGGTCCAGCTGGGGTGGTTTTGTTCTGGCCACGTTCGCCCATGGCGCTGATCTCGGTACAGCAGTTATCGACGAGGGTAGAGTTCTCGTTCATCTCGGCTCGCTTTCTGGGGGGCTGATGATGCGGGGAAATTTTCGCCGTGCCGGGTGAATACCACCCGATCGGCTCCGTAGATCCTGAGCGTAAGGAAGCGGATCTCAACGCTCCTTGAGATCCAGATCTAAGTCCTATCGGTTCAAAATTTTGTAGGAAATGCCCGGGGTGGTGGGGGTGAGAGGCCCCGTACAATCGAGGAAATGGGAGAGCACAGCACGGGCAACCGGCCAGAACCCGACGAGGTCCTCCAGGACATAGCTGACTACGTCTTGAACTACAAGGTCACGGGCGAGCTGGCCTTCGAGACCGCCCGTCTCTGCCTGCTCGACACGCTCGGATGCGGCCTCGAAGCGCTTGAGTACACCGCCTGCACGAAGCTGCTCGGCCCGATTGTTCCGGGCACCGTGGTCCCGGACGGGGCCCGCGTCCCTGGAACCGGGTACGTCCTCGACCCGGTCCAGGCTGCCTTCTCGATCGGCAGCATGATCCGTTGGCTGGACTTCAACGACACCTGGCTCGCGGCCGAGTGGGGCCACCCGTCGGACAATCTCGGAGCCATCCTCGCCGTGGCCGACTGGATCTCGCGGAAGAACATCGCCGCCGGCCGGGCTCCGCTGCTCATGCGCGACGTCCTCACAGCCATGGTGAAGGCGCACGAGATCCAGGGCTGTCTTGCGCTTGAGAACTCCTTCAACCGCGTCGGCCTCGACCACGTTGTTCTGGTCAAGGTCGCCTCGACCGCTGTCGTTGCCGCGATGCTCGGCCTCAACCGCGACCAGGTGATCGACGCGCTCTCGCTCGCCTGGGTCGACGGCCAAAGCCTCCGCACCTACCGCCACGCTCCTAACACGGGCTCCCGCAAGAGCTGGGCCGCGGGCGATGCGACCTCCCGCGCCGTCCGCCTCGCCCTGATGGTCGAGAGTGGCGAGATGGGGTACCCCACCGCCCTCACCGCCGGCATCTGGGGCTTCTACGACGCTCTCTTTCGCGGCCAAGCCTTCAAATTCCAGCGCCCCTATGGCACCTACGTCATGGAGAACATCCTGTTCAAGATCAGCTACCCGGCGGAGTTCCACGCGCAGACCGCGGTCGAAGCCGCCATGACGCTTCGCGCGAGACTGCTCAGATCGGGGCGCTCGCCGGACGACATCGCCTCGATCAACCTCCGGACGCACGAGGCCTGCCTGCGGATCATCGACAAACCCGGGCCGCTCTCGAACCCCGCCGACCGCGACCACTGCGTCCAGTACATGGTCGCGGTCCCGCTCCTCTTCGGCCGGCTGACCGCCCCTGACTACGAGGACGACGTCGCCGCCGACCCCCGCATCGACGACCTCCGGGGCCGCATGACCTGCGTTGAAGAGCCCGAGTTCACCGCCCTCTACACCGATCCCGAGCACCGCGCGATTGCCAACGCGCTCAGCCTGCACCTGGCCGACGGCACCACTCTGACGGAGACCGTCCTCTACCCCCTTGGCCACCGCCGCCGCCGCGCCGAAGGGATCCCCCTCCTAGAGCGGAAGTTTCGCACCAACCTCGCCCGACGCTTCCCTCCATCGCAGCAAGACGAGATCCTTCAGGCGTCGGCGACCACGGCCGATCTCGGGAGGATCGCGGTGAACGAGTACGTCGAGCTCTATCTTCCGCGATAGTCTCTGGCGTCTGGCGCTCCGGATGCGCTACAAAGGTGAGCCTATGCGATCGCCTCTCCCGCAAGCCGCCGCCCTGCTCCTCCTCGTCGTCAGCTTGCCGCTGCTCGCCCAGACGCATGACGGGAAGCCTCGAGCGATTCCGTCGGTGCAGAGCTTTCCGGTCGAGACCGCCGGGGGGCCGACCATCGTGCGCGAAACGAACCCGCTCCGACCTTTCTCCGTCACTGGACCTCGGGGAGCGCTGCTTGGACAGCAGGACGGCAGCTACGAAGGCTGGATCTTTCCATGGAAGATCTTCAGCAATCTCCGGATGACCGCCAATATGCGGGACTACCCGGTTCCGATCGACGTGAATGGGCAGGCGTCGACGATCGAGGTGCAGCCGGACCACACCACGATCACCTTTGCGCACGCGAACTTCACTGTTCGCGAGACACTCTTTGCGCCGCAGCATGGGGGCGAAGGCGGCGGGGCGGCAGCTGTTTACCAGATCGAGGCCGTCCGGCCGATGGATCTTACCTTCAGCTTTACGCCTGAGATGAAGCTCTTCTGGCCGGCGCAATCGGACGTTCGACCGTCTCCTGAATGGGTCCCGACCGAAGGCGGCAGCGGCTTCTACATGCTGCATCTCGACTTCCCGGACCATGCTTCCGCTCTGGCGATTCCCGGCGCCGAGCCCGGCATACTTCAGCCTTACCAGGAGCGGCCGAAGACCTATCCGCTGCAGTTTATCCTGCACTTCGACCCGGCAAAGGACGGCGGCAAAGTGTACCCGCTGCTGATGGCCACAGCCG
The DNA here is from genome assembly GCA_964248505.1 of uncultured Acidobacteriaceae bacterium. GTDB lineage: Bacteria > Acidobacteriota > Terriglobia > Terriglobales > Acidobacteriaceae > Edaphobacter. The sequence goes on from CAXTYQ010000054.1 coordinate 5,298, forward strand.
ATACGGAGCAGACGGCAACCGGCGCGGTGCTCGGGTCCAGGCTGCTTGAACAGAGCAATCAGATCAGTCGGACCTTTGCCGGCAATCAGAGCTACTACCGAGACTTTCTCGGCCGCCACACAGCGATCGAGACGCCGGACCGTAAGCTGGACGACGCCTTCACGTGGGCTGAGGTGGCGATCAACCAGCTGCGCGTCGAGGTCGTTCCGTCGCACGCGGAGACAGCTCTGGTTGCGGGCTTCTTTACGTCCGGCGACTCTGCACGTCCGGGCTTTGGATGGTTCTTCGGCCGCGACGCGCTGTGGACGCTGTACGCCGTCGATAGTTACGGTGATGCAAAGCTGGCGCGCGATGAGGTTGAGTTCCTCCTGAAGCGGCAGCAGCCTGACGGCAAGATTATTCATGAGTGGTCGCAGGCGGCGGACCTTGTCGACTGGAACCGCTTTGGGTACAAGACGGCGGCGGCGGACGCGACACCGCTCTTGCTGATGGTGATGGCGGATTATCTTCGGGTCACTGGGGATCGGGCCTTTGTTGAGCAGCACTGGTCGCAGATCGGCAAGGCGTGGACGTACGAGACGACGCACGACTCCGATGGCGATGGGGTTTACGAGAACACGCAGGGGACGGGTTGGGTGGAGAGTTGGCCGCCTGGAATGCCGCATCAGGAGATCTACCTGGCGGCGTTGGACGAGCAGGCAAGCACGGCGTACGCGAGGCTGGCTCGGGCGCTCGGACACGCGGACGTTGCCGACGCCGCGGAGAAGAGGGCAGATCACATCAAGGTACAGATTGAGCGGAAGTACTATCTGCCCGCGAGGGAGAGCTATGCCTTTAGCCGGAACGCCGATGGAACGACGGACAGCAGCGCGACCATCTTTCCGGCGGTTGCGTGGTGGGATGGAACGATGGCGCTCGACCGGGCGGCGCCGATGCTGGGCCGATGGGCTTCGGCGGAGTTTTCGACGGACTGGGGAACGCGGGATTTGAGTCCGAAGTCGAGCTTTTATGACCCGATCAGCTACCACCAAGGAACGGTGTGGCCGCTTTACACCGGATGGACTTCGGTGGCGGAGTATCGGTCTGGCCGCGATCTTTCGGCGTATGCGCACCTCCGGCAGAACGCCGATCTTACCTGGGCTCAGGATCTGGGGGATGTCACGGAGCTGCTTTCGGGCGAGTTCTTCGCGCCGCTTGGGCGATCCACATCACATCAGCTCTGGTCGTCCGCGATGGTGATCACGCCGATTCTGCGGGGTCTGTTTGGGATCGAGTGGGATGCGGCCGAGAACACGTTGACGGTGACGCCGCGTCTGCCGGCTGAGTGGGATCGAGCGGCGATTTTGAGGCTGCCGCTGGGAGTTGGAACGACCGACCTGCGGTTCGAGAGGTCGGGTAAGATGCTGGTTGTGCGGGCTTCGGGTGGCGTGAGGCTCAGGAGCCGGGTTCCGGGGGCGGTTGCCGGCCCTGATGGGAGTTCGTCGCTGCGCATTCCGCTCCCTGCAGTGGAGGTTTCGATCACAACGGATCTTCCGCTGCCTGGTGCACGGACGGAGCAGATGAAGGTGCTTGATCAGCAGGTTGGACCTCGATCGCTGACCTTGCGGCTGGCTGCGCCAGCGGGATCGAAGCAGAGGTTTCGGCTTCGCCGCAATGATCCAGAGGTCAAGCTCCGGTCGGAAGAGGGTCTGTCGTTGAAGGGCGACGCCGAGCAGACGGTTGAGCTCGATTTCGGGGCAGGACAGAGCGAGGGTGGAAGGGGATATGTCGAGAGAACGGTCCGGTTCACCTGGTAGTTACTCTCGGTCGCCTCTCGTTTGGGTGTATGGGGGTGAGTCGAGGGGGCTGGTGAGGCTGGTGTAGGCGGCGTAGACGCGGTCGAAGACGGCATTCCAGCTGCAGGTGAGGGCGTGATCGCGGGCGGCTTCGCGCATGCTGGCGAGCTTTCGGGGATCGGCGAGGAGAGCGGCGATGCTCTGGGCGAAGTTCTGGTCGTCGGCGACGATGCCGGTTTGGCCGTCTTGCACGATGTACTTCGGGCCTCCGTCGCGTGTGACGATTGCGGGAACTCCGCTGGCGAGGGCTTCGAGGACGACGTTGCCGAAGGTGTCGGTGTGGGACGGGAAGATGAGGAGGTCCATGTTGGCGTAGGCCTCGGCGAGCGGACCGCCGCGGAGGACGCCGGTGAAGTCGGCATGTTGGAGTTGGGAGCGGAGCGTCGCTTCCTCGCTGCCTTGACCGATGATGAGGAAACGGATCCTTTTTGAAGTGCTGTTGTCGCCCAGAGCGAGTTCGTGTTCGATTTGTGGGAGAAGGCTGACGTTTTTCTCGACGGAGAGGCGGCCGACGTAGCCGAGGATGAAGCTGCTTTCGATGTTTTTGGTTTGCGTTCTCGAACGTTTGCTGGGCGAGAAGAGGTTGGTGTCGACGCCGCGCTCCATCTGGTGGCAGGGGCGGCCGGTGGCTGTGGTGAGCATGTGGCAGAGCTCGGGGTTGGGGGCGAAGAGGAGCCGGGCGAGACGGTAGAAGCGTGCGGTTGCCCAGAGCGCGCCGGTTTGGACGACGTGCTCGGCGGAGCTCGGGCGCGTCCAGGCGGGGAGGTGCTGGGTGAGGAGGCTGGTGCGGCGGGCGGCGTACTCGTGGACGTTGGTGTGCCAGGATGCGGCGAGTGGGATCCCGAGCTTCCAGCTGAGGTAGGCTCCCAGGATGCCGAGGTCGCTGGGGCCGGTGATGTGGATGAGGTCGGGCCGGAAGCGGCGGAGGTGTTCGGCGACGAGGGCGGTGTGGCGGGTGAAGAGCGGATCGAACTCGAGATCTTTTTCGATGCGGATGGAGCTTCCCCCGCGGGGGAGTTCGAGGGTCTCGACGGTTCCGGCTGTCTCGAACGGTTGCGGTCGATTGCCGGCGCGGACGCAGAGGAATGGGAGCTGTTTCTGTCTGGCGTAGCCCACGAAGTTTCGGCTGGTGTGGGCGACGCCGTTGACTTCGTGAAACGAGTCGGGGAAGAAGGCGACGCGTGGCGGGGAGGACATCAGGGACAGGTACTCCTTGCCTGATACCCACCCCGGGGGAGGTATATCTTTGATCTAAAATATACAAAAGAGAGGGGTTAGATCCGGATCGACTCGGAAAGAACTGCAGATTACCTCTGGGAATGGCGACAAGAGAGGCAAGGGCGACAGCAGATTCCCTTCGGGAATGGCGACAAGAGAGGCAAGGGCGACAGCAGATTCCCTTCGGGAATGGCGACAAGAGCGGTTTTCACACAGGTATAGTTCCGGCGGTGGCAAAACTGCAGGTCTCTCCACTGCGCAGACGATGGGACTGTCTGCTCCGGTCGAGATGACACAGCTATAGCTATACGTAAACTGCTCTAGAAGCAGAACTACCACGGAGACTTGCTTATTCCATTCTAGCTAGGGAAGAAGATAGGTACGCCATGCTCGACAAAATCTGGCTGGGATTTGATTGGGCTGCTGCGGCGGGGCGCGGATCTCCGTACGCCGGCATCCGAGGCTGAGAGAGGTGATGAGGATGGCGAGGTCGTTGGGTCGGGGTGTGCTGGCGGGTGCGGTGGCGGGGTTGGGGGCTTCGCTGGTGATGGATGGGTTTCAGATGCTGGCGGCTCCGGTGCAGGGCGCGGTGGAGCGGAAGGTGCGGATGGGGCGCGGTGAGTCGGAAGCGGCGATCCGGAACGATCAGGAGGCTGAGCTGGCGAAGGAGAGTACGACCGAGAAGACGGCCCGGTCGGTGGTGGAGTCGGTGGGCGGGGCTCTGCCGCTGCGAGAGAAGAAGGCGGTGGGGCGGGTGCTGCACTATGCCTTTGGGACGCTGATGGGCGCGGTGTACGGCGGAGCGGCGGAGTGGATGCCGTGGGTCGGGGTGGGCGGTGGAGCGGCGTTTGCGACGATCCTTTTCGCCGGGACCGACGAGGCGGCGCTGCCGATGCTGAACCTGGCGTCCAAGCCCGGAGAGACGAGGGCTGTGGATCACCTGATGCACCTGGGTTCGCACCTCGTGTATGGGGCGACGCTGGAGGCGGGGCGGAAGTTGTGCGGGGGGAGTAGGGAACAGGGAACAGGGAGTAGGGAGTAGGGAACAGGGGACAGTGAGTAGTTGAGTAAGGAGTAGTGAGTAAGTAGTGAGTAAGGAGTAGTGAGTAAGGAGTAAGGAGTAGGGAGTAACGAGCGGGGAGTAGGGAACAGGGCTTTGGGGATTAGGGTTCGTCGCGGTAGATGCCGAGCTGGATGGGGCTGCCTTCGACCATGCGGGCGCGGAACATTCCTGGGGTGTTGAAGCTCCAGGCGAGTTGGCCGTCGGGGGTGAGGGCGATGATGCCGCCGTCTCCGGCGAGGGCGGTGAGTTGGTGCTGGATGACTTCGTCCGCGGCGGCCTGGAGGGTCATGCCTTTGTACTGGACGAGGGCGCAGACGGTGCGGGCGACGGTGAGGCGGATGAAGAATTCGCCGGTGCCGGTGGCGGAGACGGCGCAGGAGTTGTGGTCGGCAAAGGTGCCGGCGCCGATGATGGGGGTGTCGCCGACGCGATTGAAGCGTTTGGCCTGGGTTCCTCCGGTGGAGGTGCCGGCGGCGATGTTTCCGGCGCGGTCGCGGACGACGATCCCGACGGTGCCGTATTTGTGGGTTTCTGGGGTTTCGATGCTGGCGACCGGGGTCGGGGGTGCGGGTGGGGCTCCGGCGGGCCGGGGAGGGATGGGTCGGCCTTCTTTTTTGAGTTGTTGGACGAGCGACTGCCAGCGGCGTTCGGTGAAGAAGAAGGAGGGCGGGACTTGTTCGAGGTTGACGGTTCGGGCGAACTCGTCGGCGCCGGGGGCGATGAGCATGACGTGCGGGCTTTGGAGCATGACGGCGCGGGCGAGTTGGATGGGGTGGCGGGTGGTGGTGACGCCGGCGACGGCTCCGGCCTTGAGGGTGGTGCCGTCCATGATGGCGGCGTCGAGCTCGTTTTTGCCGTCGGCGGTGAAGACGGCTCCGCGGCCGGCGTTGAAGAGCGGGTCGTCTTCGAGGATGGAGAGGGCGACGCTGACGGCGTCGATGGCGGGGCCGTTCCCGTTGAGAACCGCGGCGGCGGCGTTGACGGCGGAGGTGAGGCCGGCGCGGTAGGCGACCTCGGTTTCGGGTTTCATGGAGGAGCGTTCGATGACGCCGGCGCCGCCGTGGAGGACGATGGCCCACTGGTGAGGGGCGGCCTGGGTGGTGAGTTTGGGGGCTTGGGCGAGGGCGGGGAGGGTGCCGAGGAGCATGAGGACGGGGAGGAGCCGGAGGTGTTGTCTGGCGTTGGTGGGGGTCACAGGATTGTTATACTCGCGCGAGATTGGGGAGCCGAGATGAGACATCTGTTGAGGGTGTTGTTGGCTGCGGTGGCGGTGCTGTCTCTGGCGGGGAGCTGTGTGTGGGGGCAGGATATTGCGGGGGACTGGCAGGGGAGATTGAAGGCGGGGCCGGGCGACGGGTTGCGCGTGGTGGTGCATTTCAGCAAGGGCAGCAAGGGTGGATGGGCGGGGATGCTGTACAGCATCGACCAGGGTCCTGACGGGATGGCGCTGACGTCTGTCGAGGTGGCGGGGGCGGAGGTGAAGTTTGCGGTGGCGCCGATTGGAGGGAGTTATGCGGGCAAGCTGAATGCGGGTGGGACGGTGATGGTGGGGACGTGGACGCAGGGCGGGCCGCTGCCGCTGGAGCTTGACCGAGCGACGGGAGCGACGGCGTGGCAGAGGGATTCGTCACCGCATACGGTGCGGATGGTGCCGGTGGACAAGGACGTGAAGCTCGAGGTGCTGGACTGGGGTGGGACGGGGCGGCCGGTGGTGTTGCTGGCCGGGCTGGGGAATTCGGCCCATGTGTTCGATGAGTTTGCGTTGAAGCTGACGGCGAAGTATCACGTGTATGGGGTGACGCGGCGCGGATTTGGGGCGTCGAGCGCGCCGGAGTTTACGGCGGCGAACTATTCGGCGGATCGGCTGGGGGATGATGTGCTGGCGGTGATGGCGGCGCTGAAGATTGACCGGCCAGTGGTGGTGGGGCACTCGATTGCGGGGGAAGAGCTGAGCTCGATTGGGAGCCGGCATCCGGAGAAGGTTGCGGGGCTGGTATACCTGGACGCGGGGTACGGGTATGCGATGTATGACCGGGAGCATGGCGATTTCTTTATCGATTTGATTGATTTGCGGCGGAAGTTGGGGGAGTTGATGCCAGGGGGGAACGCGGCCGATCCGCGCGCTCTGGCGGAGGATCTGCGACAGACGGCGATTCCGCGATTTTTGAAGGAGCTGGATGTGTGGGAGCAGATGTTGGCGGTGATGCCGCCGCCAAGGCCGAGGCCAGACGGGCCTGAGCCGGCGTCTGCGGCGACGGCGATCGTTGCCGGGGAGGAGAAGTACACGGCGATCGGTGGGCCGGTGCTGGCGATCTTTGCGGGCGAGACGGCGGATTGGACGCGCACGGGGCGGCAGATCCAGGCGTTTACGGCGGGCGTGCCGACGGCGCGGGTGGTGCGGCTCGAGCATGCCGATCACTATGTGTTCAGGTCAAACGAGGCGGATGTGCTGCGGCAGATGGACGTGTTTATTGCGGGTCTGAAGTGAGCGGGCGGGAGGATTGTGGTGCAGGGTGATTGACATGGGGGCTCTGAGCGCGGGAGAGTTGGGCTACATGTTTTGATTTTGGGGCTGGGGAGGTCGGTTTTGGGTCGTGCTTGGGTGTGTGGTGCGGTGTGTGCGGCGGTGTTGCTGGGTGGGTGTGTTGGATCCGTGGCGCAGGCGCCTGGATCTGCGGCGGCGGCGCAGAAGCCAGGGCCGGTGGTGTATGTGCGGGCCGGGCATCTGTTTGACAGTGTTGCGGGGCGGTATGAGCGGGATGTGGTGCTGGTGGTGGAGGGGGAGCGGATCCGGTCGGTGGAGCGGTCGGGGTTTGTGGTGCCGGATGGGGCGAAGGTGGTGGATTTGTCGGGGGAGTATGTCTTGCCGGGGTTGATCGATTGCCATACGCATCTGGGGTCGCGGGCGGATCGGTATGACCCGATCCACTCGTTTCTCCAGACTCCGTTTACGACGGCGTTCAACGGGGTGAGGAATGCGAAGACGACGCTGGAGGCGGGGTTTACGACGGTGCGGGACGTGGGGTCGGCGCCGTTTTTGGCGGTGGATCTGCGGAATGCGATCAACGCGGGGGAGATTGAGGGGCCGCGCGTGGTGGCTTCGGGGCCGATCCTGTCGATCACGGGCGGGCATGGGGACTTGAACAACTACTCGCCGGAGGTGTCGGTGCGGATGTATCCGGAGCATCGGGATTTTTCGATCGCGGACGGGCCGGAAGAGGTTCGGCAGACGGTTCGGGAGCAGGTGAAGTATGGGGTGGATGTGATCAAGATTTCGGCGTCAGGAGGTGTGCTGAGCAAGGGCGATCAGCCGGGGGCGCCGCAGTACAGTTTGGAGGAGCTGAAGATGGCGGCGGAGACGGCTCATCAGGCGGGGCGAAAGATTGCGGCGCACGCGCATGGGGCGCAGTCGATTCGGTGGGCGATCGAGGCGGGGATCGATTCGATCGAGCATGCGTCGCTGGTGGATGACGAGGGGATTCGGCTGGCAAAGGAGCATGGGACGTATTTTGTGATGGACATCTATGACGACGATTACATCCTGGGCAAGGCGAAGGATTTTGGGATTCCGGAGGAGATGCTGGTGAAGGAGCGCGGTGTGGGTCGGGCGCAGAGGGAGAACTTTCGGAAGGCTTGGAAGGCGGGGGTGAAGATGGCGTTTGGGACGGATGCGGGGGTGTATCCGCATGGGGATAACGCGAAGCAGTTTCACTACATGGTGATGTATGGGATGACGCCGGCGGAGGCGATTCAGGCGGCGACGGTGAGTGCGGCGGACCTGATTGGGCGGGCGGCGGATGTGGGGGTGTTGACGGCGGGGCACTATGCGGATCTGGTGGCGGTGAAGGCGGACCCGCTCGAGCATGTGGAGGTGCTGGAGCATGTGGATTTGGTGATGAAGGGTGGGTCGGTGGTGGTTCGGGATGGTGTGGGGGTGGGACGGTAGGGCGGCGTTCCTGGGGTGCTTGGCGGCGGTGGTGGCGCGGGTAGATCTTGACAGCGTGGGGCCGGTACGCGATGCTTAGGGGCTGGGTGTGAGTGCCTGGGTTGCCGCTCGGAGGCGGTGAGTACTTTTGTGCGGAAAGTTTCGGGGAGAGCTGAAGTTTTTCGCCGGTTTGCCGATAAGAGTAGATAAGGGCTGGGAACGGGAGTTGTGTCTGGAATGTTGGCGATGTGGTTGATGTGGATACAGAGCGTGGGCGGCTTCAACCTGGGCGGGATCGGCCAGTTGGCGCTTCCGATTCTGTTTTTTGTGGCGTTGTATGTGTTGATGATCGCGCCGAACCAGCGCAAGCAGAAGAAGTGGCAGGAGATGCTGGCGCAGCTGAAGTCGGGCGACAAGGTGACGACGAGCGGCGGGATTCGTGGGACGGTGTTGACGGTGAAGGATGAGGTTGTGGTGCTGCGCGTGCAGCCGGACGGTTTGAAGCTGGAGTTTACGAAGAGTGCGATTGCGAGTTTGACGACGGCGGAGGAGATCCAAGCCAAGGCGAGTTGAGACAAGGGATAGATGCGGCCCTTGAGGAGCGCCGGAAGTATCGGAATACTGGAGATATGGAAAAGAATCTGGCCGGCAAGACGGCTTTTATAGTTGCGATCCTTGTGATCTTTGTGTTTGGGATCATCGGCATCCCGCATGGCGGGCTGAGGCAGTCGATCACGGATCGGATCCATCTTGGGCTTGACCTGAAGGGCGGCACGCACCTGGTGTTGCAGGTGCATGTGGCGGAGGCGATTGCTTCGGCGACGGACCGGGATGTGGCTCGGTTGGAGAGCGATCTGCAGACGGCGGGAATCACGGGCGCACAGGTGGGTAAGACCGATCCGAACCGGCCGCAGACGATTGTGATTTCGGGGGTCTCGGCGGCGAAGCTGGGGGATCTGCGGAGCTTGCTCGGGGGCAATGCGTACAGCGGCTACGACGCGACGACGAGCGTGGGTGGATCGACGCTGACGCTGAAGCAGGCGGCGGTGCGGGATATTGAGGCGAGGACGCTGGATACGTCGATCGAGACGATTCGCGACCGGATCGATAAGCTGGGTGTGAGCGAGCCGGTGATCCAGAAGTACGGTCTGGGGGACAACCAGATTTTGGTGGAGCTGCCGGGGATCGATGATCCGGCGCGGGTTGAGGAGATTATCCAGTCGACCGCGAAGCTGGCGATCCATGAGGTTGCGGGCGGGCCGTACGCGTCCGAACAGGAGGCTTTGACGGCGAACAATGGAGCGATTCCGCCGGATTCGATCTTGCTTCACGGTTCGGGATCCGCGAATGCGCCTGATCAGGTGTGGCTTTTGAAGCGGACGAGCGAGGTGGAGGGCATGGATTTCCGCGGCGCCGAGCCCTCGCAGGATCAGAATGGGCGGCCGAACATCCGGTTCAACCTGACGACCGAGGCCGGTGACCGTTTTTACAAGTACACGTCGGCGCACAGTCGGGAGGGCGGGGCTCCGGGGTCGATGGCGATTGTTCTCGACAACCGGGTGCGCGAGGTTGCGAGTATCAACTCGCCGATTCGCGACTCAGGCGAGATTGAGGGCGGGTTCACGAAGCAGCAGGCGAACGACCTATCCTTGATGCTGCGCACGGGAGCGCTGCCGGCCTCGATCTCGTATCTCGAGACGCGGACGGTGGGGCCGAGCCTGGGGGCCGCGTCGATTCGGCAGGGTGTGCTGGCGGCTGTGTTCGGCATGCTGGCGGTGATGATTTTTATGCTGGTGTACTACCGCGGCGCGGGGATCAATGCTGACCTGGCGCTGGTTCTGAACCTGGTGATTCTGCTTGGATTTATGGGATTTTCCCATGCGACGCTGACTTTGCCGGGGATTGCCGGTGTGATTTTGACGATCGGCATGGGCGTGGACTCGAACGTGCTGATCTTTGAGCGTATCCGCGAGGAGTTGCGTGCGGGCAAGACATCGGCGACGGCGGTGCAGCAGGGATTTGCGCATGCGTGGGTGACGATTATTGATACGCACGTGACGACGATTGTGTCGGCGGCGATCTTGTTTCTGTTTGGAACGGGCCCAGTGAAGGGATTTGCGCTGACGCTGACGTTTGGACTTCTGGCGAATCTGTTTACGGCGGTGTTTGTTTCGCGGGTGATCTTTGACGCGAATCTGAGTCGGCGCCCGCGCGGTGCGGCGATCTCGATCTGAGCTGGGAAGCGTGGTTCGCCTGAGGGCTCCCGATTCCCGGAGCTCGTGGGCGCGTGATTCTCGGCCGCGTTTGGCAGGACGTATCGATCGCATGAGTTTTTGCGAGCGTGACGGAAGGAAAAAGATGTACGGACAGCGTGGCGCCTGGCGCCTGAAGTTGAGTTTGGAAGAGGTCTGAAGTGGAACTGTTTCGTGGCACGCATATCGACTGGCTTGGCAAGAAGTGGTATTTTCTTGGGTTCTCGCTGATCTTTTCAGTGGCGGGGATCTTGAGCCTATTGTTTTGGCACCATTTGCCGTTGGGCGTGGATTTTAAAGGCGGAACGCAGATCACTGTTCCGTTCACGGCTCCACCGAATGAGGACCACATCCGGCAGGCGCTGGAGCGGGCCGGAATTCGAGATTTTCGTACGCAACGGATCTCCAATGTCAGCGGGCAATCGGGCAATGATGTGATTATCTCGTTGCCTGCGGCGACGGCGACCGACCAGGCGCATGATGCCGGACGGCAGGCCGTCGAGGATGCGTTGCGGGCGAACTACCACGATTCGGGATTTCTGCAGCCGAGCGTGGATATTGTGGGGCCGACGGCTGGCCGGCAGCTGCAGCGGCAGGCGGGGCTGGCGACGGTGTATTCGCTGATTGGGATGCTGGTGTATCTGTGGTTTCGCTTTGAGTTGATCTACGGTGTGGCGGCGGTGGTTGCGGTGTTTCACGACACCCTGATTACCGTGGGGGCGTTCAGCCTGACGAACCAGGAGGTCACGCTGACGGTGATTGCGGCGATCCTGACGCTGATCGGCTACTCGATGAACGACACTATTGTGGTGTTTGACCGGATTCGGGAGAATCTGGCGACGTCGCGGAGGGAGTCGCTGGCGGACGTGGTGAACCGGTCGATCAACCAGACGCTAAGCCGGACGGTGCTGACGTCGGGGCTGACGTTTCTGACGGTGCTGTCGCTGTACCTGTTTGGCGGCGAGGTGTTGCACGGGTTTTCGTTTGCGCTGGTTGTGGGAATTTTGATTGGGACCTACTCGTCGATTGCGGTAGCCGCGCCGATGCTGGTGGCGTACCAGGACTGGAGAGCGGGGCGAGGTGTGTCGGCGAAGTTGCCGGCGGCTCGGCGGGCGAAGGCGTAGGCGATGGTGGGATTGAATGTCGATGGCGAGAAAGTTGCAGAATATTTTTGTTTCGGGAACATTTCAAGGAACCCCGGTGTCTAAGGCAAATAGCTCTTCTCCCCAACCTGAAAGAGGCGGCCCATGTTTGAAGACTCCTTAATGGAATCTGGCGGAAAACTTAAGACCAAATCCAAGTACTGGATGATTGGCACGTTTGTCTTCAACGGATCGATTCTGGCGCTCCTGATCCTGCTTCCATTGCTGCATCCGGAAGCTCTGCCGAAGATGGCGTTGACGGCGATGCTGACGGCGCCGCCTCCACCCCCTCCACCCCCGCCACCTCCACCCCCGGCGCAGATCGTGAAGCCGATCAAGATGGTGTCCGAGATTGACGCCGGCCTCCATGCGCCGACCAAGATCCCGAAGGACATCAAGATGCTGAAGGAGGACGCAGCGCCGCCGCCGCAGGTAGCTGGTGTGGCTGGCATGGCGGGGATGTCCGGCGGTTCCGCAGGCGGTGTCCCTGGAGGTGTTCTGGGCGGGATTGGGCCGGCGCCGGCCGTGGCGGTAAAGGTGGAGAAGCCGAAGGGCCCGGTTCGCGTTTCGAGTGGTGTGGTTGCGGGTAATATTATCTCGCAGACCAAGCCGGTGTACCCGCCGATCGCCCGTGCGGCACACGTTTCGGGATCAGTGGTGCTGCATGCGGTGATCTCGAAGACGGGCACGGTTGAGAACTTGCAGGTGATCAGCGGGCCGGATATGCTGCGCGCGAGTGCGGTGGATGCGGTCAAGAGCTGGCGCTACAAGCCGTATATTTTGAACGGGGAAGCGACGGAGGTCGACACCACGGTGACCGTGAACTTCAGCATGGGCGGATAGGACGGGCTCGCTCCTGTCCCTTGCCTACCGAGTCTGCTGCTTGTGGAGCTCTCCATTGGAGTTGTCCACGGGTAGCTAAAGAAGCGCCGCACTAACCAGTAGAGTTTTTGTCCCAGGAGGAGTAGCTCACGTGATTCTCGCTCATCTCACCACGGTTTCGCACTCATATGGTTCGCTCGCGATGTTTTTCCAGGAGGCCCAGGTGGGCTTCAGCCCGTTGCAGCTTTGGGGCAACATGGGAAACCTGGCGCGCGCCGTCGTTATTATTCTTTTCATCATGTCGATCTGGTCGCTGGCTGTGATTATTGATCGGGCACTGTATTTTTCGGCGGCTCGCAAGCAGTCGCGTGAGTTTGCGCCCAAGGTTGCGGGAGCGTTGAAGGACGGACGTCTGGATGAGGCGATCAAGATTGCGGATCGCAGCAAGAAATCGCACCTGGCGGAGGTTGTGACGGCCGGTCTGCAGGAGTTCCGGAGCTTTGGTTCGGGCGGCAGCATTACGGAAGAGCAGGTGGAGAGCTCCAAGCGCGCGCTTGACCGTTCGGAGGCGATCGTTCACGCGAAGTTGAAGCGCGGCTTGGGCGGTCTGGCGACGATCGGATCGACGGCGCCGTTTATCGGTCTCTTCGGTACGGTGGTCGGTATTTTGAATGCGTTTCAGCAGATTGCTACGCAGAAGACCTCCGGTATCGGCGCGGTTGCCGGCGGTATTTCAGAGGCTTTGGTGACGACGGCGTTCGGGCTTCTGGTCGCGATCCCGGCCGTGATGACGTTCAACTACTTCACGAACAAGGTGGAGGCGTTTGACGTTGAGATGGACAACAGCTCGAGCGAACTTGTGGATTACTTCATCAAGCAGAGTCATCGCTAATCGCTAGAGGTTGGGTTGGTTTGTGGTGAGAGGTTTCCGGCTTCGGGTATGCCAGCGGATCGGCTCCTGAGGCCGGAGATCCGGACATTGAGATGTCGGGCAAGTAGCAGGTTTAGCGGGAGTTGAATATGGCGCTGCATGCAAGAGACGAAGGCAAGAAGGTCAACTCAAACATCAACGTGACGCCGATGGTCGACGTGATGCTGGTGCTCCTCATCATCTTCATGGTCATCACGCCGATGTTGAATAACAAGGTGAACGTCGATCTGCCGAAGGCGGACGCGGCGGTTGTGATGGAGGATGCGAACAAGGAGGATGCTGTTGTTGTGGCGGTGACGCGCGACGGGCGGACCTTTCTTGGAGGCGACCAGGTGACGGTTGACGACCTGGGGTCGAAGATTTCGGCCAAGCTCGAAAACAAGACCAACAAAGAGGTCTTTATGCGGGCGGATGTGCGGTCGAACTACGGCAAGGTGATGGATGCGGTGGACGGGATTCGGTCGGCGGGTGTGAGCCAGCTTGGCCTGTTGACGGAGCGAACGGAAGACCCGACGCCGGCGAAGAAGTAAGACATTTCGGCTAGTAGTAAGAACAAGATTCAGAGATTCAAAGAGGAGAAGAGCTATGGGAATGGGCGGTGGAGGTACAGGGGGAGCGGTCTCCGAGATCAATGTAACGCCGTTGATTGATGTGCTCCTGGTGCTGTTGATCATCTTCATGGTTATCGTTCCGGTGACGCCGCGAGGTCTCGACACACTGGTTCCTCAGCCTCCGAAGAACAAGACCAACGACACGCCGAACGATCGCACGATCGTGGTGCAGGTGCTTTCGAACGGGTCGGCGGAGCCGGCGTACAAGATCAACGATTCTTCCTTCAACAAGGCGGATATCGAGCCGAAGTTGGCGGAGATCTTTGCGACTCGCTCCGAGAAGGTGATGTTTGTGAAGGGCGACAAGGATCTGGACTACAACAAGGTGGCCGAGGTGATTAATTATGGGCACCAGGCTGGGGTCGACAACATTGGTCTGATTACACCGCGGGTCGAGGCAGGTCAGTAGGCGGCGACGATCCTTGGACATAAACGGCGTTTTTCAGGCGGGCAGCTCCTTCGGGTGGCTGCCCGTTCCGTGTCTGGAATGAGTTTGGACGCGAGAGCAGTCACTGAATTCGGTCAAGGTGGCAGATCGGTAGAGATCGCGTCAGATATGTGAGAGATGTTCAGATGCAACATACGCGGCTGGACACACTGGGTGTAACCGGCAGGCTCGGGGAACATCGGACACCCCGCTCGAGATCATCACGAGGGCTGTTCCGGCAATCGCCGTTAGAGGATTTCTCCTGTTCCTGTGCGCCGGATCGAGTGTTGGACTGCCGTTTTCATTGCGGAAAACGGCTATAACATCCGTGGTCTTCGGTGTGCAGCTAGGAATCCAGCCCTAGGCGGTACCCACATATAGCTCAAGTCTGAGCTAGGCACAGGCGAGTGCGGTGCAGGATCGGAAGGCCTCGGCCGTTCTACAGTATCGTGTGCTGAAGCCACGGAAGTGCTGAGCCGGTTGAAGCAGCGTCGATGCGGTTGCGCTCTTTGTAGAGTTTGCAATGATAGGAACGTGGCTGTTTCCAGTGTCGTCGAGGCGGGATGACGGCCACCGCGCCGAGGCTTCCGACCTTGGCTACGATCTCAGGCGAGTTGTAACCCTTGTCGGCGATCACGGCTTCGGCCTGCTGGCCGTCCAGCAAGCTGATCGCCCCTGAGCATATTCCGCCACCTGGCCGGGCGTGATGCGGAATCCACAGGTAGCCCGGCTTCGTCCGCCGACAGGTGGATCTTTGTGGTCAGTCCACCTCGGGAACGCCCCAGAGCCGGGTCTTCGCAGCCCCCTTTTCACGGCTCGTGGCCGCTTGCTGGTGCGATCGCACGATGGTTGAATCGATCCTCAGATACTGGTTTTTCTTATCCGCCACCAAATCGGCGAAGATGCGCTCCCATACGCCCGCCCATCGCGTGAATCGCGTGTGCACGCTCTTGTACTTGCCATATCGATCCGGCAGGTCGTGCCAGCGGGCTCCGGTTCGCAACACACACCAAGACAGCGTTGACGAACTGGCGGTCATCGACCGCTGTGCGACCTACATGCTCCACCCGACCCGGAAGTGTAGTCTTGATCCGCTCCCACTGCACATCGCTCAACTCATATCGACTCGCCACAACACCAGTGCAGCAAAATCTGAACCGAACAGCAAAGTCTGTATGTCGATATAGCTCGGAGCGGCAGCTGGTCGAGCGTCGGCCTGGGCATGGACGAGGCGGTGTGGACCATGCGGAGTTCTCGAACAACCGAGACCGGCTGCTGACCTCTGACGTGGCGCAGCAGTTCTTCGCCGCGGCGGTCGAGCACGCGAAGGGTTTTATGAGCGACGAACACTTCACCGTCGATGGCAGGCTGATCCAGCCGGGGTGGAAGCCTGGGCGTCGCAACAAGAGCTTTCGCCGCAAGGATGGTTCCGACGATCAGAACCGGAACGGGCTGATCGCGGCCGCGATGGCAACCCAGGCCGACGGCTTGGCCGAGCGCGATGCCGCGCTGCTCATGCTGAAAGAAAAGCAAGAGAGCGCACCGGCTACGCCCTCAGCCTGAGCTGCCGCTGGCTGGTCGAAAGAGCTTCGGCTGTACGAAGGGAAATTGGGCCGCTGCGCCAGGTCAAAGGTGCGCGGCCTGGCCAAGGTGGACCGGGTCTTCCACTTTAGCTGCCCCGCACAGAACCTCCTGCGCCTGCGCAGGCTGATCGCACAACAAGCCGTGGAAGGCCTTTGGCAGAAGTGCGCCTGAACAGGTTGAGTGTTCATAAAACACTCGCCAAGGCCCAATCAACCGCGCGAATTCACCCATCCAAAGACCATTGGACCCTGGAATATAGAGCTAGATTCTTTGCAGGGGGTTGGGTTTGGCTGATGGTTAGCGGGGATGGCGCGAGCGTATAGCGATGATCTTTGGCGCAAGGTGTTGTCGGCGTATGCGGCCGGCAAGGGCACGATGCGGGAGTTGGAGCGGTTCTCCTGTGCTGTGAGTCGGATAATGTGGGGGGTGCCGTTTTCATTGGGGAAAACGGCCATGAGACCTGTGGTTTCGCTATACACCTACAGGAGAACCGCTCTGGCCGTGCGATTTGATGTGAGCTACGGCTGGGTGTTGAAGATCGCCGCCGCCCAGCGTCAGAGCGGCAGCTACAAGCGGGTGCCGCAACGCCATGCCGGGAGCCGCGTGGATGCCGAGTTGATCCGTCGGCTGGTGGATGCGCAACCGGATTGTTCTGCTGGAAGTGCAGCAAAGGCGGCCGAGCACGGCGTTCGGGCCAGGGCCGTGCACCTGTGGCGCATCCTCAACAAGCTCGGTTTACGGCTCAAAAAAAGTCACTCCACGCCATCGAGCGCGACACCGGAGACAACCTCCAGAAGCGGCGACGTCTTTCTGGCCTTCCTCGACCACGTGCTGTGCCCGAAAGCTGCGCTCCGGCCACGTGGTTGTGATGGACAACCTGAGCGCGCACAAGGTGGACGACGTACGCGAACGCATCGAGGCGAGCGGTGCATCCGTGCTCGACCTGCCGCCTTACTCGCCTGATCTCGATCTCGTCGAAACAGCCTGGTCCAAGCTCAAGCCCGCCTCTGCGCGATCGCCGCACGAGCCTTGCCGCACCTCGAACACGGGACCACCGCACAGATGTTGAGGTTGCAACAGGTTGTCCCATCGGATCGAGAACTGATTCGCTGGGTTTGCGACGACTCAGTTGACCAGGAGACCCGATGGACTATCACCAGCATGCCCGACTGCCCGTGTTCAGTCGAGAGCTTGCTCGCTGGGGTAGAAATGGGTTCGGCGGTACGGGGGGGTAAGGCGCGAAGGGCTTGCGGGATCGCAGTTCGCGCCCGCATCGGCTACGCCCCGTGCGCATCGCGCGGCCCAGCCACCGGGTCACCGGCGACGGCCGCGACCGGGTATCCGGCATCGGCTGGGGAGTACGTCCATGTGGCCATCGACGACCATGGCCGCATCGCTTTTTCGGCCATCTACCCGGATGAAACCCGGGCTCGGTGCGCCGAAGAGTTCCAAGGCGCGTTCCTTCGCGTCCGCCGATCTCACAAAGCTAAAGAGCGCTCCGGTCGAGATGACAGGGTTGGTGGTGAGAAACGCGGGTTCCCTTCGGGAATGACAACAAAAGGGGCAAAAGCGAAGGCGACTGCAGGTCTCTCCGCTCCGCGCTTCGCGCTCCGGTCGAGATGACAGGGTTGGTGGTGAGAAACGCGG
>CAXTYQ010000055.1:0-22526 GCA_964248505.1 uncultured Acidobacteriaceae bacterium
CGCGGTGCGGCCGGAGACGATCGGCGGCGTCCCGTTTCAGCACGGGTACGGGGAGCATGGTGCTATGTGCGTGGAAGCGCGCGATGACGTCTACACGGCGATGCATGAGGGAGCGTGCCTGCGGTTCGATCTGGTGGTGCATACGTTTTGTGAGGGATCGTCGCCGGGTGCGCGGGACCTGACCCCGGCGCAACTGCAGGCGGTGGAAGGCCGGCTGCGGAGCATTCTGGATACGGTTCGGTTCGAGGCACCGGTTGTGTTGACGGGCCGGTAGATTCCCCTACAAGGGCTCGATGTGGGCGGAGAGGGCATCTGCGGCGACGTAAACGAGCGCGACCGTGGTAGGCAGGCGGAAGCGTTTCGGCCCGGCGCTGCCTGGGTTGAGGTAGAGGATGCCGTCGCGCCACTCGACCGAGGGCTGGTGCGAGTGGCCGCTGACGACCGCGGCGACCTGTGCGGCTTGCGGGTGCAGATCGAGATCGCGGACGGAGTGGATGAGGTAGAAGAGCTTGCCGCCGAGCTCGACGGCATCGGTGGCGGGAAGCTCGGCGCAAGGGCCTGAGGTGTCGATGTTGCCGCGGATGGCGGTGACGGGCGCGATCTCGCGGAGCCGGTCGAGAATGCTCGGGTCGCCGACATCGCCCGCGTGGAGGATGTGTTCAGCCTCGGCGAGAGCGGCGAGGGCCTCTGGGCGAAGGAGGCCGTGGGTGTCCGAGATGACGCCGATCAGCATAGTGCGGAGGCCTCGTTCAGGCGATGCGGAGCGATTGGAGGGTGGCGTAGTTGATGCTTTGGGCGGGGTCATGGCTGCGGTCAGGGTCGATGCGCAGATCGAGGACGATGACGCCGGTGAGGTCGACGCTGTAGTGCTCGACCTCTTCGGTCGACCCGGCGGGGCTAAAGGTGAACTGCTGCCTGAGGACCTCGCGGAGGTCGTCCGGCGAGGGGCCGGCGTAGAGCGCGAGTTCCTGTGTGCGCTCGGCGGCGCGGTCGACGATGTGGAGGTCGACTTGGCGTATGGTCTGGGGGGTGTCGAAGAGGATACGGACGCTTTGCGGGCCGGGGTTGGCCGCGCGCCAGCCGGTGGTGACTTCGAGCCCAAGGGCGTGCTCGATCGGGAAGAGCTCGTCCTCGGAGGTGACTTCGACGCGGGCGAGGTGTTCGAGGTCGAGCCAGGCGTGGTTCCGGGCGTCGGTGGGAGCTGTGGAGGCTGGTTCGGGGCCGAGGATCGATTTGCGCATGAGGTTGAGGTTTGGATGCTGGATCTGGTGTGCTGTCAGGGAGCGGAGGAGGAGCCGCGCATGCGTGGGTCGAGATAATCGCGGAGAGCGTCGCCCAGGAAGTTAAAGGAAAGGACGAGCAGCATCACGGCAAGTGCAGGAAACAAGAGGAGATGTGGGGAGTCGAAGAGGTGGGAGCGGGCGTCGTTGAGCATGGCTCCCCAGCTGGGGGCTGGGGGCGGAACACCGAGGCCGAGGAAGCTGAGGGTGGCTTCGGCGAGAACGGCTCCGGCCATACCGATGGCAGCCTGGACGATGAGCGGCTGGACGATGTTGGGGAGGATATGTCGGGTGAGGAGGCGGAGATCGGAGCCGCCGAGGGCGCGGGCCGCATCGACGAACTCGCGCTCCTTGACGGCCATGACCTGGGCTCGGACCAGGCGGGCGTAGCCGACCCAGGACGAGATGGCGAGGGCGACGATGACGTTGCCGAGACCTGGGCCGAGAAAAGCGACAAAGCTGATTGCGAGAAGAATGCCTGGAAGTGCGAGAAAAGCGTTGCTGACGTAGACGTTGAGGACCGTGTCGGCGAGGCCGCCGTAGAAGCCGGCGAGCGAACCGGCGACGACGCCGACCGAGACCGAGAGCGAGACGACGCAGACTGCGACGAGAAGCGAGATGCGGGCGCCAAAGAGGATGCGGGAGAGGATGTCGCGGCCGAGTTCGTCGGTGCCGAACCAGTGGTGGGCGCTGGGGGCGGCGAGGCGGTGTGGGAGGTCGAGCTGGGCGGGATCAGCGGGTGCGAGCAGAGGCGCGAAGATGGCAGAGAGAGTGAAGAGAGCGAGCAGGAAGAGGCCGAGGGCGGCGAGCGGCTGGGACCGGATCTGCGTCCGGACCACACGGATCGAGCGGCGGCGCGGGCGCGGTGCAAGGCTCAAAGCGTCAGGCGAGGTGGTCACAAGAGTATTGTGCTTCACGACACTGGATATGATGAGGAGGGCGCACGATGTTTCCTCCCCGGCGTGCGCGAAAGAGACCTGACCCCTGCGCATTCTGATCCATGGCCTGAACTTTTCGCCGGAGCTGACCGGTGTTGGGAAGTATACGGGCGAGATGGCGAGCTGGCTGGCGAGCCGCGGGCACGAGGTGCATGTGGTGACGGCGCCGCCATACTACCCGGCGTGGAAGATTGGCGCGGGCTACCGGAGTCGCTACAAGGTGGAGCATCCGTCGCGGAATCTGACGGTAGTTCGGTGTCCTTTGTACGTGCCGGAGCGGCCGAAGGGATTGCGGCGGGTGTTGCATCTCTTGTCGTTTGCTGTGGCGAGCTTGCCGGTGATGCTCGGCCAGACAGGGTGGGAGCCGGACGTGGTGTTTACGGTGGAGCCGACGCTGTTTGGCGGGCCGGTGGCGCTGTTTGCGGCGATGCTGGCTGGAGCTCCGGCGTGGCTGCATGTGCAGGATTTTGAGGTGGATGCTGCGTTTGATCTCGGTCTGTTGCCGGCGCATGGTCCCGTGCACGCCTTTGCGCTTGCGGTCGAGCGGCGACTGATGGGTGCGTTTGCGCGGGTGTCGACGATCTCGGCGAAGATGCTGGAGCGTGGGGCGGCGAAGGGCGTGGCCGCCGACCGGCTCGTGCTGTTTCCGAACTGGGTGGACGTTGAGGCGATCCAGCCGGAGCCGACGGCGTGGGCGGAGAATGCGTTTCGGCGTGAGCTGGGTCTGGCGGGAAAGATCGTCTTACTGTACTCGGGCAACATGGGCGCGAAGCAGGGATTGGAGATGTTGGTCGGACTGGCGGAGGAGCTGCAGACGGACCCTCGAGTGCACCTCCTGCTGTGCGGAGATGGCAGCTTTCGGCCGGAGCTGGAGCGGCAGATGATGGGCCGGAGCAATGTGACGATGCTGCCTTTGCAGCCGCTCGGGCGGCTCTCGAGTTTGCTGAACGCGGCAGATGTTCATCTGCTGCCGCAGCGCGCAGGTGCGGCGGATCTGGTGATGCCCTCGAAGCTGACAGGGATGCTGGCGAGTGGACGGCCGGTGGTGGTGACGGCCGATGCCGGGACGCAGGTGGCGGAGGTGGTCGGGGGTGGGGCGGACGAGGAGGCGCGCGGCCTGGTGGTGCCGACCGACAACTCTTTGGCATTTGCGGAGGCTGTTCGGTGGCTAGCGGGGGATGTGGAGTTGAGAGGGAGGCTCGGTGCGGCGGCTCGGCGATATGCAGTCGAGTGGCTGGGCCGGGATGAGGTATTGCTCCGCGTCGAGAGGGAGCTGGAGCAAACCTTTAGTAACGTGGTGACCTAATCTGAGACATCGGCCCGAGGCGGCTCTGCAGTAGACTGAGGTCAACCGGAGCCGACCGGAAGGTCTAGAAGGGACGAGCTGCGGAAGATTTCGAATCTGTTCGGGTCGCGATTGGCCGATGGGAGATGGTTCCGTTTTGAAGAGAGCGCTGATTACCGGAGTGACCGGACAAGATGGTGCCTACCTGGCGCAGTTTCTGCTTGCAAAAGGATACGAGGTACACGGCATCAAGCGCCGGACTTCGCTGTTCAACACGGCGCGCATCGACAGTATTTACGAGGACCCGCATAATCCGGAGCCGAAGTTCATCCTCCACTACGGCGACATGACGGACTCGTCGTCGCTGATCCACATTGTGCAGAAGGTGCAGCCAGACGAGATCTATAACCTGGCCGCGCAGTCGCACGTGCAAGTTTCGTTTGAGGAGCCGGAGTACACGGCGAACTCGGACGCGCTTGGCGTTTTGCGCCTTTTGGAGGCGATTCGGATACTGGGTCTCGAGAAAAAGACACGCTTTTACCAGGCGTCGACCTCGGAGCTGTATGGGCTGGTGCAGGAGATTCCGCAGAAGGAGACGACGCCGTTTTACCCGCGGTCGCCTTATGCCGTGGCGAAGATGTACGGGTACTGGATCGTGGTGAACTATCGCGAGGCCTACGGGATATATGCCTGCAACGGAATTCTGTTCAATCATGAGAGCCCGCTGCGGGGAGAGACGTTTGTCACGCGCAAGATTACGCGCGGTCTGGCGCGGATCAAGGTGGGTCTGCAGACACAGCTTTTCTTGGGGAACCTCGACGCAAAGCGCGATTGGGGACATGCGCGCGACTACATCGAGATGCAATGGCTGATGTTGCAGCAGGAGCGTCCGCAGGACTTTGTGATTGCAACGGGCGAGCAGTACAGTGTGCGCGACTTTGTTCAGCGCTGCGCCCGTTTGCTGGGGCTCAATCTGACATGGCAGGGCAGCGGCGTGGAAGAACAAGCTGTCGACATGGAGGGCAGAATCGTGGTCGCGGTAGACCCGCGATACTTCCGTCCAACTGAGGTGGAGACGTTGCTGGGCGATCCATCGAAGGCGAAGCGGGAACTGGGGTGGGTGCCGCGGACGAGTTTTGACGAGTTGGTTCGAGAGATGGTCGAATCTGACCTGAAGAGCGCCGAACGCGACGCTCTGGTGCGCGAGCACGGGTTCGATGCCTACAACGTGCGGGAGACCTGAGGGACTGTGAACACTGAATCCAAAGTCTTAGAAGCCGATTCGCAGGTCGAGTCATCCAGGGTCGGGTCGTCCGATGCGGCTGGGCCGGCGCTGGCGGGCGAGCCGATGCGCGTGCCGGAGCCTTACATGCGTCGAGATGCGCGGATCTATCTTGCGGGGCACCGCGGACTTGTCGGATCGGCGATCTCGCGTGAGTTCGATCGCTTGGGCTACCGAAGTTTGCTGACTCGCACGCATGCGGAGTTGGACTTGCGCGACCCGGTGGCGGTCGATGGTTTCTTTGCCGAGGCTCGCCCTGAGTATGTTGTTCTTGCCGCGGCGAAGGTTGGCGGGATTCTCGCGAATAACAACTTTCCCGCGGATTTTATCCGGGACAATCTGCTGATTCAGAACAACGTGATAGACGCTGCACGGAGAAACGGCACGGACCGTCTGCTGTTTCTTGGTTCGTCCTGTATCTACCCGAAGTTTGCGCCGCAGCCGATGCCGGAGTCTTGCCTGCTGTCAGGGCCGCTTGAACCCACTAACCGGCCTTATGCTCTGGCGAAGATCGCCGGCATTGAGATGTGCTGGAGTTATAACCGCCAGTACGGGACCAGGTATCTGGCGGCGATGCCGACAAACCTGTATGGACCGGAGGATAACTTTGACCTCGAAACCTCCCACGTGTTGCCTGCATTGATTCGAAAGACGGCAGAGGCGATTCGGTCAGGAGCATCGGAGATTACGGTGTGGGGCACGGGAACCCCGCGCCGTGAGCTGCTCTACTCCGACGATCTGGCCCGAGCGTGCGTGCACCTGCTCAATCTGGACGACGCAAAGTACACTTCGCTGCTGGTTGAGGATGCTCCCCCGCTGATCAATATCGGAACCGGCGAAGACATGCAGATCGGCGACTTGGCTGCCACCGTGGCCCGCGTTCTAGGGTTTCGGGGCGAAATTGTCTTCGATCTGAGCAAGCCCGATGGAACTCCGCGTAAGTTGATGGACGTCACCCGGCTCCACTCGCTCGGTTGGCGCCATGCGGTCGGGATCGATGAAGGGATCAGGCGTACCTGGGCTGCCGTGCAACACAAGCTCAGCTAACGCCGTCTCTTTCAATACTGCTCCCTTGTCTTTGGTACTTCGTTCGTAGTTTCCCCAGCTGGCCCTCTCTGCTTTGGTAATGGTTTATTTAGCGCCTGTGTACGCGCGACCGTTCCTGCCGTTGAGAGGAGTGCTGCTGACGTGTCTGGATGTCTTGCCAATCCTGCACATATGTCGCGTCCCTCTGACCTCCGCGGGTCCGAGAGAGCGAAAGTTGTACTAAACTTTCTCCCCGATCAGCCGATATATAGCGCAAGAGCAGCCTCTCCCAGGTGCTCCGCTGTACATCAGTCGAGGTCGAGAAAAATCATGGCTCAGCGTAAGCCAGTCCTTCTTTCCATTGTTGTCCTTGCTCTGTGTCTCCTCGCGTCGTCCGCTCCAGCGGTGACGCGGGGAGCTGTTCTCCCCACGGTTGCCGAGCAGTTTCTGCTGCTGAAGGCCAACCAGGATCGTGCGGCGCGGGGCTTGTCGCCACTCGAACGAGATCCCCTTCTATCCGCTGCAGCCGCCGCCCATGCGGCTGAGATGGCGCGACACTCCGACATTTCTCACGGCTTTCCTGGGGAGCCGGACCTTTCTCAACGCGGCGCGAAGACCGGGCTTCGATTTTCCCTGATTACAGAGAACGTCGCTGAGGCTTCTGACTCTGTGATCATCCATGATCTCTGGATGGCCTCACCGGGCCATCGAGCCAACCTCCTGGATCCGATGGTGAACGTGGTTGGGATTGCAGTCATCGTCAGGGGCGGCCAGTTCTTTGCCGTCGAGGACTTTGCTACGACCGTGGATACCATGTCGCTCGACAAGCAAGAGCTGACAGTGGCGATGTTGCTGGCGGGGTCGGGCCTGAAAGTGGCTCAGGGAACGCCGAGATCGGATCTGCTTCGGGTAGACGCTCGCCAGACGTGCAGCATGCCGACAGGCTATGCGGGTGACCGCCGTCCTTGGTATGTGCTGCGCTACACGGCATCGCGTCTCGATGATCTACCGTCGTTGCTCAAGAATCGGCTGAATTCCGGCAAGTATCACGAAGCAGTCGTCGGCGCGTGCGAGGCACCTGAAAGTGGACCGTTTGCGTCGTACAACATCGCCGTCTTGCTGTACCCATAAGGTCCGGTTCGTCTGTGTCGCCAGACTTGTGCAAACGCTATGTGTATTGCGGCAGGTTCAGGCGACGACGCCAGCGAGAGCTAACTCCTTCTCCGTTGCGGGCGCGGTTGGTTCCATTTCGAGCAGGTCGTTGAAGCGATTGAAGTAGTTGAACAGCCCGATCGCAGCCATAAGCTCGACGACCTCGCCTTCGGAGAAGAAGGTGCGTAGACGTGCGAAGTCTTCAGCCGTGTAGCCATGCGGGTTGAGCGTCATGACTTCGGCGAGATGGATGGCGACGAGCTCTCGCTCGGTGAAGCCCCCCTCTGAGGCCGGATTCGCCATCCCGTTCAATTGGGCGTCTGTCCATCCGAGCTTGCGACAGATGGCAGTGTGCGAGGCAAGGCAGTACGGCGTACGGTTGAGCTGCGACGTCCTGACAATAACGAGTTCCTTGAGCGCCTTCGGCAAGGTGCCGGTATTGAGCACAGCTTCCATGTGGGCGATGATCGTCTCAAAGATTTCGGGCCGGTGCGCCATGGTGCGAAACATGTTGGGCACGTTTCCGCGATCGCGAAGATAGCGATCGTAGATGGCGATGGCGGCCTCTGGAACCTGATCACGAGAAAGGCGGGAGATGCGGGGTGTACTTGGCATCGGAGATCCTCGTGCACTAGCTTACCGCGTGTTGCGCGGAGCTCGGGACGGCAGTTGGGCTTTGACCCGCTCCATCTGATTTGCTATAAATACGGGAGCGAAGCGTGTGTGCCTCCCGCGTATTCCCAGCACTCCTGAGTAGCTCAATGGCAGAGCATTCGGCTGTTAACCGAAGGGTTGTAGGTTCGAGTCCTACCTCAGGAGCCAATAAGATCAACAACTTAGAGTGATAAAAGAGTCGGTAGGGAATAAGAAGAAGGGTCTACTGTACCCAGTTTGTACCCACACTCTTTCAAACGGGTGGCATGCCCATAGCAACCCTGCTCAGTTACGAACCTCCTGCATATAGACCGAATCGCAACTAGGTATTCCAGATGATCCCCGGGGGTCGTCTGCGACTCGCTGCAGCTCCGTCGAATCCTCATCCTGTTCAACCTACATTCCTTAGCCAGAGAGACCAGCGCACTTAGCGGGAATAGGAGTGTCGAATGGCGCCTTTCACGAGCAACTGCGAAGCATGGGCCGCTCGGGATCGGCAATCCTACGCCTCTCTTTCAGTTGCGGAATGCCGAGTCCGCTCCGCCAATGCTGGCTTCGTCTTTGTGCGGCAACGATCGCGAGAGATCAAGGTCCGTTGCGAAGAAGCACTCACCGGATCTGGAACGGCTCTGGTCGCTGAATAGCATTACAGCGATACTGGTCCGGCTGCTTAGAAGCTGGTGGGTTTGTTGGGTGTTTGACAGAACCAGATCCCGACCACAAGGCGACTTCGACATTCTTTTTCGATCCGGTGACATTCTTTTCGATCCAGTCATGTACATGGTGGATCATCCGGCATGGAAGCGTCTCCCGGTCTGGTGATCGAGCTTCCGGCATTGAACATCCGGGTGTTGAGCGATCGCCGGTGGACTCTGTTTTCGGACGATCGCTGAGGAGGAGGTTGTGCGTCTGCGGACGATGGCTGAGACATACCCCGATGAGGCGATGATCGGAGCAAGCAGACCCCCTCTCCTAAAGATCAATGGGTGGCGGCTAAACTTCTTTACGAGAAAGCCCGGGCCGGTTTTCTCAAGGTGGGCAAACCCGTGAGGTGGCGCGAATGTTGGAGCCGAGTTGTCGGCAGGTTGCGGTGCGTCAAGCCGGGCGTCAGGGTCTGAGCGCTTTAGTGAAGCGGCCACACCGGTGTCCGGTTCTGGACAGCGAATGTTGCTTCCGGACACAGCTGCGGGTGGTACCTCCGCTAAGTTGTTGAAACCCGTGAAGCGCACCGTGGGCTCTGGATTGCTTCTTCTGCACGTAGATGGATATCTCAAGACCAGACATCCGAAAGCGAAAAATTCGCCGCAACGTCTTCGTGGGAGCCGTCGCAGCCGTCGTGATCTGCGCTGTCGGGATCTTTGTCTTGCGTCTCAAGCCGGCGATTCCGACTGTTGACAGTGCTGTGTGGACCGATGTGGTGAAGCGCGGACCTCTGCTTCGGCAGGTGCGAGGTCCCGGAACACTTGTGCCGCGCGAGGACCGCATCCGCCTCATTCCTGCCGAGACGGAGGCCACCGTGGTTCGCATCCGTGTTCTGCCGGGTGCGAAGGTCGAGCCGGATACGATCCTGATGGATTTGGTGGACCCTGCCGTGCAGCAACAGATGCTCGACGCGCAACTTCAACTGAAGGCAGCGAAGGCGGATTACCTGAACACCCGTGCCCGTCTTCAGAGCGATCTTATGAATCAGCGCGCCGGTGCGGCAACGGTCGGCGCGGATCAACGGCAGGCGCTGCTTCAGTCACAGACGGATAAGAGTCTCTACGACCTGGGCGTGATCAGCGGCCTGACCTACAGCGCCTCCAAGGGAAAGGCCGACGAACTGAACCAGCGCAACGACCTGGAGCGACAGCGGCTCGACCTGAATCAGAAGGCGATTCTGACGCAGCTTGCCGTGCAGGAGACCAAGGTGCAGCAGGCCCAGGCTCTGCTTGGGTTGAAGCAGAAGCAGGAGCAGGCGCTCAGCGTCCGTGCCGGGATCGCGGGTGTGCTGGTCGATCTGCCCCATCAGGTCGGGGAACACGTCGCTCCAGGAACCACGCTCGCTAAGGTGGTGCAACCGGACCAGCTGAAGGCGTCGCTCAAGATCGCCGAGACTCAGGCGCGCGACATCCAGATCGATCAACCGGCCGAGATCGACACGCACAACGGCGTGATACCGGGCAAGGTCGCACGCATCGATCCGGCCGTCCAGAACGGAACGGTGACGGTCGACGTCGATCTGCTGGGTGCGCTGCCGCAGGGCGCACGGCCCGATCTTTCGGTGGATGGAACGATCGATCTCGACCGCATGACGGACGTCTTGTACGTGGGCCGGCCGGCGTTCGGCAACGAGAACTCCACCATCAGCCTGTTCCGCGTCTCTCCCGACGGAAGGTCCGCGACGCGGGTTCCGGTCAAGGTGGGGCGGGCATCGGTCAACAGCATCCAGGTGCTCGCCGGTCTCGAGCCGGGCCAAACAGTCATCCTCTCCGACATGTCGCGATGGGACTCCGCGGATCGCGTTCGGCTTCAGAACCAGTAACCGTTATCAGCAGGAAAGGACACCCATGGCTGCCGGCTCCGACCACTCGCCCGACCTGATCCATATCGAGAATCTCACCAAGGTCTTCTACACCGATGAGGTGGAGACGCACGCTCTCTCGGGCGTTCACCTTTCGATCGCCTGCGGTGAGTACGTCGCGATGTCGGGACCATCGGGCTGTGGGAAGTCGACGCTGTTATCGATCCTCGGTTTGCTCGACACGCCGACAGATGGGCGGTACACGCTGAACGGAAAGGAGGTGGCAAATCTGAACTTCTCCGATCGTTCGCGCATTCGCAACCAGGAGATCGGCTTTATCTTTCAAAGCTTCAATCTGATCGGGGACCTGACCGTCTATGAGAACGTCGATCTGCCGCTGAGCTACCGCTCGGGCATGCCCTCGTCTGAGCGAAAGGATCGGGTGCAACGGTCGCTTGAGCGCGTGAACATGGCTCATCGCATGCGGCACTATCCGGCGCAGCTCTCAGGGGGCCAGCAGCAGAGAGTGGCCGTGGCGCGCGCTCTGGCGGGTTCGCCGTCAATCCTGTTGGCGGATGAGCCGACCGGAAACCTCGATTCAAAGAACGGGGAAGCCGTGATGCGGCTGCTCGCGGAGCTGCACGACGAGGGCGCTACGATCTGCATGGTGACGCACGATCCGCGCTTTGCCGCGCATGCTGGGCGACAGGTGCATCTGTTCGATGGCAAGATCGTCGCCGAGGGCGAGTTGCTTCATTTGCTGGCCGACCCCGAGCAGAACCCCTCGACAAGCTCCATGGGATCGGAGGCGCGCCTGTGACCGCCTCTATCCGCCTGGCCCTCCGCAGCCTCTTCCGCTCGCCTGCCTTCACCCTTACGGTAGTCGCGACGCTCGGGATCGGAATCGGTCTGAATGCAGCGATCTTCACTGTGGTCGACTGTGTGCTGGTGCGACCGCTCGGCTACCGCGATGCTGATCGCATCGTCGCGTTGCGAACGCGCCTCCTCGACGAGAGCAGGTCCATTAACGCGATGGGCGGCTACGACTTCACCGATGTCGCGCGGGAGGTGAAAGGCCTCGAAGCCGCGGCGACGTACAAGAGCTGGTCGGACGGGATCGAGCTCGAGGGCACAGCGCTCTATCTCCCCGTCGCCAGGGTCAGCCCGAGCTTTGGCGCCGTCATGGGCGTCGAGCCCGTCGCGGGCCGGCTCTTCCGTTCGAGTGATGCGACGGGAACCGAGGCGCTCGTAAGCGCGGCCTTCGCACGCGAGCACTTCGGATCTCCGGAGGCCGCAATCGGTCGATCGGTCCGGAGCGAGGGTGTTCCGCGACCGATCGTCGGCGTTCTTCCGGACGGCTTCTCCTTCCCCGGAAAGTCGGCTGTCTGGATCGAAACGACGATGTCCCCGGCGTGGGCCGGACGTACCGCCTACAACCAAAGCGTCGTCGCCAAGCGCCGGGCTGGCGTAGGCCAGGCGCAGCTCGACGCGGAGCTCGATACCTTCTCGCGTCAGCTGCAACGCGCCTTTCCGGAAGATCGACACAAGGCAATCGAGGCCGTCTCGCTGCAGGAGCAGATCGTCGGCAAAATCCGTCCGACGATCCGACTTCTGATGGGATCGGTGGCGGTCATCCTTCTGATCGTCTGCGCCAACATCACGCACCTGCAGCTGGTGCGGGCGACGCGTCAGATGCAATCGGTCACCATCCGGACCGCGCTCGGTGCTGGGCGAGGAACACTCGCCGCACGCGCCCTGATCGAGGCAGCGCTGCTCGCTCTCGCGGGATCCGCGCTCGCCGTCCTGCTGGCTGTTCCCGCGCTCCAACTTCTGCTTCGCCTTGCCCCACCCGACATTCCCCGGCTTGCGGATGTGCACCTGAACCTCCACGTTCTGCTCTTCTCTTTCCTGGTCAGCCTTGCTTTGACGGCGATCACCGCTGTCTCCCCCGTGTGGCGCTCCTGGCACGTCAACCCGGCGTTTGCGCTCAAGCAGGACGCGGCACGCGGAACGGAAGGCCGAAGCGCCCAGCGGCTCCGCAACGGCTTCGTCGTCGCCGAGGTAGCCCTTACCCTCACCCTCTCGATCTCCGCGATCCTGCTCGCGCGCCAACTCATCGCGCAGTCCCGTGAGGACCTCGGCTTCGCCGCCGCGAGCCTGATTACGCTGGACAGCCATGCCATTGAGACCGCGCCGCCTCCACCGGATCTGCCGAAAGACAGCTCTCCCGCCCAGCAGGCCTCGGCAAAGCTGGCCGAGGACGCGGCAGGGAAGCGGCGTCTCGTACATCTCGACGCCATCCTCGCGTCGGCAGCCGGGGTGCCCGGTGCCGACGCTGTAGCCGCCACCTCCGGCGCGCCGATGGGCTTCGGCGGATCAGGCGTCGGGTACGCGATCAAGGGACGTCAGGTCTTCTCCCCCGGCGTCGACAAGCTTCCCTATGCCGAGATCCGTTCTGTGACGCCCGGCCTCTTCTCCACCATGGGCATACCGCTTCTGAGCGGTCGTGCCCTCACCCCGGGCGATCGCCTTGACACACCCATGGTGCTGCTCATCAACCGAGAGCTCGCACAAACGATGTTTCCCGGCCAGGATCCCATCGGCCAACAGATCCAGTGCGGCTACGATGACCCGGGAACGACGTGGTGGACGATTGTGGGCGTGGTCGGCAACATTCGCGACAGCTCCCCGGCGGCGGCGCCCACGCCGACCTTTTACGTTCCTCTGGCGCAGCATCCACGCGACGCGGACGATGTGCAGATTGTGGTGAGGACGCGGTCGGCCCAGGGCGCCATGGTCGAGACGCTTCGACGACGTCTCGAGCAGAGCCATCCCGAGCTGGCCATCAAGGGCACGACCATGCGCGAAAATATCGGAGCTACGGAGCGGACCGAACACTTCCGCACGCTCCTCTTCGGCAGCTTCGCGGGCGTCAGCATCCTCTTAGCGGCCATCGGCATGTACGGCGTCACGGCATATACGGTGGCGCAGCGCCGGTTCGAGTTCGGCTTGCGCATGGCACTCGGAGCGAATCGTGCCCAGCTGCTCCGTCTTGTGCTGCGTAAGGCGATCTCGGTGGCGCTGGTCGGCATCGGCGTCGGCGTCGTCCTGTCGCTCGGGGTCAGCCGCATGTTTGAGAGCGTGGTCGGCAAGCTCCCTGCCTTCGACGGCGCCGCCTATGTGATCGGTGCGCTTTCGGTCCTTCTCCTGGCCGTCCTCGCTACGCTTTTGCCGGCACGTTCTGCAGCCAACACAGATCCCATTCAAGCTCTTCGCAGCGAGTAGCAGCCACCGATCGGAGACACTTCCATGACATCGTTCGAACAGGACATCCGCTACGCCATCCGCCAGCTTCGTCGCGCACCCGTCTTCACCCTCGCCGTCGTCCTCACGGTAGCGCTTGCCGTGGGCGCCACAGCTGCTATGTGCGGCATCCTGCGAGCTACGCTTCTGCACCCTCTGCCCTACCCCCATCCCGAACAGATCGTAGAGGCCGGTGACCAGAACCTCCGCGGCTTCAAGACCAACGGCCTCATGTCCGTGCTGCGTACCGAGGACCTCGCCCACCTCACGGCAGACGGCCGGCCAGCCTTCACGAGCCTGGGTTTCTTCTACTCCGACGACACCTCCCTCACGACGGACGGTCAGACCTCGGTGCGTGTCCCTGCCACCGCGGTCTCCGGCGCCTTCTTCCCGACGCTTGCGGCGCCGGCGCTGCTTGGCCGCACCCTGACCCCCGCTGACGATGTTCCCAACGGGCCGCAGCTGCTCGTCCTCAGCTACCGCCTGTGGCAGACGACCTTTGCCGGCGACCCGCACATCGTTGGCCGCACGGTAAAGCTCGGCGCCGATCAGGCCACCGTCGTGGGTGTGATGCCGCCGCACTTTGACCTGCCTGCCGGCACCGGTCTCTGGCATCCAGGCCACATCTTTCCCCGTTTCTTCGGCAACTATCGCGGCGACGGCAGCCGCTTCCTCCAGGTGATCGGCCGCGTTGATCCCAGTGTCACTATCGCCTCACTCCGCGTCGCGGCGACACAACTCGCCGGCCGGCTGGCGGCGGCCCATCCCGAGACTGACGCCGCCTGGGGATTTACGGTGACCGATCTGCGCACCGGGCTCTTCGGCGAGTACCGAGACATCCTTCTCCTGCTCACCGCTGCCGTCGCCCTCGTTCTGCTCGCGGCCGCCGTCAACATCGCCGGTCTCCAGATCTCGCGCAACGCCGCGCGTCGCGGCGAGTTCGCCGTCCGCACCGCCCTCGGCATCACCCGCGGCCGACTCGCGCGCATGCTCGCCATCGAAGCTCTCACGCCTGTGCTCGCCGGTGGGCTCGTCGGCATCGGGCTTGCTGTCACCGTCCTGCGCGTCGTTGTTTCGCGCCTTCCGTCAGGGCTGGTTCTTATCGACCGGCCGCACATCGATCTCCCTGTATTCGCGATCTCGCTCGCCGTAGCGGTTGCGGTCGGCATGCTCACGGCAGCCGCTCCCATCCTGCAATACACAAGGGTCCGCCATGCCACTTCGGAGCGCACCGTCGTCGGCCATACCCGCACCCTGAGCCGCAGCCTCTCCGCTCTGCAGATAGCGCTTGCGCTCGTCCTGCTCACGCTGTCCGCCGGCGTCCTGCTCAATCTGTACCGCCTCCTCACCGCCCCGCTCGGCTTCGATCTCAGCCACGTCCAGACCTTCTCGGTCGACCTCCCCTGGGGCGCCGACCGCGCCAAATCGCACCGCCTCTACGCCCGGCTTGAAGACACCTTCAGCAACCTCTCGGGGATCGAGAGCGCCGGAGCCATCACGGCACTTCCGCTCTCCTACTTCAGCATCCGCAGTACCTTCGACATCGCCGGCCAGGCCCCCACGCCTCACCACGACACCGTCGTCGCTGAGGGCCGCGACCTCACTCCCGGTTACCTCCACACGCTGCACATTCCGCTGCTGCAAGGACGAAACTTCACGGAGCACGACGCCGAGGACAAAGCCCCACCCGTCCTGCTCATCAACCACGCCCTCGCCACGCGCTACTTCCCGGGCACGAACCCGGTGGGCAAGCACCTCGCCTCAACTGCCGGTGCAACTAACGACCAGTCGCTTATCGACGCCGGCGAGATCGTCGGCATCATCGGAGACGTCCACGGCACCGGCGGCGCCCTCGACAGCCCCGTCCAGCCCGAGGTCTACCGTCCCGAGCGCGGCGGCTGGCCGCACATGCAGTTCGCCCTCCGCTCCGCACCGCAGTTTGGAAGCCGCAACTCCGCCGAGGACGCCGTCCCCGACGCCGCCTTCCAGGCCCGCATCCGCTCCATCGTCACCGCTCTGGACGCGACCGCCTCCCCTGGACACTTCACCACGCTCTCGACCACACGCAACCGCGCCCTCACCGAGCCCCGCCTGAACGCCGCCCTGCTCAGCGCCTTTGCCGGCCTCGCGCTCCTGCTCGTTGTCATCGGCGTCTATGCGCTCGTCGCCTTCGACGTCGCGCAGCGTACCCGGGAACTCGGTCTTCGCATCGCTCTCGGTTCCAGCCGCTCCGGTGTGCTGCGTCTGCTGTTGTTTGAATCTGGGCGCGTCCTCGCGATCGGTCTGACGGTTGGCCTTCTCGGAAGCTGGTTCGCCTCTCACACACTCTCGGCGATCTTCTTCGGATCGCCCGCACAGATGCCTTCGCTCCTCCTCGTGACGGCAGCCCTGGTCTCGGCCGCTGTCCTCATCGCAACGCTCGTTCCCGCGCGTCGCGCCGCCGCTATCGACCCTATGCAAGCCCTCAGAAGCGAGTAGGAGACCCCATGTTCATATCCAACCTGCCCACAGACCTCCGCTACACCCTCAGACAGCTCCGCCGGTCGCCCGGCTTTACCGCTACTGCAGTGGTCACGCTGGCGCTCGCCATCGGCGCCACCACTGCCATGTACACCGTCGTCCGCGCCACCCTGCTCCAGGCCCTCCCGTACCCGCACCCCACCGAGCTCGTCGGCATCGGCTTCACGCACCCCACTGAACCGCCCACCGCCAGACAAACCGGCGAGACCGCCGACTTTCTCCTCCACAACACCACCAGCTTCGCCTCGATCGGCATCGCCGACAGCGGTCCCTTCGGCCAGAACCTCACCGTCCCTGACACACACGGCAGCAGCCGCAGCCAGACCATCACGTCCCTCCGCGTCTCCGCCGGCTACCTTCCCACCCTCGGCGTCCAGCCGCTGTTCGGTCGCACCTTCACCGCCGCCGAGGACCTCCCCGGGGCCGCGCCCACCGTCGTCCTCTCCGAATCCCTCTGGCGCTCCGCCCTCGCCGCCGACCCCAACGTCCTCGGCCGCACCCTCCACCTCAACGGCGACCCCTACACCATCATCGGCGTCATGCCCGCAACCTTCGCCACCGCCGACGCCCCCGACCTTTGGCAGCCGCTGCAGCTCTCGTCCAAAGACCCCGGTTACATCGGCACCAACTACCAACTGATCGCCCGCCTCAAGCCCGGCGTCACCCCGCATCAAGCCGCCGCCGAGCTCCCCTCCCTCACCGCCGCAATCTACCGCCAGTTTCCCAAGTACAACAGGTGGGGTCCCCCCGGCGCACCCAAGCTGACCGAGCATCTCTGGCCCCTCGGGCAGATCGTCGCCGCCAACGCCCGCCCCAGCCTCCTCGCCCTCTCCGCCGCCGTTCTCGCCGTTCTCCTCATGGCCTGCCTCAACCTGGCCGGCCTCATCACCGCCCGCTCCGCCGCCCGCCGCCCCGAGATCGCCCTCCGCTCCGCCCTCGGCGCCAGCCGCTTCTCCACCCTCCGCCTCCTCCTTACCGAAAGCCTCGTCCTCGCGCTCGCCGGATCCCTCCTCGGCCTGCTCGTAGCCCACCTCGCCCTGCCACTTCTCCTGGCCAACTCCCCCATCGACCTCCCGCAGCTCCACACCGCCACCGTCGACCTCCCCGCCACGCTCTTCGCCATCGCCGCCGGTGGCGCCACCACCCTCCTCTTCGGCCTCCTTCCCGCCCTCGGCGTCTTCCGGCAAACCCTTTCGTCCGATATCGCCGGCTCCCGCACCGCCGGCGCCTCCGCCCCGCAGCAGCGCCTCGGCCGCACCCTCCTCGTCGCCCAAGTAGCCCTCGCCACCACCCTCCTCTCCGTCGGAGCCCTTCTTCTCGGCACCTTTCTTCACCTTCGAGCCGTCCCCTCCGGCGTCCGCCCCGAACACCTGTACGCCCTGCAGGTCAACCTCAAGGGCACAGCCTTCAACTCAAGCGCGCACACCCAGCAGTTCATCGCCGCCGTCGAAGACCGCCTCCGCGCCATCCCTGGCGTCAAGGAGGTCGCCACTGTCAACGGCCTCCCGCTCGACAAGGGCCTCAACGACTCCGGCGGCCCCGCCAGTCACCCCGACCAGATCGCCTACATCGAAAGCCGCTTCATCTCTCCCGGCTATGTCCGGACTTCCGGCATGCCCCTGCTCGCCGGCAATGACGTCTCTCTTTCCGACACGGCCACCACCCAACCGGTCGCCCTCATCAACCAGAGCGCCGCCAGCAAGTGGTTCCCCAACCGTTCTCCCATAGGCGAAACCATCGTCTCCGGGCGCGACAAAATGCTCGTCATCGGCATTGTCGCCGACGTCCACGACTCCTCCCTCGCCACGTCCTCGGGCCCGACTGTCTACGTCCCCTACGCGCAGATCTCCGACGGCACCGTCAAGATGATCAACGGCTGGTTCCCCACCACCTTCCTCCTCCGCACAGCCACGCCCGGCAACACACCCGACCCCAACCTAGCCCGTCTCGCCACGGCCGCCGTCACCGCCGTCGACCCCGAGGTTCCCGCCAGCAAGTTCGTTCCCATGCAGAGCTTTATCGATCACACCGTCGCCGCCCCCCGCTTCTTCTCCTGGCTCGCGGGGGCCTTCGCCCTCTTCGCCCTCCTGCTCACCGTCATCGGCCTCTTCGGCCTGCTCTCCTTTCAGGTTGCCGCCCGCACCCGCGAGATCGGCGTCCGCATGGCCCTCGGCGCGCAACGCTCGGAGATCCTCGCCCTCATCCTGCGCAACGGCCTCACCCTCACCGCCATGGGTCTCGTCCTCGGCGCGGTCGGCAGCATCGCCCTCCGCCGTCTGCTTGCCGCCTTTCTCGCCGAAGCCACCCAAGTCAGCACCATCGACCTTTCCCCCCTCCTCGCCAGCCAAACTACCTCCATCGCCCTCGCCGCCTTCGCCATGCTCCTCGCCGCCTTCGCCGCCGCCTTCCTCCCCGCCCGCCACGCTGCCTCGATCGAACCCACCGTCGCCCTCCGCGCCGAATAAGGAGCCCCCATGAACGCCGCCTTTCAAGACCTCCGCTTTGCCCTCCGCCAGCTCCGCCGAGCCCCCGGCTTCACCCTCACCGCCGTGCTTACCCTCGCCCTTGGCATCGGCGCAAACACCGCAATTTTCTCGCTCCTCGACCAGGCCCTGCTTCGTCCGCTTCCCGTCGTCGATCCGCAACAACTCGTCATCCTCGAAGGCACCGGCAAAGCCTGGCAGGGCCACACCAGCGGCCACGGCGGCTCCCCTACTTTGCTTTTTTCTTATCCGATGTACCGCGATTTACGCGACAAGGCAACCTCGCTCTCCGGCGTACTCGCCACGTCGACCTCTCGCGTCGGCATCCTTCGCCACGGCGAAGCCAGCGTTGAAGAGGCCGAGCTCGTGACGGGCAACTACTTCCAGCTCCTCGGCGTTCAGCCCGCCCTCGGCCGCCTCTTTACCGCATCCGACGACAGCGTCACTGCAACTACCCCGGCGGCTGTGCTCAGCTACGAATATTGGCGCGACCACCTCGGCGCCGATCGCGGGGTCCTCGGCGAAACCCTCGGCGTCAGCGGCCACCCCTTCACCGTCATCGGCGTCGCCGCACCCGGATTTCGTAGCGCCGTCTGGGGCCAGACGCCCGCGCTCTTCGTCCCGATCTCCACCGTCTCTGAGATCGATCCAAACCAAGCCGCCGACAACGCCTTCATCAACCACCAGGATCGCTGGCTCAACCTCATCGCCCGCCTCCGCAACGGCACTTCAACCACACAGGCCCAGGCTCAAGTCCTCCCGCTCTGGCACGCGCTCCGGGCGGAAGAACTGAAGGCTCTCGGACATCGCTCCCCCAGTTTCACCGACGACTTTCTCACCAACAGCCGCCTCCGTCTGCTCCCCGGCGCGCGCGGCCTCTCTTACAGCCGCGACCGACTCGAAACACCCCTCTACGTCGTCATGGGCATGGCCTTCCTCGTCCTGCTCATTGCGTCCACCAACGTCGCCAGCCTCCTTCTGGTCCGCTCCGCCGGTCGCGTTCGCGAGTTCTCTCTCCGCTATGCCCTTGGTGCTACCGCTCGCCGCGTCGTGGCGCAGCTCTTGCTGGAAGGCATCCTCATCGGCCTTATGGGTGCCATAGCTGGCGCGGCCCTCGCCACCCCTGCCATCCGTCTGCTCTCCCGGCAACTCACCGATGCGGGCGACCCGCCCCTTTTTCTCCTCGGTCTCAACACCCGCCTGCTCCTGTTTAGCTTCCTCCTCTCCCTCGGCGTCAGCGTCCTCTTCAGCCTCACGCCCGCGCTGCAACTGCTCAAGCCGGACCTCGTCGCCTCCCTCAAGCAGCAAACCGGCACCGCCGGCGCAAAACACTTCACCTTTCGCGGCGCCATCGTCTGCCTCCAGGTCGGTCTCAGCGTTCTTCTCCTCGTTGGCTCCGGCCTGCTCGTGCGCACCCTGCAAAACCTACGCCACGTCGACGTTGGCTTCAACACGACTCATCTGCTCACCTTCAGCGTCGACCCAGGCCTCGCCGGAACTCCCAAAGACCGCGTTCTCCCGCTCGACCGGCAGATCCTCGAGGCCCTCACCGCCCTACCCGGCGTCCAATCCGTCGCCGGCACAGACAGCCCGGAGCTCGCCAACTCCGACAGTGGCACCAATGTCAGCGTCGAAGGCTACACCGCTCCGCCGGACGAAGATCTCGATATCGGCCGCATAGCCGTTACCCCCAACTACTTCAACACACTTCAGGAACCCATCGTCGCTGGCCGCTCCTTCACCGACACCGACGACCCGAACCACCCGCTCGTGGCCGTCGTCAACCAGAGCTTTGCCCGTCATTACTTCGGCTCCGACGCCGCTGCCATCGACCGCCACGTCGCTCGTGGCGCAGGCAACAAGATCGCCTGGATGCAGATCGTCGGTGTCAGCCGGGATGCCCGCCACGTCAGTCTGCGGGATGAAGTCAAAATGACCGACTTCACCCCCGTCCTCCAAACCCCGAAGACCAACGGCCTCACCTTCTATCTCCGCACCCGGAACGCACCCGCCTCCCTCATCACGGACGTACGCACCGCGATGCATCGGCTACACCCCGAGCTTCCTCTCCAGTCGCTCCGCACCATGGATGATCAGATCGACGAGAACCTCAGAAACGAGCGCATCATCGGCCTTCTCGCTATGTCCTTCGGCCTTCTCGCCACCCTTCTCGCCGGCGTAGGCCTCTACGGCGTCGTCGCCTTTACCACTGCCCAGCGCACCCGCGAGATCGGCGTGCGCATCGCGCTCGGCTCCCCTCGCCTTGCCATCGCCCGCATCGTGCTCACCGACGCCCTCCGCCTCGTCACCCTGGGCATCGCGGTGGGGCTTCCGGTCGCCTTCGGCCTCGCCCGCCTCCTCCGCTCGCAGATCTTCGGCGTCTCCCCCGGCGACCCCCTCACCCTCACCGTCGCCGTCCTCACCATCGCCCTCACGGCTGTCGCCGCCGCCCTCATCCCCGCGCGCCGCGCCGCAACCGTGAGCCCCACCGAAGCCCTCCGCACCGAGTAGTCAGACCCAAGGACCCGACACCATGACACGCACTCTGCTCCCAAGCCTCGCCCAGGATCTCCGCTTCGCCCTCCGCCAGCTGCGCCGATCCCCCGGCTTCACCCTTACGGCGATCCTCACGCTCGCGCTCGGCATCGGCGCCACCACCGCCATCT
This sequence comes from uncultured Acidobacteriaceae bacterium, assembly GCA_964248505.1. Taxonomy (GTDB): domain Bacteria; phylum Acidobacteriota; class Terriglobia; order Terriglobales; family Acidobacteriaceae; genus Edaphobacter. The sequence goes on from CAXTYQ010000055.1 coordinate 21,093, forward strand.
TCACGCTCGTCTACCAGGTCATCCTCCGCTCCATCCCGGTCACCCACCCCGAGCAGATCTACAAGATCGGCAAACAGATCGAGTGCTGCGTAGACCGCGGCGAACAGGGCGACTGGCGCATCTTCTCCTACGACCTCTACAAGCAGTTTCGCGACCATACCCGAGGCGCCGACGGCATGGCCGCCATCCAGGCCGGCGCCGACACGGTCAGCGCCCGCAGCGAGTCCGAATCAGCCGCGCAGCCGCTCAGCGTCCGCTTCGTCTCCGGCAACTACTTCCAGTTCCTCGGCGTGCGCACCTTTGCGGGCCGCCTGCTCACCCCCGACGACGACCGCGAAGGCGCCGCCCCCGTCGCCGTGCTCAGCCACACCATTTGGGCCACCAAGTTCCACAGCGACCCGCACCTGGTCGGCTCGGCGCTCCTGCTCACCGGCCACCCTGTCACCGTCGTCGGCATCACCGCCGAGGGCTTCCTCGGCGAGCGCAACACCGGCGACCCCGCCGGCATCTGGATGCCGATCGCGCAGGAGCCCGTGTTGGAGCCGGAGCGCAAACTGCTCAACTTCCCCAGCGCGCACTGGCTCGACATCCTCGTCCGCATCCCCGACCCACACGCCGTACCGACCGTCGAAAAATCCCTCCAAACGCAGCTCGTGCAGTGGATCCGCGCCAACCGAAGCCCGGGCAGCAACGAAACGGACGCCGACATCGCGAAGCAGACCACCGAGCTCGCCCCGGCCAGCGGAGGCATCAACGAGCTGCGCGATCAGTACGAAAAAAGTCTCAAACTCCTCCTCCTCATCGCCGGCGCCGTTCTGCTTATCTGCTGCGCCAACCTCGCCAACCTCATGCTGGTCCGCGCCCTCGGCCGTCGGCAGGAGATCAGCATCCGCACGGCTCTCGGCGCGTCGCGCTCCACGCTGATCCGCAAGATGCTCGTCGAAGCCATCGTCATCGCTCTTCTCGGCGGTGTTGCGAGCATTGCCGTCGCCTATGCCGGCACCCGCGCCATGCTTGCTCTCGCCATGAAGGGCGTCGAGATTGACCCGCTCAGCCCCTCGCCGTCCTGGCCCATCCTGCTGTTCGCCTTCGCGGTCTCGCTCGTCACCGGCGTCCTCTTCGGCACCGCACCCGCGTGGATCGCCTCCCGCGCCAACCCCGCCGAAGCCCTTCGTGGAGCCAACCGCAGTCTCGGCAACGCGAGCTCGCTGTCGCAGCGCATCCTCGTCATCCTCCAGGCCGCGCTCTCCGTCGTCCTGCTCTCGACCGCGGGGCTGCTTATCGCGAGCCTGCGTAACCTCGAGCATCAGGACTTCCACTTCCAACCTGAAGGCCGCCTCATCGCCTTCATCGATCTTCAGGCCGCCGGATACAGGTACGACCAGCTCGCCGGTCTCTATCGCCGCATCGACCAGGCCTTCGCCGCCCAGCCCA
>CAXTYQ010000056.1:0-21360 GCA_964248505.1 uncultured Acidobacteriaceae bacterium
GGGATACATCCCCGAGAAGGCGATACGGCTATGGTCGTCGATGGCGACATGAACGCTTTCCGAGCCGGTGCCCCGTCCAGCGCTCGCGCCGCAAGGCCTGGACCCGCTGAACCTGCTCGATGGACGTAGGCTGCCGCAGTTGCCGGGGACGCGAGCCGCGGTCCCGCAACCCGTTCACGCCCTGTTCACGATACCGCCGCACCCACTTCTACCCCAGCGAGCAAGCTCGCCGGGGACCCCACTTGGCGACCGTCTTCGCGCAGCCCTGCTCCAAAACCTTCCTGGCAAGCTGCTCTCGACTGAACACCGTCAGTCGGGCATGCTGGTGATAGTCCATCGGCTTTCCTGTCACTCTGAGTCTTCGCAAACACAGCTTCCCAGTTCTTGAACTATTGGACAACCTATTGAAACCTCACATCTAGGGAATCTCTGATTTAGAGCTGGGCTAGCCGAAAGCGTACCTCAGCGGCTAAAGCCGCGTTCTATGGATTGCGGTTGCGGCGCGGCTGAAGCCGTGCCCTTAACAATGCGGGACTTGATCAGAGGTTTCCTAGCTTGAGGTGTCCATCTCAGCGACAGCTTTGCGGATCGCTTGCTCGGGAACGCCGTGAGCGATAAGTCTGCGGCTCAGCTCCTCGACCGTGCTGTCCTTTGGCCGGGCGATTTCTTTTTGAGCCAGATGTTGACGAAGACCGTTTGAGATATAGGCGCGTATGAGCGCCTGGTAGCCACCGAAGCCGAGCCCCGGTGCGATCTCCTTTAGATCGTCGATCACATGGTCGGGGAGCCGAAGCGAAATCAGAGTCATCGGTTTGTTTGGTTGCATGTTGCGTCGAATGCGTTCAGCCATCTTCATAGCGTCTCCTTTCCGCCGGCTCCGCGACCCGCGCGGAGATGATGCGGATTCCATCGCCTTCCCGGAATACATGGACGACATACAAGAGCCGATAGCCGACCGTCAGGCCGATGCATGCCTGCCGAGCTTCTTCCGGAGGGCCGGTGTCGTCGTAGCAAGCCAAAGGATCCAAGAACGGCTCCCTGGCCTGTTCAAACCGGACGTGATGACGCAAGAGGTTCTTTGCGGCCTTCTCGCTGTCCCAGACAAAGCTTTGCCCGTCCAACGTCGAGAACACGTCCATATGACTAGTGTATATACACCACCTTGCTCCGCGCCAACTTGCGCGGATGAGAGCGGGTCTGAGGAGGTTCTAGAGCGGTTTTCCTGTTGCTGTAAGTCGGATAGAGTGTGAGAGTGCCGTTTTTATTGGGGAAAACGGCCATGAGACCTGTGTCTTCGCTATCCACCTGCAGGAAAACCGATCTACGCGATGACGGTTTGTTCCCCGGCGCCGTCGTCGGGTCGGGGAGCGGGGCCGGTCTGGCGGCGGGTGGTGAGGGTGATGGCGGCGACGAGGATGAGGAGGCCGCCGGCCCAGGCGGATGGGCCGAGGTGCTCGTGGAGGACTGAGATGCCGAGCAGGCTGCCGACGAGGGGTTCCATGTTGAGCAGGACGCCGGCTTCGGAGGCGGGGACCTCGGTCATGCCCCAGTTCCAGAGCAGTGTGGTGGTGGCGGTGCAGAGGATACCGCTCGCGGCGAGGGCGGCCCAGGCCTCGGCCGAGACGTGCCGAAGTGGAGGTGGGCCGGAGGTGAGCGGAACCCATAGCAGGAGCATGGCTGTGCCGATCAGGAGACCGTAGGCGGTGACGACGATGTGGTTGTGGCGCTCCATGAGGCGCTTGTTGAGGAGGATCCAGAATAGGGCGATGCCGAGGGAGAGGACGATGAGGAGGTCGCCGGTGAGGGATGGTCCGCCGCCGGTGCGGGTGGTGTGGCGGCCGGCGAGCGCGATCAGGCAGGCTCCGCCGGTGGATGCGGCGAGGGCTGCCCAGCCGATGGGGTGGAGGCGCTCGCCGGCGAAGAGGGTTGCGCCGACGGCGAGGATGACGGGCATGGTGCCGACCATGAGAGAGGCGTGCGAGACGGTGGTGAGCGTGAGTCCGTGGAACTGGATGAGGAACTGGAGGGGAACGCCGAGAAAGGACGCGAGCGTGAGTGTGGCCCAGTCGCGGCGGCTGAAGCTTGGGCGATGGGTGAAGAGCAGAGGCGAGAGGCCAAGGACGGCGAAGACGAAGCGGTAGAGGACCATGTCGGCCGAGCTCATCTCGCGGAGGGCGATTTTGCCGAAGAAGAAGCCGCAGCCCCAGAAGGAGCTGGCCAGCGCGCAGGCGGCGAAGCCGAGGGCTCGGTGGGGGTGCGTTTTGGTCAGGGTTTTCCTCCGTTTCTGCGTCGAGAGACAATCGCCGCTGACTGCTTCCCTGCTCCGATATGCGTCATGGCGAGCTCACGGTGGTTCGGCACGCGCACCAATCGATCCGAGAATGCTCTATACGCTGACACCGGAAGCATTCTCAATGCTGCACTCATGCACGTCCAGGGGAGGTAGCCCGAGCGTATCGAGGCGGGCGTATATGTGCTTGTCCACCATTCGCCCGCCTGGCAGCCGATGAGCCTCACGCTGGATGCCTTCTGGGGAGAAGCCGAGCTTTTCGATGACTCGTCGGCTAGCCTCGTTGCCAGCAGCATGGGTAATGCCCACCCGCCGCATGCCAAGCGCACAGAAGGCATAGCGCACGAGTGCATTGGTGGACTCCGTTGCAAAGCCGCGGCTTTGCGCGCCCTTTCGCACCCAGAACCCGGTCTCGCACTGGCGCGCGCCCCAGTCGACGCCATGGAAGCCGCACCAGATGACCGGTTGTCCGGTGCTGATCTCGATCCCGAGCAGGTTGAACTCCTCGCGCAAGAGGAACGACGCCATTACGCGGCGCGTGCGTATCTCCTGCTGTTCGGCAGTGTGATCGCTAACCTTCTCTGCCCAGCTCATCCATCGGTGCAGACTATCCCACGTTTCGGTAACGGCGGCGGCAGTGAGGGCGCCATCGCCCTGCTGATTCGGCCGGATCAGCAGGCGGGGTGTGCGTATAGGCATCGGCGCATCGATGAGAACCGGGTGCGTCTCCGCGGGTTGTGTTTCGGTCTCGAAGGACAATGTTCCTCTCGATAAGGTGCCGCGCTGCATCGAGACTCGGAAAGCTTTGTCTCGACGCGGCTAGACTGCTTTGCGTTGGAAGGTGGTTTTTTTGGTGTTGGCGAAGGAGTCTTTTGCCTTGAAGGAGGCGGCGGTGGAGACTTTGGCGGTGGGTTTTTCGCCGCTCTGGACCTGTGCGGCTTTTTCGCGCATGGCCTGGGCCTTTTGGGCGGCTCGGCCTAGACCGCCGATCTTGATCTTGCCTCCGCCGGGGAGCTTGCCTGCTTTTGGGACGAAATCACTCATACAGAAATCCTCTCATATGGGGTAGAAGTTCTGGGCCGCTCGACATGCTCTGTAAGCGGGGGCCCGATCAGGGAATGGGACGATTTACCAGACGCGGCAGCTTTTTACCGGAACCATGGGTGCGCCTTGTTTGCAGCTGAACGCGGCGGAGAAGCCGGGCTGGTTGACGATGGCGCCGTCGGCGCGGAAGTGGTCAGGGGAGTGCGGGTCTTGGAGGACTTGCGCGCGGACGCTTTCGGGGCGCTCGTTCTCGCACCAGTTCTGGGCGAAGGCGATGTAGAAGCGCTGGGGTGCGTTGTAGCCGTCCTTTTTGGCGGCGAGATCGACGCCGTTGGCTTTGGCGCGATCGAGGTAGGCCATGTAGGCGAGAACGAGGCCGCCGTTGTCGGCTGTGTTTTCGCCCAGGGTCAGTTTGCCGTTGACCTTGACGTCGTCGACGGCGGTGAAGCCGCTGTACTCGTCGACGAGGCAGCCGGTGCGGGCCTCGAAGTTTTTGGTGTCGGCGGGCGTCCACCAGTCGTTCAGGTTTCCCTTGGCGTCGAATTTTTTGCCTTCGTCGTCGAAGCCGTGGGTGAGTTCGTGGCCGATGACGGCGCCGATGTGGCCGTAGTTGACGGCGTCATCCTGTTTTTGATCGTAGAAGGACGGCTGGAGGATGCCGGCGGGGAAGTTGATGTCGTTCATGCTGGGATCGTAGTAGGCGTTGACGGTTGGCGGCGTCATGCCCCACTCGCCGCGGTCGACGGGCTTGCCGATCTTGCCGAGTTCCCGATCAGTTTCAAAGGCGTTGGAGCGGACGAGGTTTCCGAGCGCGTCGTCGGGCTTGATTTCGAGCGCGGTGTAGTCGCGCCACTTGTCTGGGTAGCCGATCTTGTTGGCGACGGCGTGGAGTTTCTCCTTCGCGCGGACCTTGGTAGGGGCGCTCATCCAGTCGAGGTGGTCGATGTCGACGTCCATCGCGTGTTCGATGTCGTGGACCATCTCGAGCATCTTGGGTTTGCTGTCGCCGGCGAAGTACTGGGCGACGTAGATCTTGCCGAGCGCCTCGCCGAGGGCTCCGTTGACGGCGTTGGAGCAGCGTTTCCAGCGTTCGGGCTGCTCCGGCTGACCGCGCAGCTTGCGGCTGTAGAAGTCGAAGTTTTCCTCGTCGAAGCGCCTGGGCAGCTGGCCGGCGACGGAGGTGAGGAGGTGGTAGCGCATGTACGCCTTGAGCGTTGCCATGTCGGTGTCGCGCACCTCGCGCATGAGGGCGGGAAAGAAATCGGGGGTCTGGTCGTCGATCTCGGTGATGTGCGGGGAGTGGATGGCGTCGGCGAACTGGACGAAGTTGACGCCGTGGAGGCGGGCCTCAAAGGTCGCGACGGGCTCCAGGTGGTAGGTCTTTTCGGGGTCGCGGAGGTCGACGACGCCGAGGCTGGCCTTGGCCAGGGCGGTTTCAAGCCGGAGGATGTTCTGGGCGTCGCGGTTGGCCTGTTCGGGCGGGGATCCGGCGAGGGTGAGCATCTTGCTGACGTGCGCGACGTACTGCTGCCGGATGGTCTCGTCCTTGGCTCCGGTGCGGAGGTAGTAGTCCTTTTCCGGCAGACCGAGGCCGCCCTGGCCGATGGCGGCGATCTGCTTGGAGGCGTCCTTGAAGTCCTGCTGCTCGCCGTAGCTGAAGAAGAGGTCCACCCCGTCGCGCTGCAGGCGACCGATGACGGCGGGGAGTTTGAGTTTGGCGAGCGTGCTGTTGCCCATGCCGTCGATCTCGCCGATCAGAGGCTGGACGGGCTCGAGACCTTTGCGTTCGATGGCATCGCGGTCCATGCAGGCGTGGTAGTAGTCGCCGATTTTTTGTTCGTCGGGAGATCGTCCGGGCCCGCCGGCGGCGGCTTTTTCGAGGATGCCGCGAAGTGCCTGGGTGTTGACGTTGTAGAGCGCGTAGAACTGGTCGACGCCGGTTTGATCGGCGGGGATGGGGTGGTTGGCGGCGAATTTTCCGCAGGCGAACTTGTAGAAGTCGACGCAGGGGTCCGCGGTGGAGTCGATGGAGGAGAGGTCAAATCCGGGGATGGGGAGGTAGACCTGTGGTGGCGCGGGTGTGGGGCTGGGCGGAGCCGCCGGGCTCTGGCCGCCCGCTGGGATTGCGGAGGCGCCGATCGCAAGGCCGACCCCGAGGAGCAACGCTGTGAGTGCCCCTGTTGAGATTTTCTCTTCGCCGTTCCAAACGCCAAACTTCATCCGTTTCTGTTCTCCGTGAGCCGTCTCTGATGGTGGGACGCAGACCGCCGGGGTGAGGCGAGCGTGTGTTGTCCCTTTCCCACTGTACGGGTCTGCCCGGAAATGTGCACGGAGGTTTGGTGCCGGTGGTGTACCGGTGGGGTACGCAAGTACCGTGCCCGACGGGGGGAAGGCGCTTTTTTGGCGCGAATTCTGAGATGTGAAACCGATCCTGGGGCGCTGTACGTCTATGTTGGTAAGAGGATGCTTGGCCCCCGTCTAATTCCTCGTCTTCGACCGTTGCCTCTGGGGCGCCGTCTTGCGCCGCCTGTGGCACGGAGGTGGGTCTGCGCTCTGACGCTGCTGTTCCTGTGGAGCTGGTGTGGGCCGTTTGCGTCGGGTCGGGGGCCGGATCCGCCGATGCGCGTGCCGCTCGCGAGTTTTGGGTTTCTGCCGATCTCCAAGCAGATCCTGGGGGCGGGCGGGACGATGTTTACGGTGCACTATGTGGACGACCGGCATTTGCTGGTGACGTTTGGGGTGCATCGTCTCTTGCAGCGGCGGCCGGACCGGCGGCCGGAGGATGACGACCGGGCGACGGCGGCGGTGCTCCTGGAGCTGCCGACCGGGCATGTGCTGGCGCGGACGGAGTGGCAGCTGCGGGACCGGGCGCAGTATCTGTGGGATCTCGGGGATGGCGCGTATCTGCTGCGGAATGGGAATCGGCTGAGCACGATGATGCCGCTGGTGAATTTGAAGTCCGGCGATGCGTTTCGGGAGCGGCCGCTTCTCCATACGGATCGGCGCATTGCGGCGATTCTCGTTTCGCCGGATCGGAGTCTCTTGACGTTGGAGACGATGCCGCACGTCGTTGGGGGCGAGAAGGCCGGAGCCACGGTGGCGGGACCGGCGGCGGGAACGAAGTCTGAGGGCGAGCGTCGGCCGGCGACGGTGCAGATCGGTTTTTACCGGCTTCTGCGGGCGCCCGAACCGGAGCGCGAGGTGGACCTGATTCGGCCTGTAGCGGCGGGCGGTGTGCGTGCGGACGCGGCGGTTGCGCTGCCGATCGATGGCTCGGGGATGATTGATGTGATCGACCAGGGACGGCAGCATTGGGCGTTTGATTACGACGAGTTTTCGGGCAAGGTGGACGAGCTGTCGCCGTTTGATTCGACGTGTCCGCCGCGGCCGGTGCTGGTGAGCCGGAGCGAGTTTGTGGCGATTGGGTGTCGGCGGGAGAATCAGCGGCAGGTGATGGGGGGGTTCAATCTGCGGGGCGAGGAGATGTGGGAGCAGGTGTTTCCTGAGGCTTACATCGCGCCCTCGTTCAGCCTGGCGCTGGCGGCGGGACGGTTTGCTTTGGGGCGGGTTCTGGTCAGCTCCGCGCTGCTCGAGATGAGCTCATTTTCGCCGGATCTGCTGACGGGCCAGACGGTGACGGTGTACAGCAACGACAGCGGCCGGCAGATCTTGCATGCGGAGTGTGGGCCGGTGCAGAGGGCGGGGCAGAACTTCGATCTTTCGCCCGATGGGCTTCAGTTGGCGGTGATCCACAACGAGGCGATCGAGATTTATAAGCTGCCGGCGATCTCGGGTGCGGAGCAGGCGGCGTTGCGGAAGGCGGCGGCTCTGGCGCCCGCGGTGGCGGAGGGACCGGTGCGGCTGAAGCGAGCGTCCGCCGACGGGAAGGGGCGAAAGGAGCTGGCGGAGACGGCGGATGAGAAGCAGGAGAGTGCCGAAGACGCGAAGGAGGAGAACGCGGCGGACGCGGCGGTGGGGAATGGCGCGGTGAAGGCGGGTGGGGCGGTGGCTCCGAAGGCGGACGCGGCGCCGAGCCCGGCTGGAGATGCTCCGCCGGAGGAGCGTCGATCGAAGCCGACGCTGTATGGGACTGGGGCGGGAAGTGACTCCTCGACGAAGCCGGACGAGGGTGCTGGGCCGAAGTAGTTTTGCGAGGATTGAAACTGAAACAAGTAACGGCAACAGCCGATTCCCTTCGGGAATGACAACTAGAAGGGCAAGGGCAACGGCAACTACAGGGGTCCTTCGCTTCGCGAAGGATGACGACCAGAGCGGCGGCTGGGCTTAGGCCGCTTTGACGGTGAGGGCCTTGACTCGGGCGTTCAGGCGGCTTTTGTAGCGGCTGGCGGTGTTTTTGTGGATGACACCCTTTTGCACGCTTTTATCGAGCACGGAGACGGTGGCGCGGTACTGTTCGGTGACGGCTGCCGTGTCGCCTTTGAGGATGGCTTCGCGGAGGGATCGGAGGGTGCCGCGCAGTTTGCTGCGGTTGGACCGGTTGATGGCGGTTTTGGTGTCGGTCTGACGGGCGCGCTTGAGGGACGAAACGTGATTTGCCATTCTTTTGAACTCTTTCTTGTGGAGACTTTTGCGTGGTCAATCGGCGAGGCGAGGTGTGTGGTCTGGCTTCGCTTGGGCTTTGGATTTTGGAAGCGAGGTTGTCTGGCCGAACACGTCTCATGCCAGCGCAGACTGCAGCCCTTCTGCCTGTGATTCAACCCTGACAGCAGATTCCCTTCGGGAATGACAACCAGAAAAGCTAAAGAACTGTCACGGTGCCGACCTGTTCAGGCCTTTCTAAGGGTACGGAGTTTTGGCGTCTGGGTCAAGGCGGCGGCTTCCGGGATTTGGGTCGGATTCACTGTGGTTGGCTCGTTCGCTCCTTTTCGGTGAATCTTGGCTCAGAGATCTTCGTGTCTTGAACCGAGGTGCAAAGATTTATCGAAAGGGTCTTGACGACGACGCTCCGTCGTTTTAGTCTTCAGCCATCGTTGGCATGAACGCCATCCCGATCCGCTCCGCAGCCAGGTTTTGCGCTGCCGTGTACGCACCTCCCCTTCTGCTCACAAGCGACCGTTTTCTGTGTCCAAAGCTGCTCTGCCTTCATCGAAATGGATGCGGGCACAACTTGCTACGCCTGACGGAGGTCAGACCCCGAATTGACGACTAAGACGACGCGAACGATCCCTATTACCCACGGTATTGAACCTTTGTACGGCACCCGCGACGAGAATCTCCGTCTGATGGAAGACGGTCTCGGCGTCACTATCGATCTTCGGTCGGACGGCATTCAGGTGTCGGGCGAGCCGACGGGTGTTGGGCGTGTGCAGGGCATTTTCTCGGACTTTGACGCGTTGCGGAAGGCGGGCCATGCGCTTCACAACGGCGAGCTCCACGGGTTGTTGAAGCTTTTGGTGGCTGACGAGATCTCGACTTTGCGGTCGCTGGTGGACTCTGGCCGGCAGAGGTCGGCCGGGGTGAAGCGGACGGTGCAGCCGCGCAGCCCGAACCAGCGCAAGTATGTCGAGGCGATTGAGTGTTGCGACATGACGTTTGGCCTGGGGCCGGCGGGCACGGGAAAGACGTATCTTGCGGTGGCGATGGCGGTGTCGGCGTTGATGTCGAAGAAGGTCTCGCGCATCATCCTGGTTCGGCCGGCGGTGGAGGCGGGCGAGCGTCTTGGATTTCTTCCGGGGTCCTTGCAGGAGAAGGTCGATCCATATCTTCGTCCGCTCTACGACGCATTGTATGACCTTCTGGATCAGGACAAGGTGGACAAGCTGCTGGAGCGCAACGTGATTGAGGTGGCGCCGCTCGCGTTTATGCGGGGACGGACGCTGTCGGACGCTTTTATCATTATGGACGAGGCGCAAAACACGACCAACGAGCAGATGAAGATGTTTGTGACGCGGCTGGGCAACAACTCGAAGGCCGTGATTACGGGCGACCTGACGCAGATCGACCTGCCGAACCCGAAGAAGTCTGGTCTGCTCGAAGCTTTGCATGTGCTGGACGGTGTGGAGGGGATTCGCTTTTGCCACTTTGACGATGTGGACGTTGTGCGGCACCAGCTGGTGCAGCGGATTGTGCGGGCCTACGATACGTACGGCCGGGCTCAGCAGCAGATGCCGCTGGCGATCGATGGAGCTCCGTTGAATGAGGGGGCGCTGTCTTCGACCGCAGCCGCAAAGCCTGTTGCCAAACCGCAGTGATGCTGTCTGGCGGGCCGGCCGGACTGGCTTTACAACCAGATGCACGCGCCGGTCGGACCGGCGGGGCAGCCGTGCTAATCTCCAACCTTGAGGTCTGTTTTATGAATACAGCAGAACTTCCGCAAGAGATTGTCTCCAAGCTGGAGACGCTGAAGAGGAAACTGGGCACCGACGACATCGGGGTCGCTCTCGAAAAGAGCTTGAACATTGCAAATTTTGTTGCAGACACTGTGAACGATCGGGAGAGCAAGCTGCTGGTCGAACGCGGTGGAAAGTACACGGAGCTTAAAGGAATTGCCTGATGGCGAGCGTCTGCTGTCCTCGGATGTGTTCCGGACGCGCAGCTTCGACCCGGATGAGACACGAGAGAGGGTCCGGGGAAGGGTCGCTTCACTGGCCTGCCTTGTGTTTCTGACGGTTGTAGTGATCTATCTTGTCTCCGCGATGATGTCGACCGACGCGAGATGGAGCCGGGTCAAGGACGACATGCAGGCCATCTTTCCCGCGGTTACGTCCATTCTGGGCACGGTGCTTGGCTTTTACTTCGGCTCACAAAAGAGCTGATTTCGTAGGGTTCGGCCTTCTCAAGCTGTTTGTACAAATACATGATCATTCGGCAGCAGACGGAGGTCGACTACGTTTGGGTGTACAGCCGGCGGAGCTCGCATGAAGCCGCGACGGGGGCACGGGCCAGTGGCGGCGCTGAGCTGAAAATCGTGTGGCGGGCCGGCCTCATCCAACTAGCATGATCACGGTCGGACTTAGAGATCTTCCCTCGGGGCACGCTCTCGGCGAGGATGCGGCGGTGTCTGACACTTTGGCGTTGACTCGAGCGTTGACGCGGTTTCTTGGGCGTGCGCAGGCGGCGGCTGGGTTAGCGGGCAGCGTGGATGTGCGGCTTGGCACGGACGCGGAGTTGCGGCGGCTGAACCGGAGATTTCGCGGCAAAGACAAGGCGACGGACGTGCTTAGTTTTCCGGCAGAGCCGATTCCTGGGCTGCCGCCGGAGCACCAGCGTGCGGGCGACCTTGCGGTGTCGCTGGAGAGGGCGGCACGGCAGGCGGAGGAGCATGGGCACTCGCTTGCGACCGAGCTGCGGATCCTGCTCCTGCACGGTCTGTTGCACCTCCACGGGCTGGATCACGAGACCGACGGGGGCGAGATGGCCGCTCGTGAGAGGACGCTGCGCGGGCGGTTTCGTCTGCCGAGTACGCTGATTGAGCGCGCGTCTGGGGTCCAGCGATCTGGGGTCCAGCCGTTGCGGGCTGAGTCTCCGGGAGCTGAGACGTCGCGGGCTGAGACGTCGCGGGCTGAGACGTCGCGGGCACGGCGGAGTTCCCGATGAGTCTGCTTTACTTCGTTTCGATGACGCTGCTGCTGGGCATCCTGGCGATGGCCGCGTATGTGGACCGGGTTTATTCGGAGAGCGGCAAGTTCCTGGCGCGCGAGTACCAGGACAACATCGACTCTTGGGAGGAGCTGGTGGAGCCGAAGCTGCGGCTCGGGTTGGAGTCGATTGCGCTGTCGGCTTCGGTGCTTCGGCAGCTGACCCTGGCGGCGATCGCACTTCTGTTTGGCTTGCACTTGTATGGGCACGCGGGCGTGACTGGGGCACCGGTGGCGCCGAGGCCGGCTACGATCTTGCAGACGGCTTTTGAGCTGATCCTGCTGATTCTGATCTTTGACCGGCTGATTCCGCAGGTGCTGTTTGCGCGCACGCGGGGCATCTGGGTGCGGCGCATCCGGTATCTGTTGCAGGCGCTTTTTTACTTGATTCTGCCGATTACGTTGCTGCTTGGGCTGCTTCTCTCGATTGCCGCTCTGGCTGAGCCGGAGGAGGCGGAAGCTCGGCCGGAAGATGCGGCGCAGGCGATGGATGCGTTGCTTGAAGCCGGCGAGGAGGAGGGCATACTCGAGGAGTCGGACCGGGATCTGGTGCGGTCGGTGGTGGAGTTTGGCGACAAGGTGGTGCGTGAGGTGATGACGCCGCGGCCGGACATCTTTGCGGTGCCCGGCACCCTGACGCTGGAGCAGTTTACGGCGGCGATAGCGGAGCACGCGTTTTCGCGGGTGCCGGTGTACTCGGGGATGCTTGATGAGATCTCGGGAATTGCGTTTGCGCACGATTTGTTGCAGGTGCCGGACACGGAAGCCGGGGCGCGCACTGTCTCCGAGATCGAGCGTCCGGCGGCGTTTGTGCCGGAGACGAAGAACGTCGCCGAACTTTTGCGCGAGATGCAGCGCGAAAAGCAGCACATGCGGCTGGTGATCGATGAGTATGGGTCGGTGGCCGGTCTGGTGACCATCGAGGATCTCTTGGAGGCGATCGTCGGGGAGATTGTGGACGAGCACGACAGGCCCGAGGACGAGGTGGCGCCGGTGGCGGAGGCGGACGGGTCGTATATTGTTCCGGGGACGTTTGAGATTTCGCGTTTGCGCGAGCTGTTTCGCGAGTTGACGGCGGCGGGCGGACGAGACGGTGCCGGCGCGGCTGCGAACCGGGGTACGGAAGATCCGCAGCGTGAGGTGCAGGCTAGAAGCCGGGCGGCTAGACGTGAAGCTCTGCGGGAGCTTCCGGGGCCCGTCGTGAACCTCGAGCTGGTGCCGGTCGAGATCTCAGCCGGTCCCGCGGACGGTGCCGAATATGAGTTTCCCAGCGATCGCGAGGAGCCGACGATTCCCGCGCACCACATGTATGAGGCGACGACGCTGGGCGGTCTGGTGTCGGAGATCGCCGGACACATCCCTTTGCCGGGCGAGGTGGTGGAGGAGGAGGATCTTCGCATGGAGGTGCTGGCTTCGACGGACCGGCGTGTGGACCGGCTGCGGGTGAGCCTGAACGTACCTCCGTCGGCCGTGCCGGCGCGTTTGGAGCCTTGATCCTCTACTTCAGGTCGAGGTTTGCTCCTTTGGTGCGGTCTCGATCTGGAAAGGCGCGTTGGAGCGCGAAATGGGGCAAGTCGGCTTAGCGCGCCGTAATCGGTCCTGTGATCTCCGCTTGAATCCGAAGTCCGTCGATCTGATTTGGCAACCGGCTTTCTGCCTCCGCATTGCGAAGGTAGACAATCAGAACATCGTTGCCATCCGTGTCGTGCCCGAGGCCGGCTCCTTCGACCCCCGCGATCTGCATCGCCTTGGCGACCGCCGGAACAGACGATAGTGGAGCGTTGGCCGAGATAGGCATCGACGCTTGTTCCGTCGGCTGTCGATGGTCGGGACTTTGATATACGGGCATGGGCACGCCTCCGATTCCTGCGCAATCAAAACACGTCCCAATCAGTTTACGCCGAAGGGGGAAGACATGGAAGGGAGTGGGCTGCGCTCCCTTCCATAGGGCGATTTACGTCAGCAAGTGGATATCGAGCGCGGCAAGAACGCTGGTTATCCTGTTGCCAAAGGTTGTGGCGCCGCCGCCGGCAAAGAGAAGCGCCACGGGACTGCGCGTCGCGTTCCACGTCCAGATGCAGGAGCCTGAGTCGCCTCCTGCGCTGAACGGCGCAGTGCTGACGCCCTGAATGGAGACCTGGTCCACAAAGTGGGCCACGCGGCCACCTCCATAGTTGACGTTGACCGCAACGCCGACCGCCGTGATACGCCCGGTGGTCAGACCCGTGGTGCGGCCAGTCTTGCCGACCAGCATCCCAAGCACCGGAGCCACGGGCGTGGCGTTGATCGAAAAGTAGTTGATCGACGCTCCGTTCTGGTAGGCCTGTTCTCGACGTACACGATCGTGCCAGGTCCAGGCCGTCGCGCAATCCACCGTGTTTGAAGCGCCTGCCGTGAAATTGATCGGCACGAATCGCTCGAGGATGGCTATCTGGTCGGGCGGGCACTTGCCTCCGTCATACGGTCCCGGCTGCACGACGCAGTCGCCATACACCCCAGCATTGACGTTGGCGAGCACGTGGTTGTTGCTGAGCGCCAGCACGCGCGCATTGCGGGGCGCACTGCTGCCGCTGGCCAGACAACCCATCGTTCCAGCGGTGATCTTTACATGGCCTACGGAGTATCCACACGGTGCGGGCCGTACCCGCGCCGTATTTGCCCGCGCCTCAATCACGCCTGTTTCAACGATCTCCAGAGGAAAGGAGTCTTCGCTGAAGGCCGAGGCTCCAACCGCATCCGCGACCGCCGCCTTGATGGCGTCGACCGAGGTGAGTTGCTTGACGAAAAGCGCGAGCGCCTGGTCTCCGGGTGTAATGCCGGCGCTCAAGGAACGAGCCGCACCCGAGCCGTCAGCGTGGCCCATGCCGATGCCTACACCAACGATGTTGCTGTTGTCTTCGTAAGCCTCCGCCGCTTGTGCTCCGTTCACTGCGCCATTCCGCAAAATCTCCTGGATCTTTGCCTTGGCTTCGAGCAGATCGCTCGACGGTCCCTGGGCAAACGCCTGGGCTTCGTTGTAGGCTGCTTCCTCTGCGGCGGCGGTGGGATTGATCGAGGGAGACTCGAACTCGTCCAACCGAACATCCTCCGTGCTCTCTTGTTCCGAACGCTTAGAAAAGCTATCGTCTGGAGACTGAAACTGCTCCGTGGGGTCTTTCTGCTTGCTGCTCTGATTCGATTTCATAGAATCCTCCTTGTGCCGAAGGGCACGGTCGCCAGCTTGACGGGGAACGAGCGAAGGGGCGCGATTAGTCTAGCCACCGCGTGGACGCACTTCACCCAGGACGGGGAATGCTTCAGGCCCAAAGCGTCGGATAGAACGGCGCGTTTTCTAGGAAACAGGTGTTCGGGATATGTCTAGTATCCGAGGTGCAATCGGTATATCAGCACCCTGACTCACAAAAAGCGGCGACGCGTGGAAATCCTGTCGTCCTTCCAAGCTGCTCCGGCATGAACCCTCCGGACAGCTTGCGCGGGCATATCTGATCGTGCTGTCGGAAGGTAGTGCATCGAACGCCTGGATCGTTACACGGGAACAGTCCGTGCGGCGCTCTGCCTTTTGTCGGCAAGGACATTCTCGGATGCGCTCTGCTGAACGCTCCGCGACGATCTCGGACAGTCTGATCGGCAACTTACTCTAGTCGATCGAGATTTTTCGGAGGAGTTTGAAGTCGGAGAGCATTTTGCCGGTTCCTAGGACGACGCTGGCGAGGGGATCGTCGGCGATGGAGACGGGGAGGCCGGTCTCTTCGCGGATGCGTTTGTCGAGATTTTTGATGAGGGCGCCGCCGCCGGTGAGGACGATGCCGCGGTCGGAGATGTCGGCCGAGAGTTCGGGCGGGGTGCGTTCGAGTGCGACGCGGATGGCGTTGATGATGGTGGCGATGGATTCGCCGAGGGCTTCGCGGATCTCGGAGTCTTCGATGGTGATGGTTTTGGGGACGCCCTCGATGAGGTTGCGGCCTTTGACCTCCATGGTGAGTTGTTTGTCGAGCGGGTAGGCGGAGCCGAGTTCGATTTTGATCTGCTCGGCGGTGCGTTCGCCGATGAGGAGGTTGTACTTGCGTTTGAGGTAGGTGGAGACGGCCTCGTCCATCTGGTTGCCGGCCATGCGCACGGAGCGCGAGTAGACGATGCCGGCGAGGGAGATGACGGCGATGTCGGTGGTTCCGCCGCCGATGTCGACGACCATGTTGCCGCCGGGCTCGGTGATGGGGAGGCCCGCGCCGATGGCGGCGACCATGGCCTGTTCGACGAGGTGGACCTCGGAGGCTTTGGCGCGGTAGGCGGAGTCCATGACGGCGCGTTTTTCGACCTGGGTGATCTCGGACGGGACGCCGATGACGATGCGCGGGTGCACCATCATTTTGCGGTTGTGGGCCTTGTGGATGAAGTAGTTGAGCATTTTTTCGGTGTGTCGGAAGTCCGCGATCACACCGTCTTTCATGGGCTTGATGGCGACGATATTGCCGGGCGTGCGGCCCAGCATCTCTTTGGCTTCCTTGCCGACGGCCTCGACTTCGTTGGTGAGCTTGTTGACGGCGATGATGGAGGGCTCGTTGACGATGATGCCCTTGTTGTGAGCGAAGACGAGGGTGTTGGCAGTGCCGAGATCGATGGCGAGATCCGAAGAAAACAGGCTAAACAAGGACCGCATGTTGTGGATGCGGGAGTAACGCGTTTGAAACGAATTGCTGGACATGGGGGTTTTCGAGTGTCCTGTAAGAAGCGGGCTAGGGTGAGTGTAACGCCTTGGGCGACGACAGTGCATCAAGGATAGGGCAGTTCAGGAGCGCTTTGCTGGACTGTCGAAGCAAACTGAAAGGACCCTGGAAGCAAGCCGGAAATTGAATCGGGACGCAACCGGGAAGACTGCGTGGGCTTCAAGGGGCCTGATGTCGACGGCCTAGTCCAGCAAGAGCCGGGCACAGAGGAGAGCGGAGGGGTAGATGAGGATGCTGATGTGGCGCGTGTAGGCGAAGCCGGCTAGGTACGGAAGGGTGCAGGCGGCGACGAGGGCGAGAAAGGTCCACGCGGCTTCTCGGCGATCGGCTCTCCACTGGCGCGCTCTGGTGGGAGGTGCGGCGGCGGGGTCGCGGAGGTTGCGGCCGACGAGGACGAATCCGGACAGCAGAAGAGCGGCAAAGAGCAGGAGACGGAAGAGGAGGATGCCGAGGGTTTCGATGGTCTGGAGGCTGCCCGGGCTTTCGTTTGATCCGAGCTTGTGGACTGAGAAGAAGATGACGTCGAGCTTGCGGAGGTCGGCGCTGGCCGTCGTGCCGGGGTGGACGAGCAGAAATGCGACGGCTGCGTGCTGGTGAAAGTCGTTGAAGCTCCACTCGTCGGGGAAGCTGTGGCCGCGATTGAGTTCAGGATCGTACTGGTCGAGCGATTGACCGGCGGGGGGCGGGTAGCGCCCGAGGAAATCGGGGTTGTTGCCTTTGTGGAAGTTGATGCCGTCGAGGCTGGTGCCGAGGGTGTAGCGGCCGCTGGTGTGGTGCTGCCAAGCCGCCCAACCGAGCGGTGCAAGGAGCATGAGGGTGAGCGCGAGGAGGCGAGGTTTGGGGGTGCGGAGGCGCCACAGGTACGCGACGGCCAGGACGGCGGCGGCGGGGAGCATGGCGCTCTTTGCGAGGTAGAGTGTGCCGGCGAGGAGGGCGAAGAGGACAGGCTGCCCGAAGCCGCGCTGCTCGCGGACACGGCCGAACAGAAGGATCGCGAACAGGAGCGCGAGGAGGCTGTAGGTGTAGCCTTCTTCGACCTGGAGGTTGACGACATCGGCGAGAAAGGCGGTGATCGCGAAGGGGAGGAGGAGGAGGAGCAGATAGAGGAGGAGGCGGCGCGGGGCGGCGGAGGGCGGAGGTGAGGAGCGGCGGAGGGCGAGGACCGCAAGCGCGATGGAGGCTTCGATCGGGAGCAGGAATAGGAGGGTCTTGAAGAGGTCGACGGGGAGGTAGAGGTCGCCGAAGATGCGGATGCCGAGGGCGACGACGGCGGATGCGACCGGCATGCGCGCGGCGTGGAAGCAGATGGGGTTGCCGACGGTTCCCATGGCTTCGGTGCAGGTGGTGAGACCGCGGCCGGCGAGGAGGCTTTGGGCGGTCGGTCCGACGAGGTTGGCGAGACTGAAGAGCGATAGGCGGGCCATGCCGGCGTGGTGCGCAAACAGCATGGCCGCCGAGACGGAGAGCAGGACGGGGAGGAGAAGGAGGAGAGCGAGCGCGAGGTTTGGGCGCGGTGTCGGAGCCGGCGCGGGCGAGACCGTGTGTGTGCTGGGGAGGCTAGGGCGCGGTTGAGAATGCATGCGTATGGGTTGTGATTTCGGAGTCGTACTCGAAGCCTCGCTTGAGGACGAGGAAGCGCCGCTCGAAGAGGTCGTAGCTCAGCTTGGAGATGACGAAGGTGACGAAGAAGTTAGACGCGAGCGCGAGGATTCCGGCGAGGGCGATGGAGTGGAGCCGGTGGTTGAGGGTGACGAGCAGCTGAATCCAGGCCCAGCCGTAGATGGTGTGGAAGAGGTAGAAGCCGTAGCTGTAGCGGCCGAGCGTGCGCATGGGTCGGAGATGAAAGAAGCGTTCGAGGGCTTCTCCGGCGGGGAGCGTCATGCCGATGAGGCCGGCGCCGGCGAGCGGGGTGAGGCTCAGGCCGATGGTGAGGAGCCAGGGCGAATCGTAGCTGGGCGAGAGGACAAAGATGAGAAGGGCGAGGAGGCCGGCGGCCAAGGCGATGGGACCGGATCGGCGCTGCCAGAGGTCGGCTTTGGGACCGCGCAGGAGCAGGGCCAGGATTGCGCCGATCAGGAGCGCGTCCATGCGAAACGGAAGCGTGCGGAAGACCCAGGTCTCCGCGACAGACAGGGGAAAGAGGGCGACCTCGACGGACCGGAGAAGGAGCGCGAGCAGCGACAGGCCGGCGGCTGTCCACAAGAGCTGAACGCGGTCGCGCACGAACCAGACCACGAGCGGCCAAAGGAGATAGAACTGCTCCTCGACGAAGAGCGACCAGAAGTGGCCGAGGAAGAGCTTTGCGGAAGGGTGGTTGGGGCTGGGGATGTCGTAGAGGGAGAGGTCGGCGTTGCCCCAGAAGTTGCCGAGATAGAGCGGAAATGCGAGATGCGGCCAGCGCCAATGGTAGTGAAAGACCGGTGTGAGCAAGAGCAGGAGGAGCAGGGTGAGATAGAAGACCGGGAAGATGCGCAGGCTGCGGCGGACGTAGAAGCGGAGGAAATAGTGCGAGTCGGAGCGCGTGTCGAAGAGGATGCCGGTGATCAGGAAGCCGGAGAGGGCGAAGAAGAGGTCGACGCCGACCCAACCTCGCATGCGGACTTCGTTGAGGAAGTTGAGGACGCGGCCGCCGTGGGCACCGCCGCCGAAGTGATGGAAGAAGATGAGCAGGACGGCGAAGGCGCGGATGCCGTCGAGCGCTGGGAGGCGGGTCTTGAAGTTGAGCGGGAGAAACGGACGTTGGGCAGAGGCCAAGCTGGGAGATCTCCGCGGGTCTGCCCGTCCGTGGAGAGATGGACGGCGGCGAAGATCCCGGCAACGTCAGGGTAACGTACCGGGCTGTGCCGATCGAAGGTCCCGATAGAATAAGAGCAGACCAGAGGATGGCGGAAAGATACGGGAGCGGAGCAAGCGATGATCATCGGTGTGCCGAGGGAAGTGAAGGATCACGAGACGCGCGTCGGTGTGACGCCGGCGGGGGTGAAGGCGCTGGTCGATCATGGCCACACGGTGCTGGTCGAGCACGACGCTGGAGCGCTTTCGGCGATGCCGGACGAGGACTTTCAGAACGCGGGCGCGGAGATCGTGGGCTCGGCCGCCGATGTGTGGGGTCTTGCCGACATGGTGGTCAAGGTGAAGGAGCCCACCGAGAAAGAGTACGTCTACTTTCGGCCTGGGCTGCTGTTGTTTACGTATCTGCACCTGGCTCCGTTGAACGCTTTGACGGACGCTTTGCTGGAGAAAAAAGTGACTGGGATAGCGTACGAGACGGTGCGCGACCGCGCCGGACATCTGCCGCTGCTGACGCCGATGAGCGAGGTGGCGGGCCGGCTTTCGGTGCAGATTGGCGCGGAGTATCTGACGAAGGCGCATGGTGGGCGGGGAGTTTTGCTGGGCGGTGTTCCTGGGGTGGCACCGGCGAACGTGTGCATTATCGGCGGCGGGATTGTGGGGACGAATGCGGCCAAGATTGCGCTCGGGATGGGGGCGAAGGTGACGCTGCTGGATCTGAACCTGAACCGTCTGCGCGAGCTTGACGACATCTTTTCGGGCCGGGTGTACACGGTCGCTTCGAACTCGTACAACGTGGAGCGCGCGACCGCGGAGGCGGATCTGGTGATTGGCGGTGTGCTGATCCCCGGGGCCGCGGCGCCGAAGATCGTGACGCGGACGATGGTGAGCAAAATGAAGCGGGGCGCGGTGGTGGTGGACGTGGCGATCGACCAGGGCGGATGCATCGAGACGGCGCGGCCGACGACGCACTCGGACCCGTCGTTTGAGGTGTCGGGCGTGGTGCACTACTGCGTTACCAACATGCCGGCGGCGGTTCCGAACACGTCTACGCTGGCGCTGACGAACGCGACGTTTCCGTACGTGCTGAAGCTGGCGGACGCGGGCGCGGAGGCGACGATCCGGGGAGACAAAGGCATTGCCGAGGGCGTGAATACCTACGACGGAAGCTTGACGTACGCCGCTGTTGCGGAGGCGCAGGGGCGGGAGTGGAAGCCGGTGGCGGAGCTGCTGTGAAGCTAGACCTTTCCCGTTGCGAACCTATAGAGCGCTGCTAAATAGAGCGCTACTACATGGAATTGAAGGCGAATTGTTGCTGCTATTCCCTGCATGATTCCGTGACAAGAAGCTGGCTTTCCTTTTCTCGACCGGAAGGTCTACGAAGAGGAGTCTGCATATGCGCTTCGCTCTGCTGATGGTGCTACTTTCTTGGATACTCTCGTGCGATCGGTGGGCGAGCACGCAATCCCTTCCCGAAGGATCTTTCTCGCGGCGCCACACACTGGCGGTTGGTGCCGAATATAGTAACAACTCGAATCATCTGTTGCTGGGTCGTTCCTACAACCGTCGCATTGGCGGAATTGATGTCACCTACTCCCATCGCCTTCGACACACTCGTATTCTTGAATGGCACTACGATCTCGAAGTTCGGCCAGTGACTTTTATTCAAGATCCAGTCTCGACGACCAGACAGACTGTTCAGTTCGTAGGTCAACCACCCTTTGGACCCTTTGTGGTTCAAAGTGGCCCTATTCAGAGTCGTTGTCAGTCCGCAACAATCACCACCAACCCAAGCGGTGCTAGTCCTCCGTACACGCTTGTCGAAACCAGAAGCTGCGGAAGCCGATGGACGTATTCAGGTGGTCTCAGCCCACTTGGACAACGCCTGAACTTCGCACCCGGCCACCGCCTTCAGCCTTTTATCCTGGGCAATGCTGGCTTTCTGGTCTCGCCTCGCGACGTTCCGAGCGACGGAAGCTCACGATTCAACTACACGTTTGAGTTTGGTACAGGGATCGAAGTCAACCTCGATCACCGCCACGCTTGGGCGGTCGACTATCGGATTCATCACCTCTCCAATGCGGATCTCGGAGCCCAGAATCCCGGCATTGATAGCCAGACCGTTCGCGTTACGTATTCGTTCGGCTCTTGATCAAGAGAACCGCCGGCGAACGCTCACCCGGCAAGGCAAAAGCAGTTCCGTCGATATCTCGTTCCGGTAATTCCCTGCTCAAGAGACAACTGAAGAAAGAAGATCGGTCTACGACTTTCGCATTCGCACGAGCGTGTATGCGTATGAGAGCAGGACTGCCAGGCTGATTGCGGTGGTTTTGTAGGGCGTGGGGACGAAGAGGTATGCGGCGTAGACCAGGATCGAGCGGCCGATTGCGTGCTGCATGCCGACGGGATCGTCCGCGGCCCAGCCATACGGGATCCAGATGATGGCCATGAGGATGGCTCCGCCGAGCACGATCAGGATGGGGTCGTGGGCGAGGACGGCGGCGATGATGACCATCGGCCACATGAGCGCGACCAGGCCGAGGGACTGCACAAACATCTGTGTCACGGGATTGCCTGTACTGGCGAGGTTTACTTTGCGGCCGGTGAGGCGGTCGATGAGGATGGCGAGTGGAAAGATGGTGCCGCTGCCGAAGCCTACGAGGTAGCCGAGTTGAACTGGACGGAGGATGAGCGCGGCCCCGCCGACGATGGCCCAGAAGATCATGCCTGCGATCGGCATGGATTTGGTGCTGGTGGCGCGAAACTCGCGGCGGAGCTCGTCCAAGCTTAGGTCTGAATTCATCAGGGCGATCTTACTCTAGATGTGAGGTTTCAATAGGTTGTTGTCCACCTGACCGAGACCTCGCCGGAGCAGGTCACCCAGGTCCAAGCCCTGCGGCGGGAGCGCTGGACC
>CAXTYQ010000057.1:0-21131 GCA_964248505.1 uncultured Acidobacteriaceae bacterium
TGTACGCCGACCCCTGCCAGTTCACAACGTCGCTCAGGCCATAGTTTGTCGTCGCCTGGTAGGTCCCGGTGAAGCCCAGACCAGGCGGGCCGGGTGGTCCAGAAGGTCCAGCGGCCCCCGCCGGACCCGTCACGCCGGTCGCTCCGGCAGGTCCAGCAGGCCCCACCAGACTCGCTCCAGCCGACGCCAGCAGACCCCACGCCAACGGGTTCAAAAGCGGCGAGTTGCCGCGATTGCCCGCCGCCAGCGACAGATAACTCGATCCGCCCATCGTCACAATGTCGTCTAAGCCGTAGCTCTTCGTCGTGTTAAAAACTCCCTGGTACGCGAGCGTCGTTCCACCCGAGCCCGTGCCGCCCGAGCCGCTCGTCGTCCCGCCGCTTCCACCCGCGGCCAGCAACCCCCAGAACGCCGGGTTCAGGTCGGGCGCATTGCCTGAGTTTCCGGGGCTCAACGAGACGTAACTCGACCCCATCCAGGACACCACCTGCCCCGTGGTGTACGTCAGCAAACCGCTGTACGCGCCACCGTACGTCAGACCGCCAGGCGGACCCTGCGGTCCCATCGGACCTATCGGACCTATCGAACCCATCGCACCGGGTACACCGGCGACCCCCGGATCGCCCTTGTCGCCCTTCGGCCCGGCTACACCGGCCGGTCCCGCAGGCCCCACCGGACCCGCGGCTCCGTCTCCACTCCCCGAGGCCAAGGAGATGTCGAGCTCCGCCGCATGCCCGGTCAGGTCATTCTCCTTGCTGTCAAACTGCACACCCGCGCTTCCCGCCGTCAGAGCCAGGCCGTTGTTCGTCGCAGGCGCGGCAATCCAGCCCTGCACCAGCGACGTCACGTCCAACGTCACATACGCCCCGGCCTGCGTCACAGACACCAGCTGCGCCGCCCGCGACATCGCCGGCAGCGTGCTCGAAGTTACGCTGTACTCGCCCCACGCCCCGTTCACCGCCGAAACGCTTACCAGCCCAGCCGTGTCCACGCGGTTGCAGTACAGACGCAAAACCGCGCGCGAGACCTGGGTGCTCGTCGTTCCGGGAGGAAGCAGGCTCAGATCGAACTGCAAGAGCGATGTATACCCGCCGCCAACATACAGGTTCGCGATCGCACCGCTGTTGGCCGTCGGCCGCGCGCTGTTCACATGCGCGTCCGCCACCAGCGTCGCCTGAGCCGCCCAAACGCGCCCCGGCAGCAGCAGCAGGACGAGCAACAGGAGCGCAAGCTCAAGCACAACCGCAGCCGCCGGCATGGAGGCTCTTCCAGCAGCCGGCAAGCAGGCTTTCGTCTCGGACACGGTCAGCCGCACCCATGCGCGCCGGCTTCTCTCCGGCAGGCAGGAGCAAACCTCCGCGCACAAGCCATCGTCTGTGGCCAGATCTCTCTTAGAGTCGCGTGGGGGCAGACAAGCCCACCCCTCGGGCATACACACCTCGCCGTCCTTCCGTTCTCCTCAGCAACATCTGGGACAGGACCTTCCACTGGCCACCTTAGACCAGATCCACCCCGCACCTCACTCCCACATCCGGTCCCGCCCGTCCCCCGTAGGAGCTATGTCCGCAATCCGAGATCTGCCGAGAGCGCCTCGCCTCCAAGCACAAATCGCCTTCGTCGCCCCGTTGCCGCATCCCATAGAATGATCCGCGCACGCCAAAAGCCCACCTCAAAACACACGGAGCCCCATGGCCACCTCTCCCAGCAACTCGCCCACACCCAACCAGCCCGGCCAGCTTCCCCGCCCCGACACCCTCGTCAACATCCCTCGCCTCATCACCGCCTTTTACAGCCTCCGTCCCGACCCCGCCATCCCCGCACAGCGCGTCTCGTTCGGCACCTCCGGCCACCGCGGCTCCGCCCTCGCCACATCCTTCAACGAAGACCACATCGCCGCCATCACCCAGGCCATCGTCGAGTTCCGCCACAACGAGGGCACCACCGGCCCACTCTTTCTCGCGCAGGACACCCACGCCCTCTCCGAACCCGCCTTCGTGACCGCCCTCGAAGTCCTCGCCGGCAACAACCTCGACGTCTTCGTCGACGAACACCTCGCCTACACCCCCACACCCGTCCTCTCGCACGCCATCCTCACCTACAACGCCGCCCACACCTCCAAGCCGCAGGCCGACGGCATCGTCATCACCCCCTCCCACAACCCCCCCGAAGACGGCGGCTTCAAGTACAACCCCACCAACGGCGGCCCCGCCGACACCGCCGCCACCAAGTGGATCGAGAACCGCGCCAACGATCTCCTCGCCGACCTCCGCGACGGCAACCTATCTGAAATCAAGCGCATCCCTTACAGCCGCGCGCTCAAAAGCCCCGGCACCCGGCGCCACGACTACATCTCCGCCTACGTCAACGACCTCGGCCAAGTCATCGACTTCGCACCGCTCGCCAACACCACCCTCAAGCTCGGCATCGACCCGCTCGGCGGCGCCGGCGTCCACTTCTGGCCGCGCATCGCCGAGATGTACAAGCTCCCACTCGAGATCCGCAACCCGTACGTCGACCCCACCTTCCGCTTTATGACCTGCGACTGGGACGGCCGCATCCGCATGGACTGCTCCTCACCCTTCGCCATGGCCTCCGTCATCCGCGACAAAGACGACTACAGCGTCTGCTTCGCCGCCGACACCGACCACGACCGCCACGGCATCGTCACCCCCACCGCCGGCCTGCTCAACCCCAACCACTACCTCGCCGTCTCGATCCAGTACCTCTTCACCCACCGGCCGGAGTGGTCAGAAAACGTCGGCATCGGCAAAACCCTCGTCTCCTCCTCCATCATCGACCGCGTCGCCGGCGGCCTCGGCCGACCCCTCCTCGAGGTCCCCGTCGGCTTCAAATGGTTCGTCCCCGGCCTCATCGACGGCACCCTCGGCTTCGTCGGCGAAGAGTCCGCCGGCGCCACCTTTCTCCGCCAAAACGGCCGAGTCTGGACCACCGACAAGGACGGCCTCATCCCCGGCCTCCTCGCCGCCGAGATGACCGCCCGCCTCGGCCGCGACCCCGGCCAACTCTACGGGGACCTCACCGCCAAGTACGGCAACCCCACCTACGCCCGCATCGACGCCCCCGCCACCAAAGACCAGAAAGCCAAACTAGCGAAACTCTCCCCCACCGACGTCCACGCCAAAACCCTCGCCGGCAACCCCATCACCGCCATCCTCACCGAAGCCCCCGGCAACCACGCCCCCATCGGCGGCCTCAAAGTCACCACCGCCGAAGGCTGGTTCGCCGCCCGCCCCTCCGGCACCGAAGACGTCTACAAAATCTACGCCGAATCCTTCCAGGGCCCCGACCACCTCCAACAAATCCAAACCGAAGCCCAAGCCGTCGTCAACGCCGCCATCAGCTAATGCTCGATTCGACATCACGCGTTAACGCCTTCATCGCTCTCCATAGGTGGTATAGTCAGCCCCACGCAGGCATCCTTGGTCAAGGAAGGACAATTTATGGGTGACATCAAACGCAGTGTGGTTGTAAGCGGCGGCAGTATCGTTACGAACTCCCTAATCACTAACTCTGCTTCGGAACACTCAGATGCTCTTACCCCAGAAATGTGGGGCGCGCTGGCTGGATCCGTGTTCAATAGTGGTTCAGCCGAGTCACTCAAGCATCTGGACCAACTCAGAACACTACTGGAACAAGGAAAGCGTCACGAAGCCAAGCCCATCTGGCAATGTATCCGAAATAAGATGGGATCGATGCTACAACACTCAGCCAATATCGCTCAGATTGTCTCCGTCCTGGATGCGCTAACACGGTGAAAAGCCAATGGCCACACTAGAAGTGTCGAATCGAACTATCAACTTCGACGGCCGTATCCTAAACCTACGCACGGTTACTTCCATCTGCAAAATGTCCGGCAAGACTCCGCGACCTAAGGTCGGCAAAAAAATGCTCTACACCGTAATACTTTTATTCGCTTTCCTAGCCTTCGGCACGACAGACTCCGGCCAGAAGATTGGTCCTGCTGGAGCTGTGCTATGCGGCGGATTCCTGCTCTTTTTTGTAAATCTGCTCCGTAAGCCCCGCCAGTTCTGGGTTCTTCATCTTCAAACTGCTGCTGGCGCAAATAATGTATTAGCCAGCCGAGACGAGTATGCCGTCGACGAAGCTATCGGTAAAATCAGAGCTGCTCTAGAGTCGGACGTTGCTTTTCACAGCACTTTAAACATTGCGGATTCGACCATAGTGAACGACTCGATAGTCCAGAATTCAACTCTTTCCAATATGCGACACTGAATGTTCTACTCTTGCAAATGCCAGTTGTAACACGCTGCCGCCATGGTAGCGTTACCTAGATTCCACACTGGGTGGGCCGGAAGCGCAGCGATGTGCAATCACTTTCTGCTCACTCCCTACGAGATGGAGGAATCTAGAGGTCACCTTGCCGATAACCCCATGGCATACTGTCCCCATGCCGGTCGCCGCACAAATCCACAAACCTCACCTCGCCACCAAGCTCCAACTCAGCCTCGCCCGCGTCGAGTCCGGCCTTCCTCTCGCCAGCATGTCAGCATTCCTCGAAGCCTCCGGCGTCCCCCTCCGCGATATCTACGATGTCGTCATCCCCGCCCGCACCCTCAAACACCGCCGCGCCCAGCAATCCCCGCTCTCTCCCGACGAGTCCGATAAACTCGCCCGCCTCGCGCGCATCCCCGTATTGCCTTGAATCCCGATCAGGCCGTCTTCGGCGACACCGAACGCGCCCGCGACTGGCTCACTCAACCCAAAAAGCGCTTCTGGGGCCGCACCCCCCTCTCCCATTTCTCATAGCTAGAACTTCGTCCATCCCGAGACACATAATCCGATCTGGCTGTTAGTAGATCTTCGCGATGCAAAGATGCCCAGAGGCTTGTCCTTCTCCTGCTTCTGGTATGGCCCGTGAATTGCACGACGTTCGGATATATTCCTTAAATCCCTGAACGCACATGCTCTTTTCCTGGAGGAACATGTCACTCAAGCCTTTTCTCCGCCTCACTGAGGCGCTCCTCGTGAGCACGACCGTTCTCACCGCCGGCACCACTCTTGTCTTTCTCGCCCCACCGGCTTACGGCCAGGGCATCACTACCGGCAGCATAGTCGGCATGGCCGTTGATCCCTCGGGTGCGGTCATCTCCGGCGCAACGGTCACCGCCACCTCCAAGGCCAGGGGTACTGAGGTCAAGGCGACCACCGGCGCGGACGGCAACTTTTCCTTCCGCAACGTTCCGGGGTGGAGCTTACATTTTGAGCGTACAGGCGCCAGGTTTTGAATCGACAAGGGTCGAGAACGTCCAAGTCGATGCCGGCCAGACTACCGACCTGGGCGCGACCAAACTTGGCCTCGGCGCGGCCTCGACCAGCGTGGAGGTCTCCGAGTCCACTGGGCCACTGCTCGAAACCACGCAGTCTCAGATCTCGACGACTTTCTCCGCCGTCCAGACCGAGGACCTCCCGCTCATCGGCGGCCTTAATGGCGGTCTCGACAACATCGCCCTGTTCACCCCTGGCGTCGCGATCGGCCACGATGCCGCTTTCAGCAATTCGAACGGGAACGATCTCTCCATCAACGGTAACCGCTCCCGGTCGAACAACTACGAGATTGACGGACAGTCCAACAACGACAACTCCGTAGGCGGCCCACAGATTTTCTTCAACAACCAGGACGCCATCCAAGAGATCCAGGTCATCACCTCCAACTTCAACGCCGAATACGGGCGCAACATGGGCGGTGTGATCAACTACATCACAAGGAGCGGTTCTAATCGCTTCCATGGCTCCGGTTACGAGTTCTTTACCGGCGACTTCCTGCAATCGCTCAACAACGCCCAGATCGTCGCGGGGCGCACAACGCCGCCGCGCTACGTCGACAACCGGTACGGCGGCACGTTTGGCGGACCGATCCTCAAGGACAAGATCTGGTTCTTTGGCGGCACCAACTTTGAGCGGCGCCGGCAGGGATTTAACCCGCTGAACCCGTCAAATCCCACGCCGACTCCTCAGGGAATCCAGCAGCTCCAGGCGGCCTTCCCCGGCAACGCGGCGGTTGCGGACCTTGTTGCCTCCGGCCCATACTCACTTCAGGCCACTCAACCGGCCAACAACGCGCCCATTGTACCCACCGCCGTGACCGGACCCAACAACGTCACCGTCACCATACCGTTTCAGAAGGTCTCCATTCCGGCCGCCCCTCTGTACAACGACCAGGAGGACCTCGGCCGCATCGATTGGCAGCCCACAGAGAAGGACCACTTCTTCGCCCGCTACATCTACCAAAACAACGTGAGCGGCGGATCTCAGCTCAGCAACGGTTACGTTTACAACGTGCCGGGCGTGACGCATTCCATCGGCGCCGACTGGGCTCACACCTTCTCCTCTACCTGGGTCAACCAACTCCGCTACTCTTTCCAGCAGAGCAAGCTGTTCTTCCAGGGCGGTACCCAGCCTACGTGTGTCAGCACCTCGCTCTCCGACTGCACCACCTCGGTCAGCATCTCGGGATCTCTCGGCTACGGCTACGCCACCAACCTGCCCCAGGGCCGCACCGTCAAGGTCACTCAGGTGCAGGACAATGCCAATTGGAGCCACGGCCGGCACTCGATCTCCTTTGGAGGCGACTTTACCTTCCAGAACTCGCCTAATACCTTTCTCCCGAATTACAACGGCGGCTTCAGCTACTCTTCTTTCTCAAATTACCTTCAGGACGTGGGCTCGCTCACGATCGGCGACGGGAACCCCGTCATTCCTTTCACCGAGCCTGACTTCGGTCTTTACATCCAGGATGACTGGAAGGCCCTGCCCTCGCTCACCCTCAATCTCGGCTTTCGCTACGAGTTCTTTGACCAGGCCGTCAACAAGCTGAATGCCGAGACGGTTGCTCGTGAAACTGGTCCCAAACCGTTCTGGGACACCACACTTCCTCTAGCCGCGCGCGTGTACCCGTACACCAACCGCAACTGGAAGAACCTTGAGCCGCGCTTTGGCTTCGCTTTCAATCCTCAGTCGATCAAGCGCATGGTCATTCGTGGCGCCTACGGGATCCAATACGATCCCGCCTTCTACAACATCTTCCTTAACTCCGCGACTGCCGCGCCTGTCGTCAACATCGGAACTCTCACATGCGCGGGTAACTGTCTCCCAAGCGGTACCAGCGGCGCCACTGTGCGCGCATTGGACCTCCCGAAGATTCCGACCGGCGTCAATCCCGCCAGCCGCAACTACACCAACAATCCATCCACGTTTGTGAACCCGCGGGCGCAGACCTACAACCTCGGCATCCAGTACGACCTCAAGGCCGCGGTCCTCGGCGTCTCCTACGTCGGCAACCACGTCTCCCGACAGTTCCAGTCGGTGAACGCAAACCCCTATCTGCTGCCGGTCGCACAGGCCTTCCCCAACGTCGTCGCACCCTCGAGCCTTTGCTCTACGGCAGGTGCTTTCGGGCTCGGAACACCGAATTGCAACCAGGCGAGCGTCCTTACACGCACCAACGGCGCCTTCAGTAATTACAACAGTCTTCAGGTCCAGGTCGTGAGCCGCAACTACCACGGCGCCACCGTAAATGCCAGCTATACTTACAGCCGCGCCATCGACAACTCCGACGAGGTTTACGGTGCGTCGAGCGGGGCCGGCACCGTGTCGAGCCCCCCCTTCGCGCAGAACCCGCTCGATACCAACCTGCCGGAGCGCGGTGTGGCCAACTACTCCTACCCCAACCTCGCCTCGGTCTCCGTCAACTATCTCGTGCCTGCTATCTCCAAGCAGAGCGGCCTCCTTGGGCGGCTGCTTGGCGGATTTGAGGTAGCTCCCGCCTGGTTCTTCAACAACGGCGAGCCCTACACTCCATACCAGTTCTACACAGCCACCACCTTCACCGACAAGACGAGCAATGCAGCCGCGAATACGACCAGCTACTGCGATCCGAAGTTCAACGCTGCGCGCGTCGGCTACGATGTTTGTCGTCCCGTGCTCGCCAACGCTCACGCCCCGATCTCCGCCGTCGGCATCTACGTCCAGGATCCGACGCTGGCTATCACAACCGCCGGCACCGGCTTCTACAACTACCACTCTGTCTCTGGCGGCAAGCTGAACCAGCCGATCAGCCTCAACCAGGCTCACTGGCTTTACGACAACCGGTCCTATGCCAACCTCGTTGGGAATCCGTATCCAGGCTCACCTCGCAACATCACCCGCGGTCAGAGCTATAACAATCTCGATGCCTCCATCATCAAGAATACGAGGATCCGCGAAGGTATCGACCTGAAGCTGTATCTCCTGGGCTTCAACGTCCTCAATCGGTCCTACCTCGGCAATCCCGATACCTCCATCGAAGACGCCGCCTTCGGCACGACCGTGGCCAACAAGGGAACTCAGCGCTCCTTCCAGATCGGTGGCAAGGTCGTCTTCTAGGTCCAGCCGAAGATGTTGCGGCCAACCTGGGCAACGCACCGCGACCGGGGCTGAAGTCCTGTTCTCGACTAAAACAGCAAAGGCACGGCATCAGCCGTGCCTAAACCCGGCTCACTGCATCCACGGCTTTAGCCGCGGAGGTACGCGCCGCCTCACGATGAGCGAAACCATCCCCCACCCTGTTCGATCCTCGACTGCTCAAAACAAGCCCTCATCCGCGCATTCGACCGGTTCCCCCTTGGCGCAACTACCCTCCAAAATCTCTACAATAGAAATAGACACCCAAAGAGCCCGGCCCAAAGCCGGGCTCTCGCCGTTAACCCCAGACCGCTTAACCGAAGATCACCGTATCCAAATACACCCGCAATCCAATACCGATCCAGATCTAACCCAAGTCTTTCGAAGACTTTGCCAACAAAACGCTGGGGGGTAGGGGGCCCCTATACACATATGTCCGAAATCATCTCCGAGCTCACGTCCAACACACAAGCCAGACGCTTCCAGTGCCACCACCACCACGCCGACGGCCGCACCTGCGGCTCGCCCGCCCTCCGCCACGAGGAGTTCTGCTTCTACCACCACCCCACCCGCAAGCCCGCACCGCACCCACGCGTCCGCCGCGGCCGGCAAACCTTCGACCTCCCCTTGCCCGCCGGCAACGACCCCGCCGGCCTTCAGCTCGCCCTTGCCGAAGTCCTCCGCCGCATCGCCGGGAACCAGATCACACCACGCCGCGCCGGACTTCTCCTCTACGGCCTCCAGACCGCTGCCTTGACATCCCCCACCAGCCCCCCGCCGACCCCACCGAGTCGGCCCTGGCCCACTCTCGCCTAAACCGAAAACACATCAAACGGCGTCAGCTCTACCGTGCCCCCGAACGGAACACGGAAGTATTCAAACTGCATCGCCTTCGCCGTCACGGTCACACGCAGGAACCCCGGCGCGGCCTGCTCATACTTTTCGAGCTTCACATCCGGCAGCGTCGTCTGATACGGCAACTTGACTGGCGGCGAGGTCAGCTCCGGCTGCAGCTGATGCATACTCGTCGCACTATTTGCGTAGCCGCCCGCACCGGCGACAACATACGCTACCTTCTTGCCGTTTACCGTTCGGCTAAACCGCTGATAGTTGTGCACATGCCCGGACAGAACGGCGTCCGGCACACGGCCTGTCGCCTGAATCGCTCGATCGATGGCGGTTAGAATCTCCGGATTTCCGCCATGCGACGTGTCGAGCGAAAACGGTGGATGATGTACCGCGATCACCAGCTTCTTCGCCGGGTCGGCCGCCTTCATCTGAGCCTCCAGATACCCCTGCTGATCCATGCGCCCCCGTGCATCCAGGCTCCCCTCCACATTGGCATACAGTCCAACAATCGTGACAAAGGGCGCCTGCATCGTCCAGTACACATACGGCTGCGTCATGGTCATCCGGTACGGCGTGACGGGCAGCGGCTGCTGTGCGCACAGGTTCTCAAAGAACCCAAACAGCGAGGGCTCGGTATCGGCCGGGTCGCCGGGCCGCGTAAACGTATCACCATCATGATTGCCAGGGACGGCGAAGATCAGCTTCGGATAGTACTGGTACGGCTCATAGAACTCTGTCTTGTAGAGCGCGCTCTGGCCGTTGTAGTACACCACATCGCCGAGGTTGTAGAAGAAGGCCGGCACGGCGTCGGCCGGAGCCGCCTTGATCTGCCCCTCCATCGCCTCCGCGATCGCTTCCTGGGCGGACGTTCCGTTCACCCCACCCGTGTCGCCCACGGCGTGGAACACCAGCTTGCCGGCTGCCTCCGCGGCGTCGCTCGCCGCCGGATCGAAGATCGCAAACGGCACCGCCAGCACCGCCGGAGCCGCTTGCGGAATCGGTATAAACCGCGTGATCCCTTTCAGCGCCGCCACAGGGTCCCCAACCGCCCGCCTTGGCTTCCCGACAGCATCCTCGCGCGTGAAAAAGGGCGGGACAATCTTTGTGTGCAGCATCGTGTGTTCCTCCGAGAGCAGCCTGTCTGAGCGAACTCGCTCATAACATAAGTGCACCAGACGAACCCCACGTTACAACCCAGACACGGCCGTCGCCGAACCCCCCGGGAGCAGCAAATTCCCTAGAAGTCATCCCGGGAACGTCCCGAGAGAACCTCGTGCCTACTCCAGAAATAGTCGCCGCATCGGCTCCGCCGCCACCCGCAGCGACACGCTCTGAATCTCGTCGCCGATCACCTCCAGAAGCATCACCGCATCGGCCGCAAGCCCATCCTCCGCCGCCTTCAAGTACGAAGACAACAGCCGTGAAGCCGGCTGAGCACCCTCATTGTTCTCTGCCGCCATCCTTCCTCCTCGCGGCATCGCGCGGCAGCCCCAGGAAGAGAGAGTTGGGCCGCAGCGTCTGCCGTCCTCCCACCGGTATACTCCCACGGCACCCCCTGAAACATCCCCCATTTCGGGCAGACTCAACAATGATTCCCTCTATCTCATCGAAATTCTGCATCCTAAGTAGTATGCCCACAGGAATGAGTGCTGAAAATAGCAATAAGCGCAAGCTTCATAGCCCAATGTTGCTGTTCATTGTGCTTGCCGTCATCGTCGTCGCGCTTGCCGCTTTCTTCATCGCCAGTCCGATCGGCACGCATACAGGGCGCCATGGGACCACAAACCAATGGCCCAACACACAGCAATAATCTTCTCCACATCCATTGCCGTTCTGCCTCGCTTCAGATGTACTGAACAGAATCCCAAATCTAACTGTCATCGGAGACTCCCACCTATGTTCCATCTCATCTGGGTTGCCATCATCGGTCTGGTCATCGGCGCACTCGCCAAGCTCATTATGCCCGGCAAAGACCCCGGCGGTATCTTTATCACCATGCTGATCGGCATCGCGGGCGCCTTTCTGGGCACCTTTCTTGGCCGCGCTCTGCATCTCTACGGTCCCGACCAGTCCGCCGGCTTCATCATGTCGCTAATCGGCGCTTTGATCCTTCTCTTCATCTATCACCTGATCCGGGGCAGACGGGCGACGGCCTAAGTCAACATACGCTGGTGCGGTAAGGGTGTCCGTGCTTTCGAGCGGACACCCTGTCTACCTTAGACCGCATCTGAAACCCAAGATGAACCCGCCACATGATAAACCCGGAACGGACCCTAACAAGGGCCTGAACACGAGGACGTTTATGGCCAGCGTCCTCGTCGCTCTCGTCGTCGTGCTGATTCTGGCGTACCTTTTTCTCCGCCACACCAGCCACACGATCAAACCGCCCACACCCCCGAATCCCACCTCAAGGCTCGAAGTTCCCGCGTCGCGGCAGACGCCTCGCGCACATCTCACCGCATCCTAGACCAGCCTCGGCGTCGTTTCGTCTGTCCCAAATAGGTCCTACGGACGGCACATAACTGAATGCCTTCTTGGCGGCTGCGAGTTCAGTTGCGCGAAAATCTTTGTGCACCTAGGTCCACTCCCGGCATCCAAGACGCCATGAATGTGCTCGTGATTGATATTGGCGGAACCCACATCAAGGTCGCCTCCACCCAAGCCCGCGTCCCCCTGAAGATCGTATCCGGACCAACCATGTCGGCCAAAGAGATGACGGCCGACGTCCTCGCCGCGGTGAGCAACTGGCACTATGACGCCGTCTCAATCGGCTATCCCGGACCTGTCCGCGACAGCCGTCCCACCGAAGAGCCGCATAACCTTGCTCCCGGATGGGTGGATTTCGACTACGAAGGCGCCTTCAAAAAGCCCCTTCGATTCATCAACGACGCGGCCATGCAGGCGCTCGGCGGCTATAAACAAGGGCGAATGCTCTTTCTCGGCACCGGCACCGGGCTTGGAACAGCGCTCATCTTCGACGGCATCCTGATCCCCATGGAACTGGCGCATTTGCCCTACCGCAAAGGCAAGACCTACGAGGATTACCTCGGTCTGGCCGGACTCCAGCGCCGCGGAAAGAAGAAGTGGCGAAAGTCTGTTCTGGACGTCGTCGATCTCCTGAGAAAGGCCTTTGTCGCCGACTCCGTACTTCTGGGCGGAGGCAACGCGAAGCTCATGGAGGAACTCCCGGAAGGCGTTGAGATCGGAGCCAACAGCAACGCCATCCTAGGCGGCATTCGGCTGTGGGATCAGCCCCCTATCCCGGCAAAGACCGCTTCGGCGCAGGGAGGCACCATGGTTGAAGACAAGCCGCCCCAGGCAGGCATGGACGCGGCAGCACAACCGCGCCACAAGAAAGCCAAAGCACACAAGGACCTTGATTCGAAGATCCCCTCCGGCTCGTTCGCTGCGACGAAATCGAAGAAGTCTCAGACAAAGGGCAAATCGTAGACCTAACCGATCTGCTCTGTCGATCCTCGGAGGTCTCCTCGTCAGGCCTGCTCAGCCCTACCCCCGTCGTCAGGCGCTCTGGCGAAATGTACCGGAGTTGCACCGTTCCACCGCCGCGCGAAACTCGGTGGTTGGAACGGGCCTCGCGAACAGATATCCCTGCGCCTCGTCGCATCGCCTGCGCCGCAGGAAAGCGAGCTGCTCCTCTTCCTCTACGCCTTCGGCAACCACTTTGATTCCGAGTCCATGACTCATGGCGATGATCGACCGCACGACCGCGGCAGCGTTCTTTTCACGCGCGGCCAGCTTTACGAATCTCTGGTCGATCTTTAGCCGGTCGACCTTGTACTCCAGCAGATACGTGAAGTTGCAGAACCCGGTCCCGAAGTCATCGATGGCGATGCGCACACCCAACTCGCGTATGCGCTGCAGCTTCTCAAGCGTCGCCGGGGAGTTCACCATCAAGGTATTTTCCGTGATCTCAATCTCGAGCGAAGATGCCGGCAAGCCACTCTCCGCCAATGCCGACTCGATCATCTCGAGCAGATGCTTCTGCTGCAGCTGTCGGGGAGAAAGGTTGACCGACACCGTGAGATCCGATCGCAGGGCAGACCGCAGCTCCTGGCCTTCCATGCAACCGCGCCGAAACGCCCACTCTCCCATTGCGAGCATCAGGCCGCTCTCTTCGGCCAGAGGGATGAACTGCGCCGGCTCAAGCAGTCCCAGGCGAGGATGTCGCCAGCGCATCAGCGCCTCCATACCCACCACCGCACCGGTCGATAAAGAGACCTGCGGCTGGTAGAACAGACACAACTCCTCGCGCTTGAGAGCTTGTCGCAGGGACTGCTCCATCGAGAGCCGGTTGGCCGTCTCCCGCAACATGCCGTCACTGAAGATCAGCTGCTGGTTGCCCCCGCTCTCCTTCGCCGAATACATGGCGGCGTCCGCGCGTTTCAGCAGATGGAGACCGTCCTCAGCACAATCGGGATACACACAGAGGCCCAGCGTCGCCGTAATCTGGATCCTCTGCTGCTCGATGTCCATCTCCGGTCGAAGTTGCTCAAGCAGGGTCGACGCGCAGCGCTCGGCATCGGCCGAGGTCGTAAGATCCTCCATCACGACCACAAACGCATCTCCGCCCACGCGGGCGACCGTGTCGGTGCTTCGGACAGCCTCGCGCAGGCGGCGAGCCGTCTCCAGCAGCACCTGGTCCCCTGCCCTGTGGCCGAGCGAAGTGTTGATCCGGCGAAAGCCGTCAAGATCCAGCACAAAGAGCCCGACCTTTGTGCCGTATCGGCGGCTCCGCTCGATGGCCAATGCGATGCGGTCCTGCAACAGGCTTCGCCCGACCAGCCCTGTCAACTGATCGTGCGTTGCCAGGTGCGTGACATAGTTCAGCATCTGGCGCCGGTCCGTCACGTCAAACGCGACGCCCACAAAGCCCGTCAGTTCGCCCGTCCGTCCAGTCACTCCGCGCAAAGCGAGACTGACCGCCGTCTTCGACCCATCCCGGCGGGTAAACGTCCACTCGCGCTCTTCCATGCCTTCGGTCGCCGCCTTGGCGGAGAGGATCTCGAAGTCGTCGGAAAATCGGGCCGCGACCGGCAACTCCTTTGCCCGCTCCACCAACTCCCGAGGGTCGTTCAACAGCGTCAGCGGAGCCTTTCCGACCAGATCCTTACGTTCGTACCCCGTCAGCACCTCCGCCGCCACGTTCATCGCCGTAATCACACCATCGACGTCGGTGGCTACAATCCCAAACGGCGCATTTTCAAAGATCAAGTCCGTGAATTGGGCGAGATTCTCATACTGTCTGGGGTCGATTCTGATCTCACTCGCGTCCGTCAGCGTCACCGCGACGCCGTCGCTCAAACACACCGCACGGACCTTGATGTTGGCATCCACCTCCGCCCGTGCTCCGAGATCCTGCTCCCGCGCATCCCCCGCCTCCACCACGCGGCGGAGAGCTTCAAAGTAAGCTCCCAGGATTGGGTCCGATCGCAGGCTGCTCTGCCCCGCCTCGGGAACTTCGGTGTCGCTCCGCCCCAGCAACTTTCGCGCCTTGGCGTTCATGTAGTGCAAGCGGAAATCAACAATCTCCGATCCGACGCGTTCGGCTACAAGGACGCACAAGCCATCCAGACTGGCATCCGCGCCGGCCAGAAACCGCGAGGGCTCCGCTCCCGGATCTCGAATTTCCGTCTTCTGGATTTCAGACTTCTGCACTTCCGTGACCTGCAGTTCCGTGTTCCGGATCTCCGTGTCCGTCGAGCCGTCACCATCGGCCTCAGAGCGCCGCTTGCCCCACGGAACACCGGCAATGCCAGCCAGCGCCAAGCAAACGGATGAGCTCTGGCCCGGAGGATACTGTGTGCCCAGCCAAAGCACACAGATCGCAAAACCGGCCGCCAGGCACACACCCAAACACACACGGAGACACGCAGCCCCGAAGAGCTTTCTACACAACGAAACGTCATAATCCTTGCAGCGTCGCACACACACCTCAAAAGCAGCAAACAAATCCATCAGACAAAGGAGAAAAGCCCCACAGTGCGACGATATTTCCTGACCCGCAAAGATCTCTGACTCACAAAACTAGCACCCTGAGTGCTCTGAAGCAAAGCAGTATTTGCTCCTGGCCTACACTTCCGTGCACGCTAACGACGCGTATTTGCTCCTGACTTCAATGGTCTGCTCTGCTTTTCTGTCCGGGTAAATTTTTGACCTCCCGCGATCCGGCCAATCATCGCCTTTGCTCGCTGGCCCGGCTCTCGCCTATCCATCCGTGCACCTCCATCCAGTTCTCGAGGAGCACCGAAAATGTCCCAAGCTCCGGAAGCCCCTTTAACCCCAGGCCAAGCCCCACACCATGCGGTCCGCGTTCAAAGACATGGAGCTCCGCCGGGACCTCCGCACGCTTCATGGCGTTGTAAAACGCCGTCGCATTCAGCGAGTTCACCGTCTCGTCCTCGCCCGTCGAGAAGATAAACGCGGGAGACGTGTGCGGCGTGACATGGCGCTCGATCGAAATCCGGTCCATCGTCTCCTGCGACGGATGCTCCCCAACCAGCGCCTCCAGATTGGTTTTGCGCGGGATCGCCGGATCCATGCTCAGCCGCGCGTAACAGAGAATCGCAAAATCCGGCCGCGCGCTCACGCGGTCGATCGGGTCCTGCGACCGCGGGTCGCCCGCCTCGGCCGCGGTCGCCAAGAATCCCGCGAGATGCCCACCCGCTGAAAATCCCCAGACGCCCACCCGGTCAGGAGCGACACCCAGCTCGGCCGCATGGCTTCGCACATAGCGCACCGCCCGCGCTCCGTCGAGCATCGGCGCAGGATAGTGGTAGCGGGGTCCCAGGCGGTACTGCAGCACTATCGCCGTCACACCTCGCGCATTCAACCACCGGGCCGCGGCTGCCCCCTCCTTCTCCATCACCAGTGTGCGATATCCTCCGCCCGGCAGAATCACCACCGCCGTGCGCAGAGCCGCAGCCCTGTCCACGTTTCTTCCGGCCGCTCCAACCGCGGCTGATACGTGCACCCCAACCGTCCCGGGAAGCGGTGTCGCCGGATAGATGTAGAGCCTCGGGACGTCCTCGGCCTTTGTGCCCTGAGCGCCCGGCGCACCGCCCTGCCACAGCGCCACCACGCGACTCGCCCCCTGAGGCGCCTGCGGAGCAGCGCCCGGCACCGCCTGCGCCTGCCCACGGACAGAGCTCATCGCCAGCCCGAGGGAGGCGATCCCGAGGCAGACCCAAAAGTGGCGAGTCATGATCTCGACAGCATACGGTATGCGTCGTCGCCACCGCGGATCTGCCCAGAACTTCTCCTGCGGCGGCACAATCCCCTCACGCACCGCGCGCCCAACTGCCGGGAGACTCTGCTTCTCCCGCGCTAAACTACTTTCCATGCGACACCTCCTCCCCGGCCCAAAGACCCCTCGAACACCTTGCTTCCTAACACCGAACCACGTCTCTCGATCGCTTGCGGTCCTCTGTCTTGCCCTTGTCTGTCTCGCCGGCTGCAAACAGAAGAGCTCGACCGAGGACACCACAACCTCGAGCAACCCGGAGACCACATCGCCATCGACTGCCCTCCCGCACAACCACATCTACTCCGAAGACGCCGATCCCAGCGCCGACATCGCGACCGCCTTGCAACAGGCGCGCCTCGAACACAAACGCGTTCTGCTGGACTTCGGCGGCAACTGGTGCGGCGACTGCCAGGTCCTCGATCTCTACTTCCACCAATCCCCCAACCTCGACCTCCTCAGCAAAAATTTCGTCCTCGTCCATATAGATATCGGCAGGATGGACAAAAACTTGAGCACCGCCCAAAAATATAGTGTTCCCGTCAGCCGCGGCGTCCCCGCGCTCGCCGTCCTCGACAGCAACGGCAAGCTCCTCTTTTCGCAACAGAACAAGGAGTTCGAGAACATGCGCGCCATGAACGTGAGCTCCGTCACCGAGTTCCTCAATCAGTGGAAGGCCTGACGCCCACACCTCGATCCGCCCATCCTCCGCGACGCCGGAGAGCCCGCGCTCAAGGTGCGCTTCGGCTGCCGGACTTGCTCCATCGCACCGCCAACCGCGCGCTCGCGGACGACGTCCTGAACATCGCCCAATCGGCCGCCTTTTCCGCCATCGTAGCTCTGTTTCCCGCGCTTATCGTCGCCGCCGCGCTGATCGGGTATCTGCCCGACGCGGCTCCCCTCCGCGAAGCCGTCGGCATCCTCTCAGAGCGCGTGTTGCCCGAGGCCGTCCTCCCTCTGCTCCAGAGTTACTTTGTCAACAATCCCGGCGCCTCCACTTCGGCGCGTGCGCTCCTGCTGGCTGTGCTCGTCTCGGTCAACGGCGCCTCCGGGGTCATTCTTACGTTTATGGAAGGCCTCCGGCGCGCCAACGACCTCCCTCCTGATTGCTGGAGCTTCTGGAGCCGCCGCCTGCGCGCCCTCGCTCTGGTGCCGCTCTCTCTGGTCCCGCTCGCGGCCGCCAGCATCCTCGTCGTCTTCGGTCATCTGCTCGCCCGCGTCCTCGCCGCGCACGCACCGCCGGAGCTCCACACCGCCATCCTTATCGGCGCTTTCGTCCTCCGCTGGACCATCGCTCTCACCGCCAACGTAGGCCTGGTCGCGCTCTTGTACCACATGGGAACACCCCTGCGTCAGCCCTGGAGCCGGACCCTCCCAGGAGCCGTGCTCGCCACCCTGCTCTGGCTCTGCTCAACGGTCGCCTTTGGCCTCTATGTCACGCGCTTTGCCAACTACTCCCGCGTCTACGGCTCGCTTGGCGCCGGCATCGCCCTGCTCTTCTGGCTGTTTCTTACCGCGTGCAGCGTCCTCTGCGGCGCAGAGTTCAACACCGTGGTCGACGCCGCACGGCACGCCTTGACGGGCGCCGATCCGACACGTTCGAACGCCCTCCATCCGCACGTTCCAAACGGCAGCAGCGAATCTCCGGCAGACCGGCGTGCGCCCGCGTAGAATGAGCTTCGGCAATGCCAGAGACATCCGGACAGCAAGCCAGTCCATCAGAGAAACTCCGGCATTCCGATCCAAGAACGCGTTCTGCAAAGGAAATCCGGCCTCATCAAGACATGACCACCTCTTCGGCTCCTCCACCGCAAGCCAGCGAAGCCCAGGCCGGCACCGTCGCCGAAGCTCGCCCCCTGCCCGCCACTGTGCGCGCTCGCCGCGCGAAGATCGTCGCCACGCTCGGCCCGGCTTCGTCCTCGATCGAAGTCTTTCGCGAACTTGTGCGCGCCGGCCTCGACGTGGCCCGTCTTAACTTTTCCCACGGCTCGCACGAGCAAAAGGCCGAGCTCATCCGCATGGTGCGCCAGGTCGCCGGTGAGTTCGGCAAACCCATCTGCATCCTCGCCGATCTCCAGGGGCCCAAGATCCGCACCGGACGGCTCAAAGAGGGCAAGCCCGTCCAGCTCGTCGCCGGCAACCTCCTCACCATCACACCTGAGGACATCGAAGGCACCGCCGAGCGCGTCGGCACGGTCTTCACCACGCTCGCCGAAAATCTCGAGCCCGGCTCACGCATCCTGCTCTCGGACGGCCTCATCGAGCTGCGGGTCGATCGCATCGAAGGCAACGACGTCGTCTGTCAGATCATCAACGGCGGCATGCTCGGCGAGAAAAAGGGCATCAACCTTCCCGGCATACCCGTCAAGGTCCCATCGCTGACCGAGAAGGACGAGATCGACCTCGAGTTCGCGGTCGCGCACAACGTCGACACGGTGGCCGTCTCGTTTGTGCGCACGGCCGACGACGTCCGCCACGTGAAAAATCGCGTCGCTGCCCTGGGCTCCGACGCCTGGGTCATCGCCAAACTCGAAAAGCCCCAGGCCATCGAACACCTCGACTCCATCCTTGAAGTCGCCGACGGCATCATGGTCGCTCGCGGCGACCTCGGCGTCGAGGTCCCGCCCGAAAAAGTCCCGGCCATCCAGAAGCACATCATCCGCCGCGCGGCCGACTTCCGCAAACCGGTCATCACGGCCACCCAGATGCTCGAGTCGATGATCGAAAACCCGCGCCCCACCCGCGCCGAGGTCTCCGACGTTGCCAACGCCATCTACGACGGCACCGATTCGGTCATGCTCTCGGGCGAGTCTGCCGCGGGCCGATACCCGGTCGCCGCCGTCGGCATGATGGCCGACATCGTGCTCGAAACCGAGCGCCAGATCCGACTCGACCCGCCGCCCCGCATCCCGCGCGTCCGCGGCACACACCTCTCCGTCGCCGAAACCATCTGCGAGTGCATGGCCCACGCCGCCGAAGACCTCGACCTCGCCGCCGTCGCCATCTTCACCGAAACCGGATCCACCGCGCGCCTGCTCTCGAAGTACCGGCCCGAGCCGCCGATCTACGCGCTCTCACCCTTTGAAAAGGTCATCAACCGCGCCGTCCTCCTCTGGGGCACCTACCCCATCCTGTGCGAGCGCTTCGTCGACACCGACGAACTCGTCAATACCGCCGAAGACACGCTCGAACGCCTCGGCTACATCCATCGCCGGCAGGTGGTCGGCATCGTCGCCGGCACCAGCACCCGCTCCGGGGCCACGAACTTTATGCGCCTCCACATGGTCGGCGACCGCGATCTGCCTCCAGGCTAGCTAGGGACGCGCCAACTCCGCCAGCGCAAACGCAAAAAGGCCGCCTCATACCGAGGCGGCCTTCGAATCTGCAGACCAGCCAGGGGCCTACGCCGTCAGCTTGCGCCGCACAGCTCCCGCCAAACCCAGAACACCCGTCCCCAGCAGCGTCAGAGTTCCCGGCTCCGGAATTGGAGAAGCCGCCGGGGTCACCGCGATACTGGCAACCTCATTGACCTCGTTGCCGTTCGCCCGCATC
This sequence comes from uncultured Acidobacteriaceae bacterium, assembly GCA_964248505.1. Lineage (GTDB taxonomy): Bacteria > Acidobacteriota > Terriglobia > Terriglobales > Acidobacteriaceae > Edaphobacter. The sequence continues at coordinate 20,084 of CAXTYQ010000057.1, forward strand.
AGGTAAGCGCCATCGGAGCTAAACAGATTCACCTCGGCGCCGTTGCGCAGGATGAACGACACCCCGTTCGCGTCAAAGAACGCGCCGCCCTGAGCCGGAAAGAAGAGAAGATTGTCGTTGAACTCGTACCCGCCGGGCGCGATCACGCCCGTGATCGGCCGAAGCGTACCGTTGCCCGTGTCGGTCGTGCCGGTCACGCCCACGATCTGGAACTCGCCCGACCGCACACTGGTGGCATCAAACACACCCGAACCCGAAAACGTCGGTCCGGTAAAGCTGAAGTTGAAAAGGCTGTCTGCCAGGGCAGAGGTGGAGGCAGATGCAGCCAAGATCAGGCCGCCAACGACGCATAGAACACGCTTCATAAAACTCCTTGGAGATTAGGATTCCTAGGTAACAAGCAATCGTATGCACTTCGGTATCCAAATCAGTTACAGACGATTCGCCCCAGCATTCAGAATCTGTAACCGGCCGTTGCTGGTTGGTGTGCAAAGCTTTGCGGATTTAGACCAGGCGCGCGGAAGTGGATTTCCCTCTGAACGCCACCACCACAGCGATTGCTGATCGCTGTTTCGTTCGAGTGCAACGCATCGGAAGGCGGAGCATGTCGTCCATTCTCGATCTCGCGAGTTCCCTCCGACATCGACCGAGCGAGGCGGAGCACCCACCACTACAATCAGATCCGTGGGCCAGATCCGCATTCTCTCCGACCAGGTCGCCAACCAGATCGCCGCGGGCGAAGTCGTCGAGCGACCCGCCTCGGTCGTCAAGGAGCTCCTCGAAAACGCCCTCGACGCCCAAGCGACGCGCGTCCGCATCGACGTCGAAGCCGGCGGCCGCAAACTCATCCGCATCTCCGACAACGGCGTCGGCATGGTCCGCGACGACGCCCTGCTCGCCTTTGAGCGGCACGCTACCTCGAAACTCCGCACCTCCGACGACCTCCTCTCGATCTCCACGCTCGGCTTCCGCGGCGAAGCCCTTCCGTCGATCGCGTCGGTCGCCCGCGTCACGCTCGAAACCCGCGCCCGCGAAGATGCAGCCGACG
>CAXTYQ010000058.1:0-21108 GCA_964248505.1 uncultured Acidobacteriaceae bacterium
AGGCGCGGGAGGTGAAGACCTGGGTTTTGCCGGCGAGGCGGCGAAAGGCGCGGGAGCCGACGATGCGGTCGCGGTCGCGCTCGAAGGCGTTGCGGGCAGAGCGCGGCGGTGCGGGGTAGGCGCGCGCGAGCAGGGGTTCGCCGGGGCCTGAGCTGACGGCCGAGAGGTGGAGATCGGAGGGCATCTGTTTTAGTTTATAGCTGGGGCGGAGTACGGGCTCCCTGGGCAAAGCCACCAGCATCGACACCGTTTGACCCTTCAAACTGTCCGCCGCCTACTCCGCTGGCAGCACCGACTTAGTGCCTATTGATAGGATCTCCCGCGCCCGCATCAACTCCGGCAGCGAAACCTTACCCACAAGCCTGTCGTGCACGGAACAGTTTTACTTAGGGCTGAAGCTTCTCATCACGGTCAAAGAAGTACATCAGCCCTGGCTCACGCTAAGGGGCGAAATGTTACCCGGGGAAAATCATTAGGATGCCGCAAACCACGGTCACCCCAATCGAGAAAGCAAGGGCCGCCTTGCTCCCTTTGCGCTCTGGGCTAAGCGCCAGAACTGTTATGGCAGCGGGGACGGCTAAGATCACGCAAATGATCTCTCCCAGAAGGTAAACTATCCTCCAATTGTCAGAAACAGAGTGGCCTGAAAAAGAGATACTCAAAATCGTGAGCAAGCTGGCACATTGGCACGCGGCCATTGCTACAGATACACGCATCAGCATGCGACTGAACATCTCCTTTCGTCCTGTGGGTATCATCGGCAGATAGCTCCCGGATATGATTCAAATCGCTGGATCACATCTACTCGGAAGTGGTTCAGCGGGAAGAACGACTGTACACGTGGTGATGAGGTTCGATTAGTTTCCGGAGATGGGATCTGCTTCTATGAACTGCTCGGACTGCACCGGAAATATTCGGAACTACAACGGACAGGGCAACTGGTCCGTGGAGGCGGTGCGACGGCGCTATCGCGAATATTGCGCCGCCTTTCACGTCCAGAGCCCTCGTTCACTCAATCCTATCGAATGGAAAGAGGGCGACACTCGCTGGATCTATCCCATTATGGATAGGGTCATTGAAGGTATCGAAGAGGGCGACTTCGCATGTATCGCATTGGGAGTTGATTTTGTCGAAGAAGATGCGCTTTTCCCCTTCGGAGCGAGACTGAAATCAAACACCGCGAGAGCTTTACGGCGAAGCCACTTGACGGAGATTCAGAAGTCCCGCTTGAGAGAGCGCATCTCAACCATGCTGGCATCCGGCATCATTCCTCACGAGATGCGCGAGTATGCGAAGCTACTACGAAGGATTGGCGTTGGTGAACACTGGCCTCGGATGGAGCGTGAGATCCCACGGGATAATCCGTATGCTATGCGGTTCTATAGGAGCCTTCGCATTGCAGAAGGGCTACCGGCCTAACTCGGAGGACATCTTTGTTTCAGTCGAGGTTTCAATCTAGGTGTGGTCGGAGTACGGTTTTGGACGAGTTATGAGTTGTGAGCAACGAGTTATGAGTTATTTGGGACTCTTTGCGGCGGTGTTGGGGTTGGGGGCGGGGCCGGCTTTGGCTAGTTTGATGCGGGCATTTTGGAGTTTGTGTTGGACCTTTTCTACGTCGGCGGGGTCGGCGTCGGCGGGCAGGGAGTGGGCGTACTCGGTCATGGATCGCTCCCATTGGGCGACGGCTAGTTTGAGTTTGCCGTTGCGTTCGTAGACTTCGCCGAGATGGTCGTGGACGGTGGGGTCGGTGCTGGAGCGTTCGTTGGCTTTGCGGAGGTTTTCTTCGGCGAGGGCGAGCTGGCCGGATTTGAAGTAGGCCCAGCCGAGGGAGTCGAGGAAGGCGTAGTTCTGGGGCTCGAGGTCGACGGCTTTCTTGATGAGGGTGATGGCTTCGGGGAGGCGGACGCCGCGGTCGGCGAACATGTATCCGAGGTTGTTGAGGACGGTGGCGTTTTGCGGGTCGATGGTGAGGGCTTTGCGGAAGTTGGCTTCGGCCTCGTCGTAGAGTTTTTGCTGGTCGGCGATGGTGCCGCGGAGGTAGTAGACCAGCCATAGGTCGTCGGGTTTGGGGGTGAGGGCGGCGGCCTTATCGACTTGGGCGCGGGCTTCGTCGTACTGCTTGAGGCGGAGGTAGATCTGGGCGAGGCCGATGTCGGTTTCGCGATCTTCGGGGCCGCCGGTGAGCTGTGATTTGGCAAGGGCGATGCCTTCGTCGGCTTTGCCGGTGTCGGCGAGCTGGCCGGCGTACATCAGCTGGACGCCGCGATCTTTGGGCAGGGCTTTGGCGGCTTCGGCGGCGACGGCGGTGGCGTCTTTCCACTGGTGGGCTTCGCGATAGGTGTCGACCTGTCCCTGGTAGCCGCGGAGGGTGAACTCTCCGCCCATCTGGCCGACCTGCTTGTAGGCGGCGATGGCGTCGGCGGTCTTGCCTTGCTCGCGGTCGATGATGGCGAGGCGATCGAGCAGGAGATAGCGGACGGACTTCTCCTGGTCGGAGTATTTGCCGTCAGGGTGGGTGGCGTCGGCGGTGAGTTTGGAGAGGAGGTCGGTGGCGTCTTTGAAGCGTCCGAGCGAGTCGTAGATGAGGGCCTCGTTGTAGCTGAGTTCGAGGGAGTCCTGGGCGAGCGGCTTGGCTTTTTCGAGGGTGGCGAGGGCCTGGTCGTAGTGGCCTTGGCGACGTTCGATGTCGGCGATGTGGATCTGGGACTGGGCGTCCTGGGGCTCGGCGGCGACGATCTTTTCGAAGATGGGGAGGGCTTGTTCGATCTCACCGTCGTTGAGGAGCGCGTTGGCGAGGGCGCGCTGGACTTCGAGCTGGTTTTCGGGTTCGAGATCGAGCGCTGCGCGGTAGGCGGCGGCGGCTTCCTTGAATTGTTTGAGCTGGTCGTGAGCGGCGCCGAGAGCGAGGTCGATGCGGGCGGTGCGGTCGTCGGCGGGAACGGCGGCGAGGGTGTCCACGCTGCGCTGGAGGTCGCCCTGCTCGCCGTAGAGGCGGGCCATGTTGAGGACGACTTCTTCGGAGTTGGAGTCGAGTTTCTGGGCGGCTTTGAACTGCGCTTCGGCCTTGGCGGAATCGTGGTTGAGGCCGTAGAGCTGACCGAGGAGGAGATGGGTTTCGACGTCGTCGGGCTTGAGTTGGACTAGCTTTTCGTACTCGGCGATGGCGAGCGAGAGCATTTCGCTGGACTGCTGGTTTTGCATGTCGCCGAGGGAGCGGAGGTAGACCTTGCCGAGGAGGGTGTGGGCGGAGAGATCGTTGGGATTCTTGAGGATCTGCTCCTGTGCGGCGGTGACGGCTTCGCGGATGCGGCCGAGCTTGAAGTAGAGTTCGGCGAGGCCGTTTTGCAGCAGACGGGAGTTGGGATCGTCGATGAGGGCGAGTTTGTACTGCTCGATGGCCTGGGTGGCGTAGTCGGAGCGGCCGGCGTTGACGGCCATGTTCTCGTAGAGGTGGGCGAGGCTGTAGTGGTAGTAGGAGGAGGCGCGGTCGGGGGTGGCGGCAGGGGCTTTCGCGGGCGGAGGTGCGGCGGATTTCTGTGCGAGGAGTGTGTGCGCCCCGGCGAGGAGGGCTGCCGAGCAGAGGGCGTAGGACAGCCGAGTGGAGAAGACGCGGGAGGCGCGGTGGAGCAGGGTCATGGCACGTCCTAAGGAGCAGTTACCGAGAGCGAAGAGCCGGCGATGTTTAGACGGTTACGGCCAGCGCTTGGATGCAGCAGGCGCTCCCGCCTATGGAGCGGGTTGGCGACGTGCGTGATTATAGCGTTCTGCGGGCGATCTCTGTGTGGCCTGAATGGGTCAGCCGTGGCGGAAGTGGCGGATGCCGGTGAAGGCCATCGAGATGCCGAGCTGGTCGGCGGCGGCGATGACTTCGGGGTCGCGGACGGAGCCTCCGGGCTGGATGACGGCGGTGGCGCCGGCCTGGGCGACGACTTCGAGGCCGTCGGGAAAGGGGAAGAAGGCGTCGGAGGCGGCGACGGTGCCGGCGAGCGGGAGGACGGCTTTCTGGGCGCCGAAGCGGGCGGCGTCGACGCGCGACATCTGTCCGGCGCCGATGCCGACGGTCTGGCCGTGGCCGTGCTCGAGGCGGGCGTAGACAATGGCGTTGGACTTGACGTGTTTTGCGACGGTCCAGGCGAAGAGGAGGGCGCGGAGTTCGTCGGGGGTGGGTTTGCGGGCGGTGGGAGAGGTGAGGTCGGCGGGGGTGAGGGTGTGGTGGTCGGGGTCCTGATCGGGGTCCTGGAGGAGGTAGCCGCCGGAGATCTGTTTGAGGGCGCGGGTGGTGTGGGCGGGGGTGATCTCGAGGAGGCGGAGGTTCTTTTTGGCGCTGAAGCGGGCGAGGGCTTCGGGGGTGAAGCGTGGGGCGACGATGGCTTCGACGAAGAGTTTGGAGATTTCTTCGGCGGCGGCGGCGTCGACGGTCTGGTTGATGCCGATGACGCCGCCGAAGGCGGAGACGGGGTCGGCGGCGAGGGCTCGGGTGTAGGCGTCGAGGACGGTGAGGCCGGTGGCGGCGCCGCAGGGGTTGGTGTGTTTGATGATCGCAAGAGCGGCGGCGGCTTGGTTTAAGTTTAGGTCGCTGACGAGGTCCCAGCAGGCGTCGAGGTCGACGAGGTTGTTGAAGGAGAGATCTTTGCCCTGGAGCTGGCGGGCGTTGGCGATGCCCTGGCCGGAGCTGTCGGTGTAGAGGGCGGCGCGTTGGTGGGGGTTTTCGCCGTAGCGGAGGGTGGCGGTTTGGCGGGCGGAGATGCGGAGAGTTTGGGGGAGCGGGGTGGTGCGGGTGGCGGGGGTGGCGGTGTCGGGAAGGGCTTCGAGGGCGGTGCTGATGGCGGCGTCGTAGCCGGCGGTGAGGCTGAAGGCTTGTTTGGCGAGTTGCCAGCGGGTGCCTCGGGAGAGTTGGCCGCCGTTGGCCGCGAGTTCTTCGGCGATGCGCGGGTAGTCGGCGGGGGCGGTGACGACGGCGACGTCTTCAAAGGATTTGGCGGCGGAGCGGAGCATGGAGGGGCCGCCGATGTCGATGTTTTCGATGAGTTCGTGGAAGGGGACTCCGGGTTTGGCGGCGGTGGCCTCGAAGGCGTAGAGGTTGACGACGACCATGTCGATAGGCTCGATGGCGTGGGTGTGGATGGCGGCGAGGTGTTCGGGATTTTCGCGGATGTGGAGGATGCCGCCGTGGACCTTGGGGTGGAGGGTTTTGACGCGGCCGTCGAGCATTTCGGGGAAGCCGGTGAGGTCGGCGATGTCGCGGACGGGGAGGCCGGCGTCGCGGAGGGTGCGGGCGGTGCCGCCGGTCGAGACGAGCTCGATGCGGTGGGCGGCGAGGGCCTGGGCGAAGGGGACGAGGCCGGATTTGTCGGTGACGGAGAGGAGGGCGCGGCGGATGGGTTTGAGGTCTTTAGTTTGGTCTGGGAGGGTCACTGGGGTAGTTTATGCCGAGGCGGGGTGCGTGGGCTGTGAAGCTACCGGGGAGGATTTCGTGTCGGTTTAGAATGGCGGGAGGGAGAGCAGCGATGACCTGGCCTTTACAGGACGCCGAGGAGAGGTTCGGCGAGCTGTTTGATGCGAGTCTGCGCGAGGGTCCGCAGATTGTGACGCGCTCGGGCAAAGAAGAGGCTGTGTTGGTTTCTATTGCTGATTGGCGCAGACTGCAGGCAAGGGATGCAAAGGCGGTCCTGCTGGCGCCGACACCGGTCGTCGAAGACATGATGATTCCGAAGCGGGGAAGTTACCGGCATCGCAAACCGGTGACGTTCTAACGACTGATGTTTCTGTTTGATACGAATGTGGTGTCGGAGTTGCGCAAGTCAAGGCCGCATGGAGCGGTGACTGCCTGGGTGAGGACTTTGCGGCAGAGTCAGATGTTTTTGCCAGCCATTGTGATTGGCGAAATTCAAGTAGGTGTGGAACTGACCCGGCGTCAGAACGTGGCGAAAGCAGCTGAGATCAACCTGTGGCTGGAGGATCTTATCGCTAATTTCGAGGTGCTTCCTTTGGACACCGAGGTGTGCCGGGAGTGGGCTCGCTTAATGCATGGACGGTCGAGAGTCCTGTTTGAGGATGCGTTTATTGCTGCCACGGCGAGGGTGCATAACCTCGTGGTGGCGACGAGAAATGGCGCGGACTTCAAGGAGTTCGATGTGAAGACTTTTGATCCGTTTACGTTTGCGGGTTAGAGGAGGGCGGCGCCGGTGAGGTCGGCGACGCGGGGGACGTTGTGGTTGGCGCACCAGCGTTTGAGGTCGGTGGAGATGTTTTCGACGGCGCGGGGGTCGGCGTAGGAGGCTGTGCCGACCTGGACGGCGGTGGCTCCGGCGAGGAGGAATTCTACGGCGTCGGGGGCTCGGGTGATGCCGCCCATGCCGACGATGGGGATTTGGACGGCTTGGGCGGCGTCGTGGACCATGCGGACGGCGATGGGTTTGATGGCTGGGCCGGAGAGGCCGCCGGTGGTGTTGGCGATGCGGGGGCGGCGGGTTTCGGGGTCGATGACGAGGGAGAGAAAGGTGTTGACGAGCGAGAGGGCGTCGGCGCCGGCCTCGGCTGCGACCCGGGCCATGAGGGCGATGGAGGTGACGTTGGGGGAGAGCTTGACCATGAGCGGACGGCTGGAGGCGGATTTGCAGCGGGAGGTCAGTTCTGAAAGCTGGCCGGGGTCGGTGCCGAAGACCATGCCGCCGTGCCGGGTGTTGGGGCAGGAGGCGTTGAGTTCGATCATGGAGATGCCCTCGGCGTCGTTGAGGGCGTGGATGACTTCGACACAGTCCTCGACGGTGAAGCCGAAGACGTTGGCGATGGTGACGAGGCTTTTGATGGCGCGCAGGCGGGGGAGTTTGTCGGCGATAAAGGCATGGACGCCGATGTTCTGGAGGCCGATGGCGTTGATCATGCCGGCGGAGGTTTCGATGATGCGTGGGGCGGGGTTGCCGGCCATGAGTTCGCGCGAGAGGCCTTTGGTGACAAAGGCACCGATGCGGTCGAAGCGGAGGATCTCTTCGAACTCGAGGCCGTAGCCGAAGGTTCCGCTGGCGGCGATGACGGGCGAGGCGAGGGGGATGCCGGCGATGGAGACGCGCATGTCTGGGGACTTATTTGGGCTGGTTGGGCGCGCGCTGGACGGGTCGGGCATTGGCTTCAGTTTAGCGGGTACGGGGGGTGACGCGGGTGCGCGGATGTGCGGGTCTGGGTGGGTTGGGGCGGGTCTGGGCGGCTAGAATACAGAGCGATGCTTGACTTGGGATTTGTGAGGGCGAATTTTGAGGAAGTTCGGGCGGCGCTGCGAGGTCGGGGCGCCGACGCGGACGCTCTACTCGCGGGGTTCCAGGAGCTGGACGGGCGGCGACGCGAGGCGATCACTCGGGTTGAACAGGCGCAGGCGTTGCGGAACGCGAAGTCTGCCGCGATCGGGCAGGGGAAGAAGGCCGGGCTGGATGTAGAGGCTGATTTGTCCGAGCTTGGCGAGCTGAAGCAGAGGATTGCTCTCGACGAGAGGTCTGCGAGCGATCTGGACGACGAGTTGCGGCGGGTGTTGGCGTCGCTTCCGAACCTGCCGCGGCCGGAGGTGCCTGTAGGTCGGAGCGAGGCGGAGAATCGGGAGGAGAAGGTTTGGGGGGGTAGGCCGGGGTCTGACTTCCCTGCCCCGGGGTCTCCGGCTCCGGATTTCCCGGGCCAGGGGTTCAAACCCTTGCCGCACTGGGAGATTGGGGAGCGGCTTGGCGTGGTGGATTTTGAGCGGGCGGCAAAGGTTTCGGGGTCGCGGTTTGTGTTTCATTTTGGGCAGGGGGCTCGGCTGGAGCGGGCCTTGGCGAATTTTATGCTCGACCTCCATACGCGGGAGCACGGGTACACGGAGGTGCTGCCGCCGTACATGGTGAACTCGAAGAGCCTGTTTGGGACGGGGCAGCTGCCGAAGTTCGCCGAGGACCTGTTCCATTGCGATGACGCCGGGCCGTATGTGGCGGGGGAGTACCGGGACAGCGATCACTGGATGATTCCGACGGCCGAGGTGCCGGTGACGAACTTGTTTTGCGACGAGGTGCTGGCCGGGGAGGAGCTGCCGATTTCGATGTGCGCGTACTCGCCGTGTTTTCGGTCGGAGGCGGGGAGTTATGGGAAGGATGTGCGGGGGTTGATTCGGCAGCATCAGTTTCAGAAGGTGGAGCTGGTGAAGTTTGTGCGGCCGGAGGAGTCGGATCGGGAGCACGAGCGTCTGACGCGGGATGCGGAGACGGTGCTCGAGCGGCTCCGGCTGCCGTACCGGCGGATGCTGCTGTGTACGGGCGATATGGGATTTGCTTCGGCGAAGACGTTTGATCTGGAGGTTTGGCTGCCGGGGCAGGAGATGTACCGGGAGATCTCGAGCTGTTCGAACTTTGAGGCGTTTCAGGCGCGGCGGGCGAATATCCGGTACAAGCCAGGCGCGGGCAAGAAGAGCGAGTTTCTCCATACGATCAATGGGAGCGGATTGGCGGTGGGGCGGACGTACCTGGCGGTGCTCGAAAACTATCAGCAGGCGGATGGGACGGTGCGCGTGCCGGAGGCGTTGGCGCCGTACATGGATGGCGAGACGGTGATTGGGCCCCAGACGTGGCGCGGGCGGGCGGCGGCCCGATGATGAAGCTGTTGCGAGGGTATGTTTTCTGGACGTATGCGCGTGGGAGCTTTCACTATGACGTGATGGTGACGCTGATCCTGGTGTTTCTGTTTGTGTCGCCGCGGCTGATCGACTTCAAGGATCGGCCGGTGGAGACGGTGGCTCTGCAGGCGAGTGAGGTATTGGTGCGCGAGGCGGGGAGCAGGGGCGGGAGCAGCCGGTTCATGTACGAGGTACGGGCGGAGGATATGAGCGGGGCGAAGACGGATGCGGAGCGGCGGGCGGCGATCTTGCGGCTGGTGGAGCCGATCTCGGGCGAGGTGACGCTGGAGCGGTACGAGGCGGTGCGGGACGCTCGGGGGCGGGTGATTGCGTATGACGCTTGGGTACTGAGGTAAGTCAAATATTGGAAATAGCGGCTAAAGTTTTGGTTGGATCTGCCGATAATGGGTATGAGGGACGAGTGAGGCGTTTTGAGGACGTGTTGTTTGAGAGGCTTAGGGATGGATAGGGGAGGGTTTTTGAGACGGAGCTTGGGGAGGCGGAGGTTGGTCGCCTGGATGGGGTGTGTGTTGTTGCTGTTGTGCGGTGCGGGCGGAGGTGCGCTGGCGCAGGCTGGCGGGTCTGGGCCTGGGTCTGGGCCTGTGGGCGTGAATGCGGTTCTGGAGCAGATGGACGCCGCGAGCCGGAGGTTTGAGTCGGCGGAGGCTGACTTCACGAAGGATTTGTATGAGCGCGTGGTGAAGCAGACGACGACGCAGACGGGGCAGATTTATTTTTTGCGCCACGGTCCTGGGATCGAGATGGGGGCGGTGATTTCGCCACCGCAGGCGCGGACGCTGGAGTATCGCGATGGGCGGCTGCGGATCTATGAGCCTGGATCGAAACATCTGAGCGAGTTTGTGGCGGGTGCTAATCAGGCGGCGTATGAGAGCTTTTTGACGCTTGGCTTTGGTGGGCGGGGAAGCGATCTGAGCAAGGCTTGGACGATTACGGATGGGGGCACCTCGATGCTGAGTGACGGGGCGAAGATGGTGCAGGTGACGCGGCTGGACCTTGTGGCCAAGGATCCGAACGTCCGGAATACGTTTAGTCGCGTGAGTATATGGGTCGATCCTGTTCGGGGGATCTCGCTCAAGCAGGAGTTTGTGACGCCGTCGGAGGATCGGCAGACGGCGGTTTACAAGAACATTCGGTACAACGAGAAGCTGACCAAGGCGGACCTGGCCCGGTTTGCTATTCCGGGGAAGCGGTAGGTTTGTTTGTCCCAGCGGGCGGTCTGGCGAAGAGAGAGGCTATGCCCAGGGTCAGGATGGGGAAGAACTCGAGTGTGTAGCGGGGTTCGGAGTTGTCGAGCGTGAGCAGAAGGAGGGATCGGAGGAGAGCGAAGACGAGCATGGATTGGAGGACGGTGGTTGCCGCCGGCGTTCCCGAGCGTGAGGTGCGGCTCGGGCGATCGCGTGAGGCCCGACCCCAGAGATAGAGGCCGATCGCGCCGGGGACGAGCCAGACGAGATTGAGCGCGGCGTAGCTTGCGGCGAGTGCGCTTTGCCGTGGGTGGTCGCGCCACTTCCACCAGTCGCTGGGGAGCGGGGAGAGTTCGGTGCGTGGACGAAGGAGCATGTTCGCGAAACGTGCGACCGGAAGGAGGAGGAACGAGCGAAGCGGATGTGTGTGGTTGCGGTCGCGGGCGAGATCTTCAAAGCGCCGGTTGAGTTCTGGAGAGTCTGTGGTGGTGAGGTTGTAGTCACGGAGCAGGCTGGCCGTGGTGGTGTATTGGGCGGGTGAGTCGAAGGCGCGACGGGGCAGGTCGGCGATGTCGATGGGAGTGTCTTCGTACTTCCAGTAGACGTCTTCGGTCGAGGCGAAGTCGACTGCCCAGGTGCGGTACCAGTGCTGGAAGCCAGTAGGGATGTGCTCGCCGGGATCGGTGGCCGACCTCGGTGCGAGTGGTTGGAAGACATGGAATGTACGCCAGTTGCGGAGGGTCCAGGGCGCGAGCGGGAGCAGCGTGCAAAGGCCGGCGGCGAGGATGGGCATGAGTTGGTGTTTTCGGTGCTGTGCTTTGCTGCCGGGAGACAGGGACTTCCAGAGCAGAGTTCCGAGGACGGCAACGGCGAGCAGGATCTGTTCAGGACGGAGGAGCGCTGCATAGGCGAGGGCAGCCGAGAGCAGCCACAGGAAGGGGCCGAAGGGACGCACGGAGGCAAGCCAGCAGTAGAGACTGAGGAGAGCGAGCGTGATCAGGAAAAGTGTGAGGGTCTCGGTGAGGGGGACGGCGACGTAGCTTGCGGTGAAGGGACAGAGGGCGGAGGCGAGCAGGGCGGCAGAGGCGGCGCGCCGACCGAAGAGGGCGAGAGCGAGTATGCTGAGCAGGAGACAGGTCGCGAGGTCGAACGCGGTCTGGACCAGCATGACAGCGGTGTAGTTTGCGATGCCGAAGATGCGGAAGCAGAGCATCAGGAAGAGCGGGTAGCCGGGCAGGCGGATGAGTGTGGGCTGGACGCCGGCGTCGGTCTCTGAATATCCGTAGACGTGGGAGCGGAGCAAATTCGCGGCGATGTTGCCGTACATCGTTGTGTCGCCTTCGACGTGAGGGGCATGTTTGACGAACCACAGGCGGAGGCCGAGGCCGGCAGAGAGCACGAGGATAAAACTTAAGTGCTTTTTCCACCGAAAGTTGCTCATGTTTTCGGATGATACTGCCGATAAGAGAGAGGACGGACCTCGAGCGTTGACTCGCCTGAGGACGCGACCTACCATGGAGCCTGCTCTGCCGGCACGCGAGACACGACGTTTCTGATGACACAGCAAGTTTTTTACGATCCGCAACGCAAGCGCTGGAAGAGACTCCGACGCATCTTCGACGCTATGGCCCTGCTTGGGCTGGTTCTGGGGACGGTGTTTGTCGTCGGTCTCTTGCGGATGAAGCCGTTGCCGGAGCTGCTGCTCGATTCCCCAAAACGGAATTATCGGACGCTTGCGAATCAGCCAGGACCGGTCCTGAAGCCTGGGCAGAAGTTGCATCGGTCGGCTCACCGGAAGACGGACTTGAAGCCCTCCGATGTCGTGCTGAACCAGAATGAGGGTTTGCGGGCGGCATATTACGTGGAGGACGACCCGGCGAGCTACTCCTCGCTGAAGGAGCACATTAAGCAGATTGATCTTTTGTTCCCGGAGTGGCTCCATGTTGTAACTCCGGATGGAAGTCTTACTTCGTACACCGTGGATAACCGAGCGTATTCCGTCGTGGACCGGGCGGGGGTACACGAGGTCGATCGCGAGGGAAAGGTTCGACGGACCATAGCGACGGCCAGGGTGGATGCGGAAGTGTTTCCGCTCATCAACAACTATGATCCGATCAAGGGGGTGTTTCTGCCCTCGGTCGGTCAGTTTTTGAACAGCGCCGAGGCGCGTTCGAACTTCATCGGACAGATCGATCGATTCCTTGCAGCGAACCCCGATTATCACGGGCTTTCGATGGATCTGGAAGAGATTCCAAGCGATGCGCAGGCAGGGTTCAATGCACTGATTGTTGCGTTGTACGCGGATCTACACGCGCGCAAGCTGCGACTTTATGTGAACACGCCCGTGGCCGATGACGACTTCGATCTGCGATTTCTAGCCGATCATTCTGACGGTCTGCTCTTGATGAACTATGACCAGCACCAGACGGGGAGCGGGCCGGGCCCGATCGCGGCTCAGGACTGGTTTGTCGAGAATTTGACCAATGTGCTGAAGGTCGTGCCCAAGGAGAAGATCATCTGCTCGATCGGGAGCTATGGGTATGACTGGACGACGCCTTTGCCGCCGCCGGGAGCTCCGGCGAAGTCGGGACGTCGCGCCAAACCCCGGGTGCCGACGCCCGAGAAGATCTTGCAGGCGAGAAATCTTTCGACCCAGGAAGCGTGGCAGGAGGCATCGGATTCGGATTCGCAGCTGGAGCTGGATCCGGAGTCTCTGAATGCGCATTTCGCGTACGACGACGAGGATGCGCGTGTGCGCCATCAGGTGTGGTTTTTAGACGCCGTGACGGTGCTGAACGAGATGCGAGCGGCGCGGAAGTTGGGATTGCAGACGTTTGCGTTGTGGCGGCTCGGGTCGGAAGATAACTCACTTTGGAAGATCTGGGATGCGCCTCTGCATGCGAATCCGGTGAAGGACCTGGCGGAGGTTGAGCCGGGGTACGACGTGGACACGGAGGGGGAGGGAGACATTCTTCGGGTTACCCGGCGGCCCCAGAACGGCCGACGCGTGGTGACGATGGACGATGAGAAGTCCGTTCCCGATCAGTTTCGGACGATTGCCGATGAATCGATGGAAGCGTATCCGTTGTCTTACACGGTTGAGCAGTATGGGTACATTCCGAAGAAGGTGGCGTTGACGTTTGACGATGGTCCTGATCCTGACTGGACACCAAAGGTGCTGGACGTCTTGAAGCGGTACGGCGTTCACGGGACATTTCTGATGATTGGGGAGCTGGCTCAGAACAATGTCGGCCTCATGCAGCGAGTGTACCGGGAGGGCCACGAGATTGGGAACCACACGTTTACACACCCGGACATCAGCGAGATCTCGAATCGGCAAGTGGACGTCCAGGTGAACCTTACGGAGCGTTTGTTCGGGTCTAAGCTTGGCGTTCAGCCGCTTTATTTCCGGCCTCCCTACTCGATCGACCAGGAGCCGGACACCAATGATCAGGCGGCTCCGCTCGATCGGATCCAGGGGCTCGGATACTTGATTGTGGGCGACAAGATTGACACCAATGATTGGGATGAGCATCCGCGAAAGTCGCCGCAGGAGATAACCGACAGTGTTTTTCAGCAGATCGACGACATGCAGACGCATCCCTGGGCTCGCGGGTCGGTGATCCTGATGCATGATGGTGGGGGAGACCGGTCGGCCACCGTGGCTGCACTTCCCGTACTGATTCAGTCTCTTCGCGCGCGTGGGTACGAGATTGTTCCGGTTTCGCAGCTTTTGGGGCGAACGCGAGCCCAGGTGATGCCGGGGCTCACGGCGCGCCAGCGGTGGCAGGCTCGGGCGGACTCGATCACGTTTTTCATCTGGGCTTTCTTCAATCATTCCGTGGTTGCGGTGTTCTTTATCGGCGACGTGTTGATGAGCGCGCGTCTGATCATTATTGGAATTTGTGCGGTGATTGACCGGTTTCGCAAGCGTCCGAACTTTGCCGGCCCAGAGTATGAGCCCAGGGTGGCTGTTCTGATTCCGGCCTACAACGAGGAGAAGGTCATCGTCCGGACCATTCGGTCGGTCATGTTGTCCAGCTACAAGAACATTCGAATTATTGTGATCGACGACGGTTCCAAGGACCGGACCTACGAGGTTGCGCGTGAGGCGTATCCGGCCGAACTCGAATCGGGGCGACTGATGGTTTTGACGAAGCCGAACGCCGGCAAGGCCGAGGCTCTCAACTTCGCTCTGAACTATATCGAGGAAGAGATCTACGTGGGGATCGATGCAGACACGGTCATTGCACGCGATGCGATTGCGCGTCTGGTGCCGCATTTTGCCAATCCCAAGATCGGAGCGGTTGCGGGCAATGCGAAGGTCGGCAATCGCGTGAATCTTTGGACGCGTTGGCAGGCGTTGGAGTACATCACGAGTCAGAATTTTGAACGTCGGGCGTTGGATCTTTTCGATGTTGTGATGGTTGTGCCGGGGGCTATCGGCGCTTGGCGAACCGCGGCAGTGCAGGCGGGGCACGGATACCACTCGAATACGGTGGCTGAGGATGCGGACCTCACGATGAATCTGCTGGAGCAGGGGTACGCGGTGATCTATGAGGATCAAGCGCTTGCCTTTACGGAGGCGCCGGTCAACGCGGACGGTCTGATGCGGCAGCGGTTTCGCTGGTCGTTCGGCATCCTCCAGGCCGTGTTCAAGCATCGTGGGGCGATCGTGAAGAACCGGGCTATGGGACTCTTTGCGCTTCCGAATATTCTCATTTTCCAGATTTTGCTGCCGCTTGTTTCGCCGTTTATCGATCTGATGTTTGTTGTGGGAATCATCCAATATGCGCTGGATCGGCACTTCCACCCGGAGGCTGCTTCGACGGCGAATCTTTACAAGTTGCTGACCTTCTTCTTTGCGTTTTTGATCATCGATTTTGCTGCGTCCGCCCTTGCGTTTGCGCTCGAGAAGAGGCATCCGGCGAGCCGGGGTGATGTATGGCTCCTGTTTCATATCTGGATCCAACGGTTTACGTACAGGCAGGTATTTTCCGTGGTGTTGTTCAAGACCTTGAAGCGCGCTATCGACGGAAAGCCGTTCAACTGGGACAAGCTGGACCGGACCGCGCGGATGTCGAAGCAGACGGAGCAGCTGACGGAGAACGTGTGAGGTACTTCGCTGTCATGGAGGGCCTGCGCGTCTCTGTCGTGGTCGGGGGGCGACCAGGTCGTAGGTCTGGTGTCTGCTGGAGCGGCCTAATCGAGCTAGAATCGAGCTGTTATGGCGACCTCCTTTCTCTCTGAAGCGCAGATCTTGATAGACGAGTTTTCTCCCGATTTTGCGAACGAGCCGTTTTCTGATTTTTCCGTGCCGGGGAACCGGCGAGCGATGGAAGCGGCTCTGCGGAAGGTACGTGGAGAGTTGGGCAGGGAGTATGCGCTCGCGATTGGGGGACGACGGCTCTGGACGGCGGAGAAGATCGTTTCGGTGAATCCCGCCAGACCCGAGGAGGTGATCGGGATTCACCAGCGAGCGGTTGAGGAGCATGCGCCGATTGCGATCGAAGCGGCGCAGGAGGCGTTCAGATCGTGGAGCCGGACCTCTGCGTCGGAGCGCGCGGCGTTGCTGATGCGATGCGCGGGGCTTGTGCGGGAGCGGAAGTTCGAGCTCTGTGCCTGGCTGACGTACGAGGTGGGGAAGAACTGGGCCGAGGCGGATGCGGATGTCGCCGAGACTATTGATTTTCTGGAGTTTTATGCGCGGGAGGCCTTGCGGCTTGACCGGGCAACGACGCCGATCCAGTTTCCGGGGGAGAAGAACCGGCTGCGGTATCTGCCGCTCGGGGTGGGGGTGGTGATCTCGCCGTGGAACTTTCCCCTGGCGATTATGGCTGGGATGACGTCTGCTGCGATCGTCTGCGGGAACACGGTGGTGGTGAAGCCGTCGATCGATGCACCGACGATCGCGGCTGTGTTCTTCGCGATTCTTAAAGAGGCCGGTCTGCCGGACGGTGTGGTGAATCTATGTGCGGGAGATGGGCCGGACTTTGGGGATGCCCTGGTGAGACATCCGCAGACGCGTTTTATCGCGTTTACCGGGTCGAAGGCGGTGGGCGTAGCGATTCACGAGCATGCGGCGAAGTTGGCGCCGGGGCAGAGGTCGATCAAGCGCACCGTTCTTGAACTTGGGGGCAAGGATGCGATTGTGGTGGCGGACGACTGCGATCTGGACGCGGCCGTCGAGGGCGTGGCGGTGAGTGCGTTCGGCTTCAACGGCCAGAAGTGCTCGGCGTGTTCGCGGGCGATTGTGGATGAGCGTATTTACGATGCGTTCTGCGACCGGCTCGTCGAGCGGGTTCGGGCGATCAAGGTGGGGGATCCGGCGGAAAATTTTTATGCCGGACCGGTGATCAGCGAACGGGCGTACCGGCGGGTGCTGGAGTATATCGAGGTGGGAAAGACGGAAGGGCGGCTGCTGGTGGGAGGAGAGCCGGTGGGGTCTGCCGAGGGCGGGTACTACATTGCGCCGACGGTGATCGCGGATGTTTTGCCGACGGCTCGGATCGCGCAGGAGGAGATTTTTGGGCCGGTGCTGGCGGTGATCAAGTCGCGGAGCTTTGATGAGGCGCTCGTGATTGCGAATGGGACGGAGTACGGGTTGACGGGCGCGGTGTACGCGGGGTCGCGGGAGCGGCTGGACCAGGCGGCGGCCGAGTTCCACGTCGGCAATCTGTATCTGAACCGGAAGTGCACGGGCGCGATGGTTGGGGCGCACCCTTTCGGCGGGTTCAACATGAGTGGGACGGATTCCAAGGCGGGCGGCCCTGATTATCTCTTGCTTTTTACGCAGGCGAAGAGCGTTGCGGAGAAGGTTGCTGAGGGGACACCGGTTGCGGAGGAGCAGGAATCCGGCCCGGGTTTGTAGGGCAGATTACCTCAGGGGTTAAGCCCTATTGATTGGAAGAGGGGTTTTCGGCACGGCTGAAGCCTTGCGCTTGACGGAACTAGGCGGTGACCACATATAGCTCAAGTCTGAGCCAGGCCCAGGCCAGAGCTGTGGAGGCTCGGAAAGCTTCGACAGTGCGGCAGTAGCGTGTGCTGAAACGGCGGAACTGTTTGAGGCGATTGAAGCAGCGTTCGATACGGTTGCGTTGTTTGTAGAGTTCTCGGTCGTAGCTGCGGGACTTCTCTCAATGGCGTCTGGGCGGGATCACGGCCACCGCACCGAGGCTTTCCACTTTAGCCACGATCTCGGCCGAATTGTAGCCTTTGTCCGCGATCACGGCTTCGGCTTGTTGGCCCTCCAGCAGGCTGACCGCCTGGGCATATTCGGCGGCCTGTCCAGGCGTGATGCGGAAGGCGATCGGCAGGCCCGCTTCATCGGCCGGCAGGTGGATCTTGGTGCTCAGACCTCCTCGGGAACGCCCCAGAGCCGGGTCTTCGGAGTCCCTTTTTTGCGACCCGATGCCGCCTGCTGATGCGCTCGCACGATGGTCGAATCGATCATCAGGTACTGGTTCTTTTTGTCCGCGACCAGGTGGGCAAAGAGGCGCTCCCACACGCCGGCCCGCGCCCAGCGCATAAAGCGCGTGTGCACCGTCTTGTACTTGCCATAACGCTCCGGCAGATCATGCCACCGCGCCCCCGATCGCAGAACCCACAGAACCGCGTTGACGAACTTCCGGTTGTCCGCCGCGTCCGCCCCACATGCTCCAACCGACCCGGGGACGTAATCCCTGATACGCTCCCACTGCCCTTCGCTCAACTCATACCGGCTCGCCACCACTCCAGTGCAGCAAATCCAAGCACAGCTGCAAAGTCTATATTCTATATGTAGATACCGCCTAGGGCTTTATCAGATCTTCGCTAGGGTCCTGCTGGCCGCTGAGGGTCTAAGCGACACGGAGATTGCGCGCCGGCAGAACTGTTCGCCGCCGACGCCGGCAAGTGGCGGCAACGCTTTCTGGATCGTGGCCTCGACGGTTTGTTCAATGAGCGTCGTCCGGGCACGGCGCGCAAGCTGTGCGACCGGCAAGTGGAGCAGGTGCTGAACCGCACGCTGGAAAGCCCGACCGAAGCGGCCACGCTCTGGTCAACCCGCGACATGGCTAGGGCCGCCGGGCTCAGCCAATCCACCATGAGCCGCATCTGGCGCGCCTTTTCCCTCGCGCCGCATCGCCTCGGCACCTTTTAAGCTGAGCCGCGATCCGCTGTTTGTCTAGAATGCGCTCGACATCGTGGGCCCTTACCTCGCCAGCAGCGCCACCGCTCCGGGAAGTTTCGCAACTGCCTCGACATTATCGAGAAGAATGTGCCCGAAGCTCTGGACGTTCCTCTGATTCTGGACATCTACGGCACCCATAAAACCAAGCTGCTTCGCGACTGGCTGGCCAAGCGGCCGCGCTTCCACGGTCGCTTGGCCCCGACCTCGGCTTTCTGGCTCAATCTGGTGCGACACTGGTTCGCCCTGCTCACCGAAACAGAAACTCCGCCGGAGCGTACACCGCTCCACCAAGGAACTCATAGCCGTCATCGACGAGTTCATCCGCCCGGAAAGAACAGCAGATTCCCTCCGGGAATGACAACAAGAAAGCTAAGGGCAACGGCAAGGACAACGGCAACTACAGGGGTCCTTCGCTTTGCTCAGGATGACGGCGGTGAAACTGCCAAGGACGACTCAGATTCGCTGGTCTAGGCTAGAGCCATTTTTTCTGCTGGTCTAGGCTAGAGCCGTTTTTCTGCTGGTCTAGGCTAGAGCCGTTTTCGTTTTGGGAGAAACGGCGCTCTGGGTAGGCTGACGGGTGATTTGCTGTCGCCGAAGCGGAGGGGACAGCGCCTGATTGCCCCGAGATTACGTCAGGGCAGATCAGGTGGTCAGGCGCTTTTCATCTGGATCAGGGTTCCGACTTTTGCGGCGGCTTCGGCCAGGACCTTGTGGTGGATGGTGAAGAGGGCGAGTTCGAGGCGATCGGAGACACCGGTCTTGTCGTAGATGCCGCGCAGGTAGTTTTTGATGACCTGCTCCTTGGTGCCGAGCTGGGTGGCGATGTCCTTGTTTTTGCAGCCCTGGACGATGAGGGCGACGATCTGCATTTCCTTGGGTGTGAGGCGATCGCGCACGCGTGCACCGACGGTGTCGTTGGTCTGGAGCGTGGTGACGTTGGCGTGGTGCATGCAGCGGTGACCGCGAGCGACGCGGCGGACGCAGTCGACGAGGTCGGTTCCGGCGATGTGACGGCGGATAACGCCGAAGAGCATGGCGGCGACGGGATCGGGGACTTCTTCGGCGTTTTCCGCGATGAGCACGGCGCGGCTGCCGGCGGCCTGCACACGTTCGAGCAAGGGTTGCGCATCGACCTTGAGGCCGGAGGCGAAGAGGATGACGGAGCTGCGGTTGGCGTCGATGGCTGCGTTGAGTTTGGCGGCGTCGTCGCACTGAGCGACGATGCGGATGTCGTCTTCGAGGGCGAGGACGCGCGCTGCGCCTGCCCGGAAGATGGCCTGATTGTCGGCGAGAATAAGTCGAGTCATACTGTGTTTTCCTCCTGCCGGGGGTGATTGCCCCGTGTTGTGTTTATCGGCTGAGGATGGGTTTTCAAGAGGAGTGTACGTAAACCGGACACTTGGCACTGCTGAGATGTGTTGCGGACCTCCATGGCAACCAATTTAGTGCACCTCGAGCAACTCTGGCTGAATCGTATATAGGAGTTAACGGATGGGCGCGCGGTTTGGATGAGGCTCCCCTCGAGAAAGAGTAATGGCGAAACCCACTTTGCTGGCGGTGGACGACGATGTCAGTGTCCTAGAGGCGGTAGTTCAGGATCTACGCCGGAATTATGGACGGGAGTACCGGATCGTGCGCGCGGCTTCGGGCGCGGCGGCGCTGGATATCTGCCGGCAGCTGCGGGATCGCGAAGAGACGGTGGCGCTGTTTTTGTCGGACCAGCGTATGCCGGGGATGACGGGGGTCGACTTCCTGCAGCAGGCGATGGTGCTGTATCCCGAGGCGAAGCGCGTGCTCCTGACGGCGTATGCGGATACGGAGGCGGCGATTCGCGCGATCAACTCGGCGAAGATCCACTATTACCTGAACAAGCCTTGGAATCCTCCGGAGGAGAAGCTGTACCCGGTCCTGGACGATTTGCTGGAGTCATGGAAACAAGGGTACACGCCGCCGTTTGAGGGCATCCGGGTGATCGGGATGCGATGGTCGGCGACGGACCATGCGGTGCGGAACTTTCTTTCGCGCAACCGCATTCCGTACTTGTGGCTGAATCCGGAGCAGACTCCTGGGGTGGAGGGCTTGCTGCAGGAGAAGGGTCTGGACGGATCGCGTCTGCCGGTGGTGCTGTTTGGCGATGGAACGGCTCTGGTGCAGCCATCGCCGACGGAGCTGGCGAGCAAGGTGGGTCTCAGGACGGAGGCGGAGCAGGAGTTTTACGATCTGGTGGTGATTGGGGCGGGGCCGGCGGGTTTGGCGGCGGGGGTGTATGGGGCTTCGGAGGGTTTGCGAACGCTGATTGTGGAGGCGGAGGCTCCGGGCGGGCAGGCGGGGTCGAGTTCGCGGATCGAGAATTATCTGGGATTTCCGAGCGGTCTGAGCGGCGAGGAGTTAGGAAAGCGCGCGTTCCTGCAGGCGAGCCGTCTGGGTGCGGAGTTCTTGAGCCAGAGGGTGACGTCTATTCGGAGCGAGCGGCAGTACCACATTGTCCGGATGAACGATGGTCGCGAGGTGACGTGCCATGTTTGCGTGATTGCCACGGGAGTTTCTTACGTTCGTCTCGATATTCCGGGCGAGAGCCGGTTTAGCGGGGCCGGGATGTACTACGGCGCGGCGCAGACGGAGGCGCTTTCCTGTGCGAACGAGACGGTGTATATCGTCGGCGGAGCGAACTCGGCGGGGCAGGCGGCGATGCATTTTTCGAGGCATGCGTCGGAGGTGCACATGCTGGTGCGGGGACCTTCGCTGGAGAAGAGCATGTCGAAGTACCTGATCGATCAGATAAAGGCGACCGGCAACATTGTGGTCGAGACGGGTACAGAGGTGAGGGAGCTGGATGGGGCCGAGCACATGGAGTGTGTGACCCTTAGCACGCCGCGGGGCGAGGAGAGGCGACGCATAACGTCGATGTTTGTGTTTATTGGAGCGGCTCCAAAGACGGAGTGGCTGCCGGAGGAGATAGCGGTCGATAGCCGGGGATTTGTACTTTCGGGGCCGGATCTGAAGCAAAAGGTTCCGGGCGTGTGGAGGTTGAGTCGCGATCCATATCTGTTGGAGACGAGTGTTCCGGGAATTTTTGTGGCGGGGGATGTTCGGCATAACTCCGT
>CAXTYQ010000059.1:0-20972 GCA_964248505.1 uncultured Acidobacteriaceae bacterium
CGGCCCCCGCGCCGTCGGCGGAGCCGAGCAGATCCTCACCGCCCTCGACCATGCCCTCTCCCCCGCCGGACACACCTCCCTCGTCGTCGCCTGCGAGGGCTCTGAAGCCGCCGGCCCCCTCTACCCCCCCCCCCTCCCCCCCGGCCTCCTCGACTACCACACCCGCACCGCCCACATCCCAAAAGTTCAAGCCGCCATCGACGCCGCCCTCCACTCCAACCCCGTCGACCTCCTCCACCTCCACGGCATCGACTTCCACCACCTCCAGCTCCCCTCCACCCTCCCCGTCCTCGTCACCCTCCACATGCCCCCCTCCTGGTACCCCGGGCACATCTGGTCCACCTACGGCCCAAACGTCCACTTTCAATGCGTCTCCGAAACCCAACGGAAGAGCTGCCCAATCTCCCACCGGCACATCCCCGTCATTCAGAACGGCGTAGCCCTGCCCCCACTCGACCCCGATTCCACTGCCCAACCCGAAGACTTCGCCCTGGCCCTCGGCCGCATCTGCCCGGAGAAGAACCTCCACACCGCCCTCGAGGCCGGAACCCTCGCCAACACACCCGTCCTGCTCGGCGGCCAGGTCTTCCCCTACAGCACCCACCTCGACTACTTCCACCAACACCTCCAGCCCCTCCTCGCGCCCCCCAGCCCCCACCGTTACCTCGGCCCCCTCGACCCCACCCACAAGCAGTCCCTGCTCCAGCGGTGCCGCTGCCTCCTCCTTCCCACCCTCGCCCCCGAAACCAGCTCCCTAGTCGCCATGGAAGCCCTCGCCGCCGGCACCCCCGTCATCGCCTACCCCTCCGGCGCCCTCCCCGAGATCCTCGACCCCGGCCTCACCGGCCTCTTCGTCACCACCGCCGCCGAAATGGCGGACGCAATCCACCAGGTCTCCCGCCTCGATCGCAAAGCCTGCCGCCGATCTGCCGAAAGCCGCTTCTCCCTAACCCGCATGACCGACCAGTACCTCCACCTCTACCGGCACCTGGCCTCCATCCACCTCCGCCCATCGCCTCCTGAGACCTCACCCGCACACCGCGAACGGAAGCCGGAGCGCATCTCCCAATGACCTCTCCAACCCCTCCTCCCCTCTGCGTGCGTTGGACGATCGGAGACGCCCGCCCTCGCAGCTTCGAGATGCTCCGCCTCTCCATCCACTGCGCCGCCCGCCTCTTCGGCCCCCAAACGCGCCTCGCGGTCTGCGTCAACTCGCTCCCGGTCGCCGAAGCCCAGGCCCGCACAGGAGATCTCCCCACATCGGTCGACTGGCTCCCGATCACCAAGGCCGACCTCCCTGCGTTCCTTCGCCCACACCTGGGCGCCGAGATGGCCGAAGGCGTCGGCTGGAAGCTAGCTCCGCTCCAACTCTGCCCCGATCGCTTCGAACTCTCCCTCGACAACGACTGCATCCTCTGGAGCGCCCCCGCCGTCCTCGATCAGTGGTTCGCCTCCGCATCCGCGGACCGCTGCCTCATCGCCGCCGACATCAGCCGCGCCTTCGGCATCTTCGACCACCTCTGCCCGCCCGGCTTCCAGAACTCAGGCATCCGCGGCCTCCCTCCCGCCTTCGACCTCCGGGCCGCCATGCAAGCCGTCCTAGCCGAGCAAAGCCGCCGCTCCACCTGCCCCGGCCCCGTCCAACTCACCTCCGAGCTCGACGAACAAGGCCTCCAGGCCGCCGCCCTCTCCTGGATCCGGCCAGCCCTCGTCGTCCCCACCTCCGACGTCAGCATATGTTCCCCCTTCTGGCCACGCTCGCCCGAGCTCGGCGCCTCCGGCGCACACTTCGTCGGCATGAACCCACCCCACCTCCCCTGGAACTACTTCGACCGCCCCGCCGACCTCTGCATGGACGAGCTCTGGAATCGCCAGCGTCCGATACTCTATCAAAAGGCCGGCCTCCCAGCTCCACCGCTCCAGCATCAGCCGCCCGTATAGCGTATGTCCACGTTCGCCATCCTCAGCCTCGTCATCTCCTTCGCCGCCCTCTTCGGCTGGATCAGTTACCGCTGGCTCCGTCTCCCCACCACCATCGGCACCATGATCCTCGCCCTATCGATCGCGGCCGCTCTCCGCATCGCCGGCAGCCACGCCGTCGCTCTCCATCAGGCTGCCTTCGCCTTTGAAGGCCGTATCAACTTCAACGCCGTCGTCCTCCACGGCATCCTTGCGCTGCTCCTCTTCGCCGGCTCGCTCCACCTCGACCTAGAGCAGCTCCGCCGAGAAAAGCTCCCCGTTCTCCTGCTCTCGGTTGTCAGCACGGTCCTCTCCACCCTTCTCGTCGGCGCCGGCCTCCACCTCATCCTGGCTCTCCTCCACATCTCCGCCTCGTGGCTCGTCTGCCTGCTCTTCGGCGCGCTCATCTCACCCACCGACCCGGTCGCCGTGCTCGAACTCCTGGACCGCGTCCCCACCCCCCGCGCCCTCAAATCCCAGCTCGCCGGCGAATCCCTCTTCAACGACGGCGTCGGCGCCGTCCTCTTCCTTGCGCTCCTCGCCGCGTCGGCCGGCGGCGCCCTCCCCTCCTTACCGCACTTCCTCCGTACCCTCGCCTTCCAGGCCGGCGGCGGTATCGCTCTCGGCCTGGCTCTCGGCTACATCACCTACCGGCTCATCCGCCCGATCGACAATCACCGCGTCGAAGTCCTGCTCACACTCGCTCTCGCCATGGGCGGATACGCCCTCGCCGACAGCCTCGGTCTGTCCATGCCCCTCGAAGCCGTCGCCGCCGGTCTCGTCGTCAACGGACAGGCGCGCGAGTTCGCCATGTCAGAAAAATCCCGTGCGCACCTCGATCAGTTCTGGGAGATCGCCGACGACATCCTCACCGCCGTCCTCTTCTTCCTGCTCGGCCTGCAAATCCTCGTCATCCCTCTCCCCAGATACCGCCTCATCGCCGGCGCATTGATGATCCCCGTCGTGCTCGCGTCCCGGCTCATCAGCGTCTCCGCCGTGCTCGCACCCATGAACTGGATCAGCTGGATCAGCCGCCGATCCCCCGGCACCATCCGCATGCTCACCTGGGGAGGCCTCCGCGGAGGTCTCTCGGTCGCGCTCGCCCTCTCCCTGCCCCGCGGCGACCACCGCAACCTCATCCTCACCCTCACCTACAGCGTCGTGATCGCGTCCATCCTCGGCCAGGGCCTCACCATGAACCGCCTCATGAAACACCTCCGGCTCACCGCACACGCCACACCCGAACCCTCCCACCAGATCCCCGCCCTTCGCTATGGAACCTCTGATCAAGTAAGAGAGATCTGATCAAGTAACGAAGCTCTGATCAAGCCTGCTCCGCTTTTCTTGGTTGTCATTCCCGAAGGGAATCTGCTTCTGCCTTTGCTTTTCTGGTTGTCATTCCCGAAGGGAATCTGCTTCTGCAGTTGCCTTTGCCAGTTTCACCGTCGTCATCCTGAGCGAAGCGAAGAACCCCTGTAGTTGCCTTCGCCCTTGCCGTTGCCCTCGCTTTTCTGGTTGTCATTCCCGAAGGGAATCTGCTTCTGCCCTTGCCGTTGCCAGTTCCACCGCCGTCATCCTGAGCGAAGCGAAGGACCCCTGTAGTTGCCTTTGCCCTTGCCGTTGCCCTCGCTTTTCTGGTTGTCATTCCCGAAGGAAATCTGCTTCTGCCCTTGCCGTTGCCAGTTCCACCGCCGTCATCCTGAGCAAAGCGAAGGACCCGTGTAGTTGCCTTTGCCCTTGCCTCTCTTGGTTGTCATTCCCGAAGGGAATCTGCTTCTGCCCTTGCCGTTGCCCGTTTCACCGCCGTCATCCTGAGCGAAGCGAAGGACTCCTGTAGTTGCCGTTGCCCTTGCCGTTGCCCTCGCCTCTCGCCCTCTCCTTTCTTCTAATCAGACCTTCCCAAGAAGATCTAAATCAAGCCTGCTCCGCTTCGCTTGGTTGTCATTCCCAAAGGGAATCCCTTTTTCGGGCAGCAAACGCTAGCGAGCACTTCAGTCAGGACCCTTCCCGAAGCAAATTACCTGCGAGCTGTACTCCCGCCATCTACTCTGTTTCGCATCCTAGCTCCCATGCCCGTTCTCGATCTTCTCCTGGGAAAGCCCCTTGCCTCGGACGAAGATGCGGAACAGCGAGTCGGTGTCGCCGCCGGTGTTCCGACCTTTGGGCTCGACGCGCTCGGCTCCGCCGCCTACGGCCCCGAAGCAGCCCTCACCGTACTCATCCCCGCCGCCGCCGCCGGCATGGCCTACGTCCTCCCGCTCAGCTTCACCATCATCGCGCTCTTGGCTCTCGTCTACTTCTCCTACCTCCAAACCATCGACGCCTACCCCAACGGCGGCGGCTCCTACACCGTCGCCGGGGAAAACCTCGGTCGCGGCGTCGGTCTGCTCGCCGCGGCCGCGCTTATGCTCGACTACCTCCTCGATGTCTGCGTCGGCATCTCAACCGGCGTCGGCGCTCTCGTCTCCGCCGTCCCAAAGCTCGGCCCCCACACCCTCGGCATCTGCCTCGTCATCCTTGTCCTCCTCACCATCGTCAATCTGCGCGGCGTGCGCGAGAGCGGTGTCCTCTTCATGGTGCCCACCTATCTCTTCGTCGTCTGTCTCCTCGGCGTCCTCGGCTGGGGTGTCGCTAAAACCATCCTCAGCGGAGGTCATCCAACTCCCGTCGTCGCGCCTCCACCCGGACCCTCCATTCACACCGTCGCCGCCGTCGGCCTTTGGCTCATCATCCGCGCCTTCGCCGGCGGTTGTACCGCCCTCACCGGCGTCGAGGCCGTCAGCAACGGCGTCCGAGCCTTCAAAGATCCCACGGCCCAGACCGCCCGCAGGACCCTCACCATCATCGTCGCTCTCCTGGCCATCTTCCTCGCCGGCATCGCCTATCTCGTTCGCGCCTACGGCATCCTCGCCACCGACCCAGGTCAGCCCGGCTACCAGAGCCTCCTCTCCATGCTCACCGCCGCCGTCGCCGGCCGAGGCGTCGTCTACTACACCACCATCGCCTCCATCCTCGTCGTCCTCTCCCTCTCGGCAAACACCGCCTACGCCGACTTTCCCCGCCTCTGCCACATCATCGCCGAAGACGGCTACCTCCCCAAATTCTTCGCCATTCGCGGCCGACGTCTCGTCTACACCGAAGGCATCCTCATCCTCACCCTCTTCTCGGCCATCATTCTGGCCGTCTTCGGCGGCGTCACCGATCGCCTGATTCCCCTCTTCGCCATCGGCGCCTTCCTCGCCTTCACCCTCTCGCAAGCGGGGATGGTCCGCCACTGGAAGCGCACCGGCGGCGGCAAACATGCCCACTTCAGCATGTACCTCAACGGCCTCGGCGCCCTCGCAACCGGCTGCACCGTCGTCGTCGTCCTGGTCGCAAAGTTCATCGAAGGCGCCTGGATCACCGTCCTCATGGTCCCGTCTCTCATCCTCTTCATGCGCTCCGTCCATAAGCACTACCAGCGCGTCGCCGACCTCACACAACTCGACACCCTCGACCTCCACCCAGCCCCCGCGACCATCGCCATCGTGCCCATCTCGCGCTGGAATCGAGCCTCCCAGGCCGCCCTCCAGTACGCCTGCAGTCTAACCACCGACGTCGAAGTCCTCCACGTCGAGTGCGCCGACGAAGCAGGGGAAGAAACCTCCGCAAAATGGCAGTCCAAACTCGACGAAGCCTCCATGCAGTCAGGCGTAAAAGCCCCAAAGGTCGTGTCCGTCCCGTCGCCCTTCCGCTTTATCAACGGACCCATCCTCAAACACGTCCTCGCAAGGGAACAAAGCAGCCCAGGTCGCCCCATCTCCGTCGTCGTTCCCGAACTCGTCGGCGGCAAGTGGTACCACTACCTCCTCCACAACCACCGCTCCACCGCCCTCAAAGCGCTTCTGCTCGTTCGCGGAGACGGCCGGATCATCGTAGTCAACGTTCCCTGGTACCTCGACCGCTAGAGATCCAACCCCATCTGGGTCCAGCGTCGCCGCTGCTCATTCTGGTTGTCATTCCCGAAGGGAATCTGCTTTCGCGTTGCCGCTCGCCGGCACTCGCCCACACCGGTCCTTAACACCATCTCTGTCAAGCTAAAAAAAAGGCGAAGAAAAAACTAAAGTTCTCCCCCGTTCTGCCGATAAGGGAAGTAACCGACCTACTCAGCAGAGCTGAAAGGGACGGGATGCAGCACCGGACCGCAAAAAAAAGCGCCGGTAGCTCAGGGGAGAGAAGAGATGTTTTCGATCGTTGGAATCTTGGTAGTTCTCGGGGCAGTCATTGGCGGCTTCCTCATGGAAAAAGGACAACTCGCCGTCCTGATTCAACCGGCGGAGTTCGTCACCATCGCCGGCGCTGCTGTCGGCACCGTTCTGGCCGCCAACCCGATCCACATCCTCAAAGGCGTTCTGGCAGGTCTGATCGGCGTCCTCGGTGGCTCCAAGTTCCCCAGAAAACGTTACCTCGACTCGTTGAAGATGATGTTCGACATCTTCAACAAAGCCCGCAAGGAAGGCCTCGTGTCCATCGAGTCCGACATCGAAGAGCCCAGCAAAAGCCCCATCTTCTCGAAATACCCCGCCTTCACCAAAGATCACCACGCGCTGGACTTCGTCTGCGACACCATGCGCATGGCAATCACAGGCGGCGTCACGCCCTTCGACGTCGACCAGATGATGGAACTCGACATGGAAGTCCACCACCACAGCGCCATGCTCCCCACCAACGCTCTCAACTCCATGGCCGACGCTCTCCCCGGCCTCGGCATCGTGGCAGCCGTTCTGGGTATCGTCATCACCATGGGCGCCCTCGGGGGTCCACCCGCCGAGATCGGCCACAAAGTCGCCGCCGCCCTCGTCGGAACCTTCCTCGGCATCCTCCTCTGCTACGGAGTCGTCGGCCCGCTCGCTTCCAACATGTCCAAAAGCGTCGACGAGGAGCATGCCTACTACCATGTGCTCCGCGTCGTCCTCCTCTCCTTCATCAAAGGCACCTCCCCCATCCTCGCCGTCGAGGTCGGTCGTCGGGCCATCCCCGCCCACGTCCGCCCCAACTTCACCGAAGTCGAAAAAGCCTGCCGCGACAAGGGCGGCGACGCCGTCGCAGCCGCAGCCTAAACCATAAAAAATACAGGAGACCCGCCATGTCCGAACCACTTCAGCCCATCATCATCATCAAGAAAAAAGTCGGACACGGCGGCCATCACGGCGGCGCCTGGAAGGTGGCCTACGCCGACTTCGTCACAGCCATGATGTCGCTCTTCATCGTCCTCTGGCTGATGAGCAGCAGCGACAACGTCAAGAAATCCGTAAGCGGCTACTTCAACGATCCCAAAGGCACCTCCAAGGAGGTCGGCACCAGCAAGAGCGGCACCGGCGACGCCGTACCTCTCAAAAAAGAAGATCTCTCGAAACTCAAAGAAGTCCTCCTCCAATCCGCTCAGAAACTCGCCGACTTCGAGCGCCTCAAAAAGCAGATCGAAATTACAGTGACCCAGGAAGGCCTTCGCATCGAACTCATGGAAGACCCACACGGAACCTTCTTCGAACTCGGCAGCTCCCAGCCCACACCGGCCCTCCGCGAAATCTTAACCGCTCTCTCGCAGGAACTAGGCAAGATGCCAAACAAGATCTCGGTCGAGGGACATACCGACGCTACGCCCTATTCCTCCAGCAAAATCTACAGCAACTGGGAGCTGTCAGCGGATCGCGCAAACATCGCAAGACGCCTCATGCAGGAAAGCGGAGTGGGTGAAAGTCAGGTCGCCCAGGTCCGCGGCTTCGCCGACCAGAAACTACGAAAGCCGCTTCAGCCCCAGGATCCCTCAAACCGCAGAATCACTCTTATCGTCCAATCCGTGGATCTTCCACCTGCACCCGAGGAGAAATCCAATCAGCCCACCGAAGCCAAAGGCAAAGGCGAAGGCACAAAAGAGGAGGCCTCGAAAGGGGAATAATCAACCTCTGGAAGCGGTCTTTCGCTCCGAAAGATCCGCTCCCTCGCCTCGGCCCTGAGACATCTCTCGAACCGCCCGCAGCAGCTTCCGAATCGCCGCTTTCTCCTCTCGCGTTCCAAACAGAAAACGAATGCCCGCTTCGAGCTCTTCCGTATGAGTCACACAAGCTTCCAAAGCAAATGTGCTTCTTCCCGGCTTCAACACAAGGACGCCACGATCTCCCACATCGACCGCACGCGTCAGTTCAGCACGGATACCATCTGCACTAATGTCATAGCAACTCCCATCAATGCCGACATCATTCAAAATCAGTTCGATCGGAAATGCGGTGACAAAGCGCGGAGCCCGATATCGGAACTTCTGCAGGAAAACCATGTTGTCAGTTTAGCCATCTCGGCCCACAATGCTTCAACTTCCTCTACAACTTGCGTGGGAGCAGCACGTAAATTCGAGCGTTCTCACCGTAACCTAATCCAAGTTCAAAAGTCGGCTAAAAACCGGCAATGAACCGAGGTGAGGTGAGATCCACCCCCTCCCAAACGAGGGTAGCCACGAGATGTCGCCAAATATCCAGGATGCAGATCGAAGCGACCTCAACTCTGCTCCAGAACATCGAGATCCGGACCCGGCCGGCAATCCTGGCATCGTCGCCTCCGCTCGCGCCGGACGTCTCCTCATCGTTGAAGATGACGAGCCTCTAGCCCGCTTCCTCGGCCGAACCCTGAACGCGCAATCCTTCCTCGTCGATCTCGTGCACGATGGCCAGACCGCCATCGAAATGCTGAATGTGTCCCCCTACGACCTCGTTATCCTCGACCTGAACCTCCCAAAGATCGACGGTCTCTCTCTCCTGAATCAACTCCGGCCCTCCCACCCCCGACTTCCCATTCTGGTCCTCACCGCCAGAAGTCGCGACGAAGCCTTGGTCACCGCGCTCGAAAGCGGCGCCGACGATTGCCTCATCAAGCCGTTCTCGTTTATCGAACTGATCGCCCGCGTCCGCGCCCTTATGCGACGAAACGCAGGCTTCGTCCCAATCTCCTCGCGAGTCGCCGACCTCACCCTCAATCGCGAAGAGTACAAAGTGGAACGCAACGGAAGAAGAATCGACCTCACGCCACGAGAGTTCGGCATCCTCGAATGCCTCATGCGAAGCACGGGCTCCCCTGTCTCGCGCGCCACGCTCATGCGCGAGGTCTGGAACGCGGAGTACGATCCCTCCACCAACGTCGTCGACGTCTACATGAAGTACGTGCGCGATAAAGTCGATCTTCCCGGCGAGCCAAAGCTCATTCGCACCATCCGGGGTGTCGGCTACGTGATCACTCGTGAGTAGCCCGCCTCCGTCCCACACCCTTGCGCCGGAGATGAGCTTCAACGCTCCGGTCGTCCAGGCCATCTCATCCACTCTCCACACGATGGCTCAGCCCCTGACCATCCTCCAGTCCTACGTCCTTCTGGCCGCCATGCCGGATCTCCTGAAATCTGCATCCCCGGATCTCCTTCAGGACCTCGCCGGCGAAGTTCAACGCCTGTCCGCAACGTACAGCGGCTTGCGCGACCTCCTATCCCTCGGCCAATGCACGTCCGCCCCGGCAGCAGTACCCGTCAGCGAAGCTCTCGACCATCTCTCGCAAGATCTCGGATCGGCAATGAGGACGTCCGAAGCACGCCTCGCAATCACCCATAAACACCCTCTCGCATCCGTCCTTGTTGATCGAGCTCGCCTTCTCCACGCATTGCGCTCCATCGTCCGCATCGCGGCAGAAATGTCCCCCCCTCAGAGCAGCATCAACTTGGCGACCGAGATCCAGCCTCGCCAGGAAACCCCGATCCGCAACTTGACCCTCACAATCACCACCGAAGCCGACGTAACTCACCTCAGCTTCGCGCACCACCTCAGCTTCGTCATCGCCGAAGCCCTCCTCCAGGCCGACGGTGCCGCCATGTCGTTCACACGCAAACCCCTGATCGCCACACTAACACTCCCTTCCCCAAACCTCTGAATCTCTATCGCCCTACGCACACAAACGTCGCTGAACATACAACTTACGAGGTGCACAAACTTTCGTTCTACACCGTAGAGTAAGGGGCGTATGTTCCCCTCGTCCGTAACCGAAATCGCAGCAGACCAGGTACGAATTCTTCTCGTCAGTCCAAACGAGAAACTCCGCAACAACCTGCGCGACAAACTCGCATCGGCACGCTGGTTCGTGCGCGAGGCACACAGCGGTTCCGATGCGCTCGATAAACTCATCGAGTGCGAAAGCGATGTTCTGCTCCTCGACACAGCTCTTCCCGACCTCGACCCCATCGAGTTCCGAGGCTTCGTCGCTGATCAATTTCCCGCCGTTCAAGTCCTCACCATCAACTCGCAAACCGGACAAACAGTGGTTGGCGCCTCCTCCCCGACCAACGCTTCCACACAACTCGCGGAGATCCTCAAGGTAAGCTCGTCCGTCGCATCAACCTCCGTCCTCAACATCGGCGCCATGCGCTTTTCCACCGACGAAGGGACAGGTCTCGAAGGCATGGTAGGCACCTCCGAACCCATGCAGCGGGTCTACACCTCTGCTCGCATGGTCGCCCGTCGCGACACCAGCGTCCTCATCACAGGTGAAAGCGGCACCGGAAAAGATCTCGTCGCGCGCGGCATCCACCTCACCAGCCCGCGCCAGAAACAGCCGTTCGTCGTCATCAATTGCGCAGCCATCCCCGAACCCCTGCTCGAAGCCGAGCTCTTCGGCTACGTCAAGGGTGCGTTCACAGGAGCCATCCAGTCGCGAATCGGTCGCATCCACGCCGCGCACGGTGGAACATTATTTTTGGATGAGATCGGAGATATGCCGTTTCCCCTCCAAAGCAAAATCCTCCGCTTTCTCGAACAGGGCGAAGTGCAACGGCTCGGTGGCACAGACAACCTGAAAGTCGACGTCCGTGTCATCGCCGCGACCAACGCCAACCTGAAAAAACTCTCCAAGGAAAACCTCTTCCGAGAAGACCTCTACTACCGCCTGGCCGTCTTCCCCATCCATCTGCCCCCTCTACGCGACCGAATCGGCGACCTCGACCCCCTCGTACAGGCCTTTCTGGCCAAATTCTGCCCCGGCGTCGCGATGTCTTCTGAGGCCAGAAACCTCCTCCATCAACACCCCTGGCCCGGCAACGTCCGCGAGCTCCGAAACGTCCTCGAACGCGCAAGCATCTTCGCGGGCGAAGAACGTCAGATTGCACCGGAGCACATCATCCTTTAGTCGTAGACGCTCCGCCCCCGTCTGGACACTGTCGTGCACCTTGTCTAGGCAGATGCTGCCCAGTTCTCATCTTGTTCCAATAATTCCCCCGCCCATGCCGCTTCCCTTCGCAGAGCAGAACCTGCTCGCCAACGCATTCTCTGAGTTCATCACCGCCTCCGCCCGGCTCGAACACTCCTATCGCGATCTTCAGGAGCAAGTGACCCTCCTGAGCGGCGAGCTGGCTGACCGCAATCGCGCCCTCAGCAGCAGCCTCTCTGAGACCCGCGCCGTCCGCTCCGCTCTCCAACAAATTCTCGACTCCATGCCCTGTGGCGTGCTCGTGCTCGATGCCCAGAAGCGCGTCACACTCGTCAACCCCGAAGCCATCCGTCTGCTGGATCTCAAGTCCGCCAAGTTGCCCTCCATCAAAGATCTCGCCGCCCACCCCTGCCTCCAACTTGCCGCGCTCCATACCGATCCAACGCTCGATAACGTCGAGCAGGAATTCCGCCTTAACCCGTCTTCCTCCGCGGACAAACGCTGGATCGCCGTCCGCTACCAGAAGCTGCCGGACGTCTCTGTCGGAAGCTCAGAGCCCAATCGGGATCACGCCATCCTCATCCTTCGCGACATCACCGACGCCAAGCGCGCGGAACGCGATCGCGAAATGGCGCGCAACGCCGTCAGCCTGGCCGAGGTCTCCACCGTCCTCGCCCACGAAATCCGCAATCCGCTCGCAAGCCTCGAACTCTTCACCGATCTCCTCTCCGACACCGTCAACGCCGGCCCTTCCAGCCCTTCCGATCAGCAGCGCTGCTCCGATTGGATCTCGCACCTTCGCTCCGGAATCCGCCAGCTCGCCGGCACCGTCAACAATGTCCTCGATCTCCACGCCGGCGAGCCTCCAGTCACGGCCCCCGTCGACCTGCACTCCGCAATCGGTTCCGGTGTCGAGTTCATACGCCCCATCGCCGACGAAGCCGGCGTCCTCCTCCGGCACATCCCCGGTAGCTCCCAAATCCGCATCTCCGGAAACCGGAACGCTCTCCAGCAGGTCGTCCTCAACCTCGCTCGCAACGCCATCCGTCATACCGACCCCGGAGGTCGGCTCACAATCGAAGTCACCACAGCCGGGAACCCAGACACCACCGGCCCCCGCCGCGCCCTCGTCATCTTCTCCGACACAGGCTCCGGAATCGCACCAAAACACCTCGACCAAATCTTCAACCCAGGTTTCAGCGCCTCCGGCCACACCTCCGGTCTCGGTCTCGCCGTCTGCCGTCGCATCATGGAGCAACACAACGGCGCAATCTCCGTCCGTAGCCATCTCGGCCAAGGCACAACATTTACCCTCCGGTTCCCCCTCCTATGAGCCTCCTCTCCGCACGCTCCGTGCTTGTAGTCGACGATGAACCAGGGATCCGCCTCGCCCTCCAGGCCAACTTCCTGCGCCGCGGATGGCGCGTGGAAACCGCTTCGGGCGTCCGTCAAGCCCTCCACATCGCCCACCAAACCTGCTTCGACCTCGTCGTCAGCGATGTCCGGATGCCCGATGGCGACGGCATGGAAGTCTTGCAATCCGTACGGGGAAGCTCCCCCCAAACCGCCTTCATCCTCCTCACCGCCTTCGCCACCGTGCCCCAGGCCGTCGCCGCCATGCAAGGCGGAGCCGTCGATTACCTCACAAAACCTGTCTCCTTCCAACAACTCGAAGCCGTTGTCGAAAAAGTCCTGCGTCAGAGCCGCTCCAACCCCGCCCCCGCAAACGACACCGCCGCCGCGATCGTCGGCAAATCCCCAGCTCTGATGCGGTCCATCGCCCGCGCCCGAGCCGCCGCCAGCACCGACGCCGACGTCCTCATCGAGGCCGAAAGCGGAACCGGCAAGGAACTCCTCGCGCGCTTCGTCCACGACGCCAGCAACCGCCGCTCCAAACCCTTCGTGGCCGTCAACTGTGCCGCGCTCCCCGAGTCCCTCCTCGAAAGTGAACTCTTCGGCCACTCGCGCGGCGCCTTCACCGGAGCCACCTCCGCCCGGCAAGGAAAATTCGAAGCCGCCGACAGCGGAACGCTGCTTCTCGATGAAATCGGCGAAATGCCCCTCAACCTCCAGCCAAAACTCCTGCGCGCCCTCCAGGAACGCGAGTTCGAACGCCTCGGCGAAACCCGTTCCGTACGCACCGACCTCCGCGTCATCGCCATCACCAACGTCTTCCTCGGCTCCATGGTCGAGCAGGGCCGCTTCCGCAGCGACCTCTTCTACCGCCTCAACGTCATCCCCCTCTCCCTTCCACCCCTGCGCGAAAGAACGGAAGACATCCCTCTCCTCGCAAACCACTTCGCACAAATCTTCTCCACCAAATGCAACCGCCCCCTGGTCCATCTCGAACCGGCATTCCTCGATCGCCTCCAAACCCATCTCTGGCCGGGAAACATCCGCGAACTCGGCAACTTCATCCAACGCGTCCTCTCCCTCAACCCCGGAAACGTCATCACCGCCGCAAACTTCGATAGCGAGATCGCACCTGCTCGCAACCGCTCTCAATCGTCTGCTCCGCCGGCCCCCCCGCCGCATCGCAGCACCTCCCCAACCGGTGTCTCTATCCGCGAACTCGAACGATCTCACCTCGAACAAACCCTCGAACTCACCCAGGGCAACAGAACCCGCGCGGCCGAAATGCTCGGCATCAGCCTACGCACCGTCCGCAACAAAATTCGACAGTACGATCTCCCACCAAGGAGCTATGCCTGAAATGCCCACACCTCCAGTAAATTCAATGCTCGAGAGCTTTCTTACGCTCACTGCCAAACGAGAAAAAATCATCGCCTCCAATATGGCAAACGTCGACACGCCCGGATACCGGACCGAAGACATGGACTTCAGCCGTGAGATGAAGCGAGCCCTCACCAGCGCTCCCGGCACCAACCTCGAGGTCACCGCCCACACCGTACCCGGCCTCCTCCAGAGACCCGACGGCAACGACGTCGACCTCGATCGCGAATCTCTCCTGCTCTCCGAATCGCAGCTCCAGTTCCAGCTCGGAACCCAACTGCTCAAATCGCAATTCCACCAGCTCCTATCCGCAATCAAAGGAGATCAGTAACCATGGGACTGTTCGACGTCCTCTCCATCAGCGCCTCCGCCCTCTCCGCCGAGCGTCAACGCTCCGAAGTCTCCGCCACCAACCTCGCCAACGTCGACACCACCCATACATCCGAGGGCACCGGCCCCTTCCGCCGAAAAGAGGTCGTCTTCAGCACCTCCTCCAGCAACGCCTTCCGCCTCATGCTCGCAGGCCACGGCACCGCCGCTCAAAAACAACCCGGCACCGTCCGCCTCTCCCGCGTGGTCGACGACCCCGCCGATCCCATCAAGCGCTACGACCCAGGCCACCCCGACGCCGACAAGGAAGGCTACGTCGCCTACCCCAACATCAACCCCGTCCAGGAAATGGTCGACCTCATGGGCTCCGTCCGCGCCTATCAACTCAACGCCTCCGCCGTCAGCGCCTCAAAACAGCTCATCCAGCAATCCATCGACATCCTCAAAAGCTAAAAGCGAGACCCAAATATGAACAGCATCAGCAGCGGCGCATCCCTCGTCCAGCACCTCTACGACAACCTCTCAACCTCCAACTCCGCTTCCTCCGCAAACAATCAGGGAGGCTTCGGAAGCGTCCTCAAAGACGCCATCGACCAGGTCGACAAACTCAGCTCCGCCGCCGATCAACAAGTAGGCGGCATGATCCAGGGCGGCAGCGGCGATGTCTCCAACGTCATGGTCGCCGTCGAAAAAGCAGACATCTCCTTTCAACTCATGATGCAGGTCCGCAACAAAATCGTGAACGCGTACCAGGACATCGAGAAGATGCAGTTCTAAAGCAAATTGCCTGTCGGTGCACAGCGAGCCACAAGGTCTAGAGCCGCTTCCTCCCCAGGAAGTCGGCTCTAGGCAAACCGCTCCCGCTCGGCAGGGAACATGTACTTCGCCTCCCAAGCACGTCGCACACATCTAGGACCCCAAGATCATGGCCGGGCTCGACCAAACATTTCAGCAAGCAAAACAATTCTGGGCAGGTCTCAAACCGCGCCAGCGCCTGTTGCTCGGCGGCGGTGCCGTCCTCACCGTCGCCCTTCTCGGCGGCTTCACCAAAGTCATCACAACCCCGGACATGAAACCCCTCATGGTCGGTCTCGAACCCGCGGACGCACAGGCTCTCTCTGCCCAGCTCACCGCGAAAAACATCCCCTTCCAACTCAGCCCCGACGGCCACTCCATCAACGTTCCCGCCGACCAGATCGACCAGGCTCGCCTTCAGGTCGCCTCGCAGGAGGGTCCGCGCAGCGGCCGCCTCGGCTTTGAACTCTTCGACAAAGTCTCCTGGGGTCAGACCGAATTCGACGAAAAGGTCAACTACCAGCGCGCCCTCGAAGGCGAACTCGAACGCACCATTCAAACCCTCGGCGACGTCAAAAGCGCGCGCGTCCACCTCGTCCTGCCCCGAAGCTCCGTCTTCCTCGACCGGGAGCACGGCGCCAAAGCCTCCGTCACCCTCCGCCTCAAACACGGCACCCTCTCGAGAGATCAGCTCACCTCCATCTCGCGCCTGCTCAGTGGAGCCGTGGACGAACTCGCCCCCGCCGACGTCGCCATCATCGACGCCGATTCCAACC
Source organism: uncultured Acidobacteriaceae bacterium (assembly GCA_964248505.1). Lineage (GTDB taxonomy): Bacteria > Acidobacteriota > Terriglobia > Terriglobales > Acidobacteriaceae > Edaphobacter. The sequence goes on from CAXTYQ010000059.1 coordinate 15,807, forward strand.
AGGCGCTCGGATCCTCCACCTCCGGCCCCAAAGGCGACAGCATCGAGCAGGCGCTCGCCGCCCGTCTCATCGCGACCCTCGGCCCGGCAGTCGGCCCCGAAAACCTCCGCGCCAGCGTCAACGTCGAATACGACCTCAGCACCAGCGAAGAAAATCAGGACAAATACGACCCCGCCGTCAGCGCTCTACTCACCACCCAGCGCTCCGATGAGCAAACCGGCGCCGGCGCCGGCGTCGGCGGCGTTCCCGGCACCTCCAGCAACCTCCCAAACGCCAAAGGCGCCCCCGCCGCCACCGCCATGCCCGCGGACGGCGCGCAAATCTCCAAAACCGAGAACTCCGCCTACGGCGTCAACAAAATCTCCCGCCACACCGTCTCCCCCGCCGGCCGCATCCGCCGCATCACCGCCGCCCTTCTCGTCAACGACCTCGTCGAGCGCAAACAGGCCGGCAACAAGTGGGTCGAAACCGATCACAAACGCTCCGCCGCCGAACTCAAACAACTCGCCGATCTCGCCGGTGCCGCCATCGGCCTCGACACCGCCCGAGGCGACATCATCAGCGTCGAAAACATGGCCTTCGACCACGCCCCAACTCCCGACATCGTCCCCGAAACCAAGCTCGATAAAGTCCGCAAAGGCCTCGCCGACTACTCCAACATCGTCCGCTACGCCGCCGTCCTCGCCCTCTTCCTCATCGTCTATCTCTTCACCCTCCGCCCTATGCAGAAGAGGGTCTTCGCATCCGTGACATCGAAAGAACTCGCTCCACCAAAGGAAACCCCTGCACTCGCCGGCACCGTGACCGCTGAACTCGCTACATCATCCGCGCCCGGTCTCACCGAGGGCGACGCCGGCACGCTCCTTCTCAAGAAACAGATCATCGATCTCGTGCAAGCCGAACCCGCCACTACCACCCGCACCGTACAAGCCTGGCTGCGCGAGGATCCCGCATGACCGAAGTCTCCGACTACACCAAGTTGACCGGCCCGCAGAAAGCCGCAATCCTGATCTCCGCAATCGGCGAAGCTCCCGCTGCCGGGATCCTGCGCAACCTGCCTAACGACGACCTCGAACGGATCACGCAGGAGGTCAACAGCCTCGGTCGCGTCCCCCTCGTCATCTCCCGGCAGGTCCTCGAGGAGTATCACCAGCTCGCCTCCGGAAACGACACCGTCACTCAGGGCGGTCCGCAAACCCTCAAACGTCTCCTCGTACAAGCCTTCGGCGAAACCACGGCCAAGAGCCTCTTGCAGCGCCTCGCCAACGACGAAGAAATGGGCTCGGGCCGCGTCGAATCCCTCCAGAAAGCCGACCCCAAACAGCTCGCGCGCCTCCTCGAAGCCGAACACCCCCAAACCATCGCCCTCATCCTCGGCCACCTCGACGCCAAACAAGCATCCGCCCTCCTCATGCACCTCCCCCGCGAACGCCGCGCCGACGCCGTGCGCCGCCTCGCCAGCCTCCGCCAGTTCTCGCCCCGCATCGCCGAACGCGTCTCCACCGCCGTCAACCGCCGCCTCCGCTCCGCCGGCGAAGACAACAAACGCACCTACTCCGGCTTCCAAAGCGTCGCCGACCTCATGAACAGCATCGACTCCGAATCCTCTCGCGAAATCCTCCAGAAAATCGAAGAACACGACACCACCCTCGCCGTCCGCGTCCGCGAACTCATGTTCACCTTTGAAGACTTCCTCAAAGTCGATGTCATCCAGATGCGTGAACTCGCCGGCGCCGTCGATAAAAAATGCCTCGCCATCGCCCTCAAAGGCGCAGCCGAAGATCTTCGCAATCACTTCTTCCAGACCATGTCGTCCCGCGCCGTCGAAATGCTCAAGGAAGATACCGAAGCCATGGGACCCATCCGCAACAAGGACGTGCTCAAATCCCAGATGGAAATCGTCGCCGCAGCCCGCAAGCTCGAGGCCGAAGGCAAAATGATCCTGAAGAGCGACGGAGGCGACGACTTTGTCTAGCGCGTCCCTCCCTTCCTTCCTTGCGCTCGAGTACATCGAGACCTCCGCTCCCGCCGACTCCTCCGTGCCCTTCCACCTCCGGTCAGCAACGGGCGAACCCGCTCCGGAAACCCCGCTCGACCCGCCCGGCATCTCGGAGGCCGATCTCGCCGCCCACGTCGACACCGCCTGCGCCACCCTCACCAAGACCATCGAGGCACGCCACAAAGCCGAGCTCGAAACTCTCCTCCGCTCCGAACGAGACCGCATCAACACAGCCCTGCAAAACTTCACCGCCGATCGCCAATCCTACTTCAGCCGCATCGAAGGCGAAGTCGTCCAGCTCGCCCTCGCCGTCGCCCGCAAAATCCTCCATCGCGAAGCCCTCGCCGATCCCATGCTGCTCACCGCCGTCGTTCGCATCGCGCTCGACCAGATGCAGGGAGGCACCGAGGTCTCCATCCGCCTCCCCTCCGGAGACGTCCCCGCCTGGACTCAGCATCTCAGCACCACCCCCTCCAACACCTCGCCCAGACTCGTAGCCGACCCATCCCTCGCCCCCGGCGACTGCATCGTCGAAACCTGCCTCGGCACCGCAAACTTCAGCATCGAAGCCCAGCTCAAAGAGGTCGAGCAGGGCTTCTTCGACCTCCTCGCGCACCACCCGGACCGAAAGTGAACTCCAGCTCCCTCGCAACCTTTCGCAACCACCTCGACCGCACACCTTCGCTGCTCTGGCGAGGTCGCGTCCTCCAGGTCATCGGCAACCTCATCGAGTCCGAAGGCCCCTTCTGCTCCGTCGGCGAGTGCTGCCAGATCCGCTCCGTCCACGGTGACCTCTACACCGGCGAAATCGTCGGCTTCCGCGGCTCCACCATGCTCTCCATGGTCGTCGGCGATCCCCAGGGAATCCGCTTCGGCGACACCGTCACCGCCATCGGCACACGACCCTCGGTCCGCGTCGGTCCAGAGCTCCTCGGCCGCGTCATCGACGCCACCGGCACACCCATCGACAGCGACCTCCCCTTTCGCGCCAACCGCACCGTCCCGGTCGACGGTTCGGCGCCCCTCCCCCTCACCCGCGTCCCCATCCGCGAAGCCCTCGGCTGCGGCATCCGCGCGCTCGACGGCTTCATCACCTGCGGCCGAGGCCAGCGCCTCGGCGTCTTCGGCGGCAGCGGCGTCGGCAAAAGCACACTGCTCGGCATGATGGCGCGAGGTAGTGCCGCCGACGTCACCGTCCTCGCCCTCGTCGGCGAACGCGGCCGCGAAGTCGGCGAATTCCTCGAACTCCTCGGCGAAGTCGGCCGGCGCCGCTCCGTCGTCGTCGTCTCCACCTCCGACCAGTCCCCGCTCCTTCGCCTGCGCGCCCCCCTCGCCGCCACCGCCATCGCCGAACACTTCGCCGCCCAAGGCAAAAACGTCCTCCTCGTCGTCGATTCGCTCACCCGCTTCGCCATGGCACAGCGCGAAGTCGGCCTCGCCGCCGGTGAACCTCCCACCGCCAAGGGCTACACCCCGTCCGTCCTCAACAAACTCGCCAAACTCGTCGAACGCGCCGGCAACTTCCGCACCGGCAGCATCACCGCCTTCTACACCGTCCTCATGGAAGGCGACGACCAGCAGGATCCCGTCGCCGACACCGTACGTTCGCTCCTCGACGGCCACATCATCCTCGACCGAGCCCTCGCCGCCCGAGGACACTTCCCGCCCATCTCCATCCTCGACAGCCTCAGCCGCCTCATGTCCAGCATCAGCTCCGAACCGCATAAACAGAAGGCACAGAAGCTCCGCCTGCTCCTCTCCGCCTACGCCCGCTCCGAAGACCTCATCCGCATCGGCGCCTACCAGAAAGGCTCCGACCCAACCCTCGACAGCGCCGTCGAAATCCTCCCCCGCCTCAACAGCTTCCTCCAGCAACGCTCCGAAAACCTCTCGGTCTACGCGGACACACTCCAGCAACTCCTCGCCCTGCCCTCCTAGAGCAGTTCTCCTGAAGGTGACGGAGCGAGCCGCGTCTGATTGCGCCAGTTTTTCCCAACAAAACTGGCATTCCGCAGCATTGTCCTAAGCCGCAACATCAGGAGATCTGCTCTCAATGCCGGCAAGATTCCCCCTGGAGGCCGTCCTCAAAGTCCGAGAAAACGCGGAGCTTCGGGAAGAACGCGTCCTCTCCCAAATCCTCGCGCAAATCAACGAAACCCGCCGCTCCCTGGATCGCATCGACATCGACCTCGCAGGCACATTTGCCGCACGCCAATCCGAAATAGAGCAGCCGCTCCTCGCATCCCACCTCCACAGCTCATACGCCCGTCGCGCCCTCCTTCAGCAGGCCCGCACAGATCTCGATCAGCGGATCTCCCAATGGATCGATCTCCGCGATCGCCAGATGAGCATCTACCAGGCCGCCCGCCGCGATCGCGAGATGATCACCGACCTCCGCGAGCAGCACCTGACCAACCAACAGCGCGAACTCGCCCGCAAAGAGCAAAGCGCCCTCGACGAAATCTTCCTTGCACGTCGCGGCCGCAAGTAGGCAAACCCTGCCTAGCTCCAGTCCGGCAAGCCTTGCCTACCTCACCGCCCTTGCCTACCAGGACCCACACATCCATGACCGCTCAATCGCCAAAAAGCCCCAAATCCATGACTTTCCAACCGGCCCCATCCCGCCTCGGCTTTGGCCAGAGACATGCTCCTACACCAGCCATGCAGATCTCTGCGGCCGCCATCGCGACATCCACACCACCCCCGCCGCCGCCGTCCACCGGAGCCGCACCGGCGCAGGCGTTCCACGCAGTCCTGCATCAGACAGCGAAACTCACCGACAAACCCGCGCCTCCCGCAAAAGAAGCAAAATCGCGCGACCCTCACACCCCCAACAAGTCTCATGCGGAGATCAAACCAGCCTCACCGGCGTCCCAGACCGCTCAGACCGCTCAGACCTCCACCCCCACCGAACCGCAAACTCCCCCCACCGCACATCCGACCCCTCTCCCCGAACTCCTCCCAACAGCACCCACCACACTCCCGTCCGAGGCTCTCCCAACAGCACTCTCCGCCCAGTCCCAGTCCGAAGATGGCCCAGACCTCCTCGAAGTAGCCGCCCTCAAAGCTTCAACCGCCCCATCGTTGCCGGCCGCAGCAGCTCAACCGGCAGCGCCCCACACCGCTCTCCCTGCAGCCTCAGACCCTACCCCCGAATCAGCGTCCCC
>CAXTYQ010000060.1:0-20224 GCA_964248505.1 uncultured Acidobacteriaceae bacterium
TCCACCTCGCCTTCCTCGTCCTGATACTCAGAAGATCGTGAACAGGCTCTTAGAGCGGTTCTCCTGTCCCTGTGAGTCGGATAGAGTGTTGGAGTGCCGTTTTCATTGAGGAAAACGGCCATAAGACCTGTGTTTTCGCTATACACCCTGCAGGAGAACCGCTCTATTTCTTGGTCTCGAAGAGCTTGAGATCGATGGCGTCGCCCATGCTTTTGTAGCCCGCGTCCCTGGGGTGCAGGTGGTCGCCCGAGTCGGCCGAGGCGTTGAAGACTGCCGGGTTGGACGGGTCGCGCGCCGCCTTGTCGAAGTCGATGAAGCCGTCGAGTTGGTGGCTGGTGCGGACCCAGGTGTTGACGGCCTCCCGCATCGCCTCGCCCGCCGGTGAGGCGTAGCCCGCGCCCATGAAGGGTGTGAGCGTCGCTCCAAAGACCTGGATGCCGTGGGTGTGGGCGCGAGCGGCCATTTCGCCGAGGCCGGCAGCTTCATGGCGACGGGGTCGCTGACGACGATGCCGCCGGGTGGGATCGTGACGGACGGACGGCCCGCAAAGGTGAGCGCGTTGGCCGAAAACAGCGAGATGCCGCCGTCCTTGCCGCTGGCCAGAGCGACGTGCGCCGCGCCGATCAGGAGCGGATCGGTGCCGAATTCGTTGGACAACGATACCTGCACCAGAGCTCCGCCGAGCGAGACGTGCACGATCTCGCGGAAGGTGGTGTCCGCCGCTCCGAACTTCGGGTCGTCTTCGCCCGCGGCGACGGGCGCGGCTCCCCATGTGCCGACCCAGCGATCGGGTGTCGCTGCAGCGGCAAACAGAGGGGCGAGCAGAAGCAGAGCGAGAGAGCAGACGCAGCGGCGCAGGGTATGGGGCAGGTCGCGGGGCATGGAGATGGTCCTTTGCGGATCGGTCGGATCGCCGGTCTATCTTACCTTTCTTACCTTTGTTGTCGGTCGCTCGTGCCGTGAGTGGGCGTTCCCGACGGTCGCCCGCATCACGTATAGTGGCATTGCTGTGGCAAGTAGTGGCATGGCTGTGGCAAGGACAGGGAAGTCGAGGGCAACAGGACGGATGAACAAGCGAAGGGGTATTCTGCTGACCATGATGATGACGATCGGGACGATGGGAGCGCAGGGATCGGTGACAAAAGCGGCGTTTGGAACGACCACGGACGGCAAGGCGGTCGAGATCTATACGCTGAAGAGCAAGGAACTCGAGGTGCGCGTGATGACGTACGGCGCTCGCATCGTCTCGATCCAGGCGCCTGACAGCGCGGGCAAGGTCGCCGACGTTGTGCTCGGGCACGCCACCCTGGAGGGCTACATCGCGGACAAGAAGACCTACTTTGGATCGATCGTCGGGCGGTATGGGAACCGGATCGCGAAGGGCAAGTTCACGATCGACGGCCAGAGCTATCAGACGCCGCTCAACGACAACGGCATCAACACGCTGCACGGCGGCACGGTCGGCTTCGACCAGCGCGTCTGGACCGCGAATGAGATCCATGACGGCGTGGAGATGACGCTGGTCAGCAAGGATGGCGACCAGGGATTTCCCGGCACGCTGACGGCGCACGTGCGCTATACCCTCTCCGGCGGCGCTCTGAAGCTCGACTACACCGAGACGACCGACAAGGCGACGGTGATGAACCTGACCAACCACTCCTACTTCAACCTCGGCGGCGAGGGCTCCGGCACGATCCTGAATGAAGTGATGATGATCAACGCCGACCGATATACGCCGACAGACGCGGGTCTGATCCCGACCGGCGATCTCGCTCCGGTGGCGGGGACGCCGTTTGACTTCCGCAAGCCCACGCCGATCGGCGAGCGCATCCACGCGGAGAATGAGCAGCTGAAGATGGCCGGTGGATACGACCACAATTGGGTGCTGAACGGACCGGATGGCACGATGAAGCTGGCGGCGCGGGTCCATGATCCGAAGTCGGGACGGACGCTGACCGTCTCCACGACGCAGCCGGGGGTGCAGTTTTACACGGGCAACTTCCTGGACGGCACGATCACCGGACCGGGCGGTCAGAAGTACGTCAGGAACGCCGCGTTTTGCCTGGAGACGCAGCACTTTCCCGACTCGCCCAACCACCCCGAGTTTCCGACCACGCGCCTGAATCCCGGCGAGACACGCCACAGCACGACGGTGTTTGCCTTCTCGACGGACAAGCAGTAAGCACGAAAGACGAGAGCACGCTGGCCGACCCGCGCTTGTCGCTTGTACACAGCAGGACTATGCCGCAGACGCACTTTGCCTTTGGGAGGCACGGACTTACGCTCGGGCTTCCGGATGGCCCCCGATATCACCTGCTCCAGAGCCGATCCGCGCGTCCGATCGCCGATGCTGGAGCGGCGATCGAGGCTGCTCTGGACGCTCCGGTCAGCGGTCCGCCGATGCGCGAACTTGCGGCCGGCCGGCGATCGGCGGCGATCTCGGTGTGCGACATCACGCGGCCCGCGCCGAATCGGCAGACGCTGCCGCCGATCCTCCGGCGGCTGCATGAGGCCGGAATTCCGCGCGAGGCCGTCACGATCTGTATTGCCACGGGGCTGCACCGACCGGCGACGACGGTCGAGCTCCGCACGATCCTTGGACCGGAGATCGCTCGGACCTATCCGATCCTCAATCACGATGCGCGGGATCCGTCGGAGCATCGCTCGTTGGGAAGCACGGGCCGCGGCACGCCGGTGGCGATCGCCAAGCGCTTCTTGGACGCTGACCTCCACCTGACGCTCGGCTTGATCGAGCAGCATCTGATGCTGGGCTTCTCCGGCGGCCGCAAGCTGGTCGCTCCGGGGCTGGGGGCGGAAGCGACGATTAAGGCGATCCACTCGCCGCGTTTTATGCGCGAGCCGATGGCGACCGAGGGGTCGATTGCCGAGAACCCGCTCCATGCCGAGCTGCTCGAGATCGCCGCGATGGCGCGCCACGACTTCTTGCTCGATGTGACGCTGACGCAGGATCGCGAGATCTCGGGCGTCTTTGCCGGCGAGCCTACCGCGGCGCATGCGGCCGGCGTCGACTTCCTGCGCCGGACATCGCTGGAGCCGCTGGACCGTCTGGCGGATGTGGCGATCACCAGCGCCGCGGGATTTCCGCTCGACCTGACGTTCTACCAGGCAGTCAAGGGCGTCACGGCGGCGCAGCATCTGGTGAAGCCGGGCGGTCGCATCCTGCTCCTGGCTGCTTGTGCGGAGGGCGCCGGATCGCCCGAGTTCTCGGCGAAGCTCCGCGGCTTCGCGGGGTCGCGGCAGATGCTGGACGAGATAGAGCGGACGCCGGTCGAGGTGGACCAGTGGCAGATCGAGAAGCTGGCTCTGGCGGGCCTCAAGAATGAGCTCTTCTTCTACGTTCCTGGTGTCGGTCGCGACGGTCTCGGAAGCCTCGCCGAACGGAGCTACACCAGCGCCGAAGCCGCTGTGGCGGCCGTTCTGGATGGCATCTCGGAGGGCGCGCACGTCGCTCTGGTTCCCGAAGGACCGTACGTCTTTGCGCGCGTGCGGTCGAGCTCCGCTTAGATTCTGCTGTGCTGTCTGCACCGCACGGGGATCCGTTCGCGCTCGCCCGCCACGGGCCGGATTACCAGACTTTGCAGACCTTCTCCTTCACCATCGGCTGGCCGGCCTTGCAGCTGAAGGCGCGGGCGAACTCCGGCAGATTCACCACAACGCCGTTGATGCGCGCGGCGCCGGGCGAGTGCGGATCGGTGATCGCGTTCACCCGCAGGTTCTCCGGCCGGCTGTTCTCGCACGCCCACTGCGCCATCCCTACGAAGAAACGCTGCCCAGGTGTGAAGCCGTCGCGATCCGGCAAGGTCTGACCGGCGATCTGCTTCTGCCAGGCGATGTAGGCGAGCAGCGTGCCGCCGAGATCCGCCACATCTTCGCCGCTTGTCAGCTTTGAGTTGATGTGGATGTCGTCGACGACCGTGTAGCCGGCGTACTGGTCGCGCACGCACTGGATGCGCTCTTCGAAGCGCTTCGCATCGTCCGCTGTCCACCAGTCTTTCAGGTTGCCCTTGGCGTCGAACTGCCGGCCCTCATCGTCGAAGCCGTGCGTCAGTTCGTGCCCGATCGTCGCTCCCGTGTTGCCGTAGTTCGGCGCGTCGTCGAGCTTTGGGTCGTAGAGCGGCGGCTGCAGGACACCGGCCGGAAAGTTGATGTCGCCCATCTGCGGGTTGAAGTACGCGTTCACCGTCGGCGGCGTCATGCCCCACTCGTTGCGATCGACGGGCTTGCCGACCTTGGCCCAATCGCGCGCGTCCTCGAACGCGACGGAGCGCCGGACGTTGCCGAAGTAGTCTCCCGGCTGGATCGCGAGCGCCGAATAATCCCGCCACGTCTCGGGGTAGCCGATCTTGTTGCGGATGGCGTGAAGTTTGCGGAGCGCCTCGACCTTGGTAGAAGGGCTCATCCAGTCCAGACCGGCGATCTCCTGAGCCATCGCGGCTTCGATCTGCTCCGTCATGCGCTGTGTCTTGGCCTTGGTCTCGGCCGCAAAGGTCCGCCGGACGAACTCCTGCCCGAGCGCCTCGCCGAGGTAGCGATCGACCTGTCGCGTGCATCGCTTCCATCGTGGCGGCATGGACGGTACGCCGCGCAGGAACTTGCTGTAGAAGTCGAAGTTCGCCTGTTCAAACGGCTGTGAGAGCGACGGCGCCGCGGCGGTCGCAAGATGAAAGCGCAGATACGTCCGCAGACTATCGACGCTTTCGGTCGTCAGCTCCGTGTTCAGGGCCTTGAAGAACTCCGGCTGCGCGACGTTCAGAGTGGTGAGGGGAGCTATGCCCTGGGCCGCGAAGTAGGCCGGCCACGGGATGGCGGGGGCAAGGGCGGCGATCTGCTCCGGCGTCATCTTGTGGAAGGTCTTGTATGGATCGCGACGTTCGACCCGGGTCAGCGATGCCTTGGCCAGCGCCGTCTCGATCCGCAGCACGGTTGCCGCATCCGCTTGTGCCTGGGCCGCGGGCTCGCCGATCATGGCCAACATCTGCGCGATGTAAGCCTGGTACCGCTCGCGGATCTGCTGGCTGCGGGCGTCCGACTTCACGTAGTAGTCACGATCGGGCAGACCCAGGCCGCCGGCGTTCACCGCGGCGATCATCACGTCGGAGTTCGATGCATCCTGCTCGGCGCCGGAGTTGAAGAAGTACGTTCCCGGGTCCGTGTGATGGATCGAGCCGAGTGCGGCGATCAGCGCCGTCCGGTCCGGAAGTGCTGCGATCCGCGCCAGCTCCGGCCGCAGCGGATCGAGACCGCGGCGATCGATCGCCGGTTGGTCCATGCACGCTGCAAAGTAGTCGCCGATCTTCCCCTGCACGACGGTGCGGGACTTCGGGTCGGATCGAGCTGCGTCCTCGAGGATGCCCCACAGGAACTGCTGATTCTCGGTGCCGAGCTTGCTGTAGACGCTCCACGAGGCCTGGTCGGCCGGGATCGGATTGTTGCGCTGCCAACCGGCACACGCAAACCTGTAGAAGTCGACGCAGGGGTCGACGGTCCGGTCGAGACTGGAAAGGTCGAGGGACGGCGAGTAGGGCATCGCCTGCAGGGGAGATTCCGCGGTGGGAACTCCGGTCGCCTGACCGAGCGCGCTGCTCAAGAGGCAACATCCGCCAAGGACGCCAAGGAGGAGCGACAGCAACGCCGGACGGACGGCCTGAAAGAGGGAGATTCGGGGGAACAAAACCGGCATCGAGGATGGGTCTCCTGTGTCGAGACCCATCCTATACTGACGCACGGGCGTGAGGGCTTCCGGACTGCAGAGGAACTAGCGGCCGGGAGGCGCGGGAACCATGACGGCGCCAGGATCGACCTGCGGTATACCGAAGTGTCCGGCGAGATGGAGCAGGTCGATGGGACGGAGGTCGCCGACGATCTGGACTAGGTTCATCTCGCGCGAGCCCCGCGTCAGGACGGCAACGTCGTCGATATCGGCTCCGGAGAAGTGGAGCCAGAGATCGGTGAGCTGGGAGGTGGGCTGCGCGTTCGCTCCCGGGGTGGCCCCTTTGCCGTTTACCAGGTGATGCCAACCCGCGGCGTTGTAGGTCGCGACCAGGCCGCCAAAGGCCTCCGGCGCGTAGAAGGCCGGCCGAGGAAAGTGGTAGCTATCAACGGTGATGGAGGTGATGGACGCGGCGATGCGGCGCGCGCTCGATCCCTCCGGTCCAAGCAGGCCCTGGGCGCTCTGGATCTGCGACCGGTCGAGCGTAAAGGACGTATGCGTGGCGGGCTGATCGGCCATCGATTCGAGCTGCTGGGGAACGCTCTGGACTGGTGGTGGCGGCGGACCGTACGACGGCTGCTGGGCTAACACGGCAAGCGGCGCGAAGAGGGCACAGGAGAGAAGGGCAGGGTGCAGGCGCATTTGGGGTTGGGCCTCCCACTCTTTTAGACACAACCGCGCGGAAGAAGTTACGCCGGAGATCTCTGAAACCGGGCTACTCGGGTCTCAGTCGAGAGAGGACGGACCGGCCCGGCCGGATCACGATCGAGGGACGTAGAACTCGCTCCGCTTGCGGCTGTAAAAGAAATACACCACCAGACCTATGAGCAACCAGACAAAGAAGCGCAGCCAGGTTTTTGCGGGCAGACCGGCCATCAGGAGGCCGCAAAAGAGGATCGACAGGGTCGGGATCACGGGACCAAACGGAACCCGAAACCCGCGCCTCCGGTCCGGCTCCAGATGCCGGAGCGCGATGACGCCGAGGCTGACCAGAACAAACGCAAACAGCGTGCCGATGTTGGACATCTCGGCAAAGGTGCCGACGTCGAAGAGGCCGGCCGGGATGGCGACGAGAACGCCCGCGACCCAGGTCGCAAACGCCGGCGTGCGGTATCGCGGATGCACCCGGCTGAAGGCGGCTGGAAGCAGGCGGTCGCGGCTCATCGCAAACCACACGCGTGCCTGGCCGAGCTGAAAGACCAGGATCGACGACACCATGCCGACGATCGCGCCGAGCAGAACGGCCAGACGGACCCAGTGGAGGACGTGCGCTCCGGGTTGAAGGCTGACCCGCTTGAGCGCGTTGACCACGGGAGCGCCGTCGCCCGCGACGGTTGCCCAGGGCACCAGACCGGTAAGAACGACAGCGACCCCGATGTACAGGATGGTGCAGACGATCAGCGTCAGCAAGATTCCGAGCGGCACATCGCGCTGCGGGTCTTTGCACTCTTCGCTTGCGGTCGAGACCGAGTCGAAGCCAATGTAGGTGAAGAAGATGATCGATCCGCCCGCGAGGACGCCGCTCCATCCGTTGGGCGAGAACGGGTGGTAGTTTGCCGGGTGGATGAAGCTCATTCCGGCGAGGCAGAACACCAGGATGGCGGCGATCTTGACCAGCACCATGATGTTGTTGGTGCGCGCGGACTCGCGGATGCCGCGCACCAGCACCACCGTGAGCAGAAGCACCACAAGAAAGGCGGGGATGTTGAAACCAGGGTGCCATCCCTGTCCGTAGATGTCGCGCCCCTGGAGGTCCTGGAGGCCGAGCGGAAGGTACGCCGGGCTGAGCCACTTGGGCGAAAGTTGCAGACCGAGCCAGTCCAGTAGAGCGACGAGGTGCGCGGCGAAACCGACGCTCACACTCATGTTTGAGAACGCGTATTCGAGGATCAGGTCCCAACCGATGATCCACGCGATCAGCTCGCCGAGGGTGGCGTAGGTATAGGTATAGGCTGACCCAGCGATGGGGATCATGCTCGCCAGCTCCGCGTAGCAGAGGCCGGTGAGGGCGCATACGATGGCGACCAGGATCAGCGAGATGGCGAGCGCCGGTCCAGCACCGGGCCGTCCTGCGACTGCTCCGCCCGTTCCGTGAAGCCAGCCGAGGATGAGATCGACGACGGGCGAATCCGCCCACTCGGCCTTTGCGGCAGGATTTCCGCCGATCGCCGTCCCGATTACGGTGAAGATGCCCGAACCGATGACGGCGCCGATGCCCAGAGCGGTCAGACTGACCGGGCCCAGCGTCTTCTTGAGCGCATTCTGCGGCAGCTCGGAATCTGCGATCAGCTTGTCGATCGACTTCTTGGCGAAGATTTGTCTGCCCAGCCGGTCCGCCTCCTTACAACAGATCTAGTCCAGCTTGTCTGCGCTTCTTCGCTGCCGATCCAGGAACCTCGCTTCGGGCCGCCAGAAAAACGACACCGCAAGGGCAGGCTCAGGCGAGTTCCGCCAGGCCTGCTCAGGGCGGTGTGCGTCAGGATCCTTCTGGTGCTCGCGTCGTGCGTGAAACTACCGCTTGCTCTGCCCGCGCGATGCCTTCTTCAGCTTGGCCTTGTTGGCTCCGCGAGCGCCCGTGCGCTTGGCCTTGGGCGTGGCTTTCTTGCGAGCCGCACGCTTGATCTTTTTGCGTTCTTCCGTGTCCGTGATGCTCTTTGTGTTTGCCAATTAGCTCTCCTACTTCTCTTTATCGTCAGGATCTCTCAAAACTTGAGAGCAAAAATCTACATCCGCTCCAGTTGAGCGAACTTCTCCACCAGCTTTTTCAGGCCGTGTCCTTGAAATTGTACTGTAATCTTTGCGTCTTCCCCGTCGCCCTCGCGCTGCGCGACCGTTCCTTCGCCGTACTTCGGGTGCCGGACCCGCGTCCCTTTACTGAGCCCGGTCCGTCCGGTGGGCGTGGGGATGTCGAGCTTTGGCCGGCCAAACCTCTGCCCAGCGCCGCCCTGCCCCGGCACCTTTTGCCCACGCGCCGCGAAGAAGTTGGCGACATTGTCGACCGAAGCCGCGCGTCCCGGACCGCCGCCGAGAGGCCGCCCGGCGCCCGCACCTCCGCTCTGCCGCTCCTGGCTCTCGTCCTCATAGCTGTAGTGCCGCTCACCACCGTCGCCGGCACCCGCGGCTGCCCGTCCCCCTGCCTGCGGATACGGCGTCGCATATGCCCCTCGACCGCCGCCAAAGCCGCTTCCGTAGCCGCTCCCGTACCCAGATCCGTACTCGGACGGCCCGCCAAACTGCCCCCGCGCTGGCGGACTTCCGAGATCCTCGACAAGCCGCCCTGGAACCTCCTCGAGAAAGCGCGACGCGACGCTCGCCTCCGGCATGTCGCTTCCGTAGCGGCGACGGTATCGCGCCCGCGTCAGAACCAAGGTGTCCATCGCCCGCGTCATGCCCACGTAGCAGAGGCGCCGCTCCTCCTCAAGACCGGTCGGGTCGGTGAAGGTGCGCGAGTGCGGAAACAGCCCCTCCTCCATCCCGGCCAGAAACACCAGCGGAAACTCCAGCCCCTTTGCGGCGTGCAACGTCATCAGCGTCACCCGCGCCTCGGCCGAGTAGCCGTCCGCATCGCTCACCAGAGCGGCGTGATCCAGAAACTCATGGAGCGTCTCGCCGCGCTCTTCGGCATCCTGCGCCGCGTTGGCGAGCTCCTTCAGGTTCTCGATCCGGCTGAACGACTCCGGTGTCGCCTCCTCTTCAAGCGCGCGGATGTAGCCCGATCGATCGTTCAGGAACTTGATCAGCTCCGGCAGCGTGGCGCGATCGCCCTCGGTCCGGAACGCCGGCCGAGCTTCCTCGTCAGGCCGCGCTCTTTCCGCCGCGGCGGCCTCCAAGAGATTACGCCGCGTCTCGGCAGCGCCAGACTTCAGGACCACCGGCGCAAACGGGTTGAAGCTCGCCAGATCGATCCCATGCGCCCCGTCCGAGTCGACCGTGTTCTCGGCCGCGACGGTTGAGATCTCCTCGCTCGGGCCAAAGTCGAAGCCGAAGTTGAAGCTCGTGTCGAACCCCGTCTCCGCGCCCGTGTCTTCGTGGCTCAGCGTCGTCTCGGCGGCGGCGGTGGTGGGGAAGGCCGCGACATCGAAGCTAGCGTCGTCCTCCTCCGCGCCGGCCTCCTGTTCCCTGTCCCCTGTTCCCTCCGGATCTTCGACATCCCCCATCAGCTTCTCGGCAAATCCCGGCCCCAGCATCCCCCGTCCGTCCTCGATCAGGCGTCGAAATCCCTCCAGCGCCGCCAGGGCCCGCGCAGGCAAGAGCTTGTCCTCGATGGCGGCGCCGATCGCATCCCACGTGCTCATCCCGGTCGAGAGCGCCATCCGCTCCAGCGTCTCCACTGTCGTCTTTCCGATGCCCCGCGCGGGCGAGTTCACCACCCGGCCCAGCGCGACCGAATCGTGCGGGTTCATCACCAGCTTCATGTAGCTGAGGATGTCCTTGACCTCCGCCCGATCGTAGAAGGAGAAGCCGCCGACCATGTGGTACTTGATCGCGTACCGTCGCAGGGCCTCTTCGACCAGGCGCGACTGCGAGTTCGTCCGATAGAGCACAGCACATCGCGGCTGCTCCTCTGCCTGTCCGGCCTCGCGCAAGTAGCGCTGCACACGGTCGGCGATAAAGAGCGCCTCGTTCTCTCCGTCCGGCGCCTCGTAGAGCCCGATCAGGCTGCCGCCCTCGCGCGAGGTCCATAGGTTTTTGCCCTTACGCTGCGTGTTCTGCGCCACCACGGCGCTCGCGCCCTCGAGGATCGTCTGCGTCGATCGATAGTTCTGCTCCAGCCGAATCGTCCGGACCTCGGGGAAGTCTTTTTCGAACTCCAGGATGTTGCGAATATCCGCGCCGCGCCAGCTGTAGATCGACTGATCCTCATCGCCCACCACGCACACGTTGCCGTGCGTCCCCAGCAGCTTCATCAGCTCGTACTGCGGCCGGTTGGTGTCCTGGTACTCATCGATCATCAGGTATTTGTAACGACGGTTGTATCTTTCTCTCACCTCTGCATCGCTCTTCAGCAGACGGACGGTCTCCAGCAGGAGATCGTCGAAGTCGAGCGCGTTCGCCTTGCTCAACTCCTTGCGGTAGATCTCGAAGAGGTGCGCGATCTTCTCTTCCATCGGATTTGTGCTCGCCAGGAAGTACTCCTGCGGATCGATCATGTGGTTCTTCGCCCAGGAGATCCGGCCCAGAGCGACGCGCGGCTTCAGCTGCTTGTCGTCGACGCCGAGCCGCTTCAGCGCCTGCTTCATCACGGCCTGCTGATCGGTCTCGTCGTAGATCGCAAAGGTCCGCGTCAGACCCTTTCCGTTGACGCGCAAGGCCTCGATATCGCGCCGCAAGACGCGAACGCAGAAGGAGTGAAAGGTCGCCAGCGTAGGACGCGCAAGCGAGGTGTGGCCGAGGATCTTCTCGACGCGCTCGGCCATCTCCTTAGCCGCCTTGTTGGTGAAGGTGACCGCCAGGATGGCATCGGCCGAGACGCCGCGATCTTCAATCAGGTACGCGATCCGGTGCGTGATGACGCGGGTCTTGCCGCTGCCGGCGCCGGCCAGCAAGAGCACCGGACCGTCGACGGCGATGACGCCCTCCGCCTGCTGCGGATTCATCTTCTCGGTAAATCGTGAGGCAAGTTCCGGCACCGGCGCACTCCAGCCTCTATTTTAGGGGTTTGCCGATCGGAAAACAGGTCCGCTCCGACCGGCTATTCTGCCTGTATGCCGCTCCGCAACCTTGCCGTCTTCTGCGCCTCTGCCTCGGGCGCCAACCCTGCTTATGCTAGAGCTGCCGCCGAGCTTGGCCGGCAGATCGCCGCCCGTGGGATCGGCCTGATCTACGGTGGATCAAACGTCGGCCTGATGCACGCCGTCGCGCAGGCCACTCTTGATGCCGGTGGAGATGTGGTTGGCGTCATCCCGGAGGTGCTCGTCGACAAAGAGGTCGCGCACCATGGGCTGACCGAGCTCCACATCGTCGACACGATGCACACCCGCAAGGCGCTGATGAGCGATCGCGCGGACGCGTTTCTGATTCTTCCTGGCGGCTTCGGCACGATGGAGGAGATGTTTGAGGTGCTTGCCTGGCAGACGCTCGGCCTGCACACCAAGCCCATTCTTCTGCTCAATTTCCTGGGCTTCTACGACCATCTGCTCCAGTTCCTCGACCATGCGGTGGACGAGGGCATGCTGCGCCGGGACGGCCGCGAGATTCTGCTCTCCGCGACCACGGTCGAAGATGCCCTCGTCCAGCTCGGCGCAGGCGCCCTGGATGCAACGGGCGGGGACGCCTTGGATGCAACGTCGGCCGCTCCTCCAGCGTCTATCTAGAGAGCCCGAGAGGAGAAGAAAAAGCAAAGCAGAGTCACCCAATAGTTACCCAAGAAGAGTCAGGAGCAAAGCACCATGGCAGAGCGTGAAGTTGTTCTCGATCAACCCGTACTCGTCGATGAACAGGCGGAGGCCGTGCGCACGGCGACTGAGCGCGCCGAGCGTGCGGAAGCGGAGCTGGCAAAGCTGAAGAACGCCGCCGCTCACGGCGCGAAGCCGACAGCTTCGGGCGTTGCGAAGACGTCTGGTACGGCGGCGCGCGAGGCCTCGCCCACTGCTGGCAGTGACGCCGCGCTCAAAGATCCACCCAGCCCAAACACCGCCGGGGAAGCACCTCCGATGTCGGCCGGAGAGGGCGAGGCCGAGCTCCGCAACGACTCCATGATGGCGCATCTGCTCGATTCGCTCGCCGAAGGCAAGGACATTGGCCACTACGGCCGGCTTACGTTCGCCATGGTCGCCCGGCACTTTCTCCCGCACGAGGAGGTGCTTCGCCTCCTGATGCAGGACGCTGACGTCTCGGAGGAGAAGGCCACGCTGATGCTGCGGCAGGTCGAAGGCAAGGACTACACACCGCCCAAGCGCGACCGCATCCTCCAGTGGCAGAAGGAGCAGGAGTTCCCCATTCTGCCGAAGCCCGAAGACCCCGACTGCGGCAATCTCTATCGCAATCTCAAGTTCCCGGACGAGGTCTACCAGCACATCGGGCACTACCAGGAGAAGAAGATCGAAGCGGGCGAGTAAACCTGTCGCGTCTGCTTCATCTCCGCGCCGCGCACGCCGGGCACGAGCAGACTCGCCGAAAGTAATCCCAGCTGTAGATCCCGCTCTCGTGCCCGTCGTTCCACTTGAACCGGAGCGCGTACTTGCCCACGGGCGTCACTTCGAGCGGACGCACGGGAGCCTCGTACAGAACCAGAGGTCCGCCCGGCTTCGGCTTGGGCGCGCCGACCGGCCTGCCCGACTTTTCGCGCTCGTCGTTGCACGTCGCACACGGGCAGGCGTTGCGCAGCCACGCAAACGTCCACGAGCTCCGGTGCCCATCCGCCCAATCGATCTCGACGCCGGTCCCTTCCGTCTTCTTGACGCGCACCTTTGCCGGAGTCACCGCGAGCTTCGGCAACCGCTCCGGCTCTGCCGTGGCCTCTTCTCCCCGCACGATGCGTATGCCTTCGTGGCTCAAACCTCTACCTCTTTCTCTGCTAGAAAAACGCCCTCGACCGGACCCGCGTGCACATCCACTACGCCTGCCTCCAGAAGAAGTAAGCCGCCATCACCAGACCGGTTGCGACGACCGTCCCGCGCAGCACCTCCGGATTGCTCCGCCGGGCCCAGCGTGCTCCCAGCCATCCGCCCAGGCCGGCAAACACCATCGAGATCAGGCAAAAGTGCCACACCACAGCCCCGCTCACGATAAAGGTGGCGATGGCGCAGAAGTTCGACAGGCAGGCCGCGACCACCTTCATCGCGTTCAGCACCGGCATCTGCTCGATCCCGAACAGGGCGAGAACGGTCATCACCAGAAATCCGCCGCCCGCGCCGAAGTACCCGATGTAGAAACACACCGGAAAGAGCGCCAGAAACAACGAGACGTATCCCGGCCGCGCCAGATTGTCTGCCGGTTGCCGCGACCGGCGGCGCATCCACCGGCTCACCGGACCGCTCACACCGAAGATCAGCGTCCCTGACAGAAGGAGCCAGGGGATCAGGTGCACAAACGTCCGCTGCGCCGTGTGGAGGAGCACCCACGCGCCTCCGAGACCGCCCGCCACCGACGTCAACGCGATCACCGGAACGAGGTCTCGTCGCAGATCGCCGCGCAGGGTCGCGAGACTCGTCAGCTGCCCCGGCCAAAGCGCCACGGTGTTGGTCGCGTTCGCCGCGACAGGAGCGACACCCACGCCGAGCATCGCGGGAAACGATAGAAACGATCCGCCGCCGGCCATCGCGTTCAACACACCCGCGACAAACGAGGCGCTCACCAGCCACAGGTAACGCCAGTGCACGGAGAGCTCAGAGATCATCTGCCTTTATTGTAGCCACTTGTAACGATCCGGCCCGCACCTTCACTTTCTCTGCACAGAGTTTGCACGCGGTCTGCTCCTGGTAGAAGGAGCCCGCCAGGTACACCGGAGGTTCTCCCCTATGACGGACGCTCGGCTGATGCTCTTCTATCTCGTCTCCTTTGCCGGCTTCATCATGGTCGTCGGCGGCATGTGGCTCCTTTACAAGCAGAAGATCTACATCGACAAGGAGTCCAACCAGCCGATCGAGATCCAGCTTCCGGGCAACCTCAGCTTCAAGAGCAACTACCCCGCGCTGACGCTCTTTGTGCTCGGATTCATCCCGCTTATCTGGCCGTTTCACGAGTTGAAGCAGCTGGTGCAATACCCGCACGTCGTCCACGTCGATGTAACCGGCATACCGAAGACCAGCGTCTATCCCACGCTTGTCTACGCGTCCATCCCAACGACGGACGCCATCACCGAAGACGGCCAGCCATTCCATGTCAACGTTCCGATCATCGGCGACAAGGATCAGGACTACAAAGTGCTCCTCGTCGCGAACGGCTACGTGCTCGACACCGAGACCGTCTCCGGCCACGGCCCGGACGACATCAAGGTCCAGTTCAAGCCCGCCGTCCTGACACCGCCACCCTTTCAACTCGCCACTGGACCGGTTCCGAACGGCTACAAATGAGGCCCCCCATGCGCCATCAGCTCGCTCTTCTCCTCTTTCTCTTTTGCCTGGTTCTCTCCCACGCCTCAGCCCAAAGCGCGGCGTCCCTGACTGGCCGGGTCATCGACGCCGCCAGCAGGCAAGGCATGCCCAATCTTCAGGTCAAACTGAGGCCGCCCTCCAACTCGCACGCCGCCGTTGTGATCGGCAGCACAGACACGTCCGGCAGCTTCAGCTTCAACCACATCGCGGCGGGCCGGTACCTGCTTGAGGTCTCGCAGGGACCCTACGTTCTGTTTCGCCAGGAGGTCGATCCTGCGCAGACGAAGACTCTTTCGATTCCGCTCCAGCGTCGCTGACCGGTGGCCTCGGCGCTCAGAGGTCCTCCTGGACCGGCATCTCGGGCGTCGCCGCGATCAACCGTTGCGTGTACACCTCCTGTGGACGCTCGCACACGTCCACGACATCGCCGCACTCGATCAGGCGACCTCGCCGCATCACCGCCACGCGGTCGCACAGGTAGCGCACCAGAGGCATGGAGTGCGAGATAAACAGGTACGTCAGACCGTGCGTGCGCTGCAGATCGCGGAGCAGATTCACCACCTGCGCACCGACGCTGACATCGAGCGCGCTCACCGGCTCATCAAGCACAAGGAACTCCGGCCGCAGCGCCAGCGCTCGCGCAATGTTGATCCGCTGCCGCTGCCCGCCGCTGAACTCATGCGGGTACCGCGCGAGAGCGCTCCGGTCCAGACCCACCTCCGCCAGCATCGCCCCGAGCCGAGCGTCCTCGCCCTCAGGCGGCCGCTCGCGATGAATGCGAAACGGCTCCAGCAGAATCTCTCGCACACGCATGCGCGGGTCAAGCGCGGCAAACGGATCCTGAAACACGACCTGCATCCGGCGACGCATCGCGCGCATCGCCCGACCGTTCAGAGCTCCGAGTTCCGCACCGTCAAACCACACCTCGCCCGATGTCGGTCGGAGCAGGCCGAGCACCATGCGCGCCACCGTGCTCTTGCCCGATCCAGACTCACCCACGAGCCCCAGGGTCTCGCCGCGCCGCACGTCGAGCGAGACCTCATCCACCACACGCACCCGCTCCGACCCGCGCGGGTACACCTTCACCAGGCGCCGCGCGTCGACCAGCACCGGGCTGGGATCTGGGCTGGGATCTGGGCTGGGATCTGGGCTCCCATTCGCGTCCTGAACCTCCGTCCTCACGGTCTCGGAGTGCCGTCCAGCTTCGGCCGTGCGCTCGCGAAGCCCGTCTCCATCTGGTACGCCCGCGCGAACGCCAAGAGGTGCGCGTCGGAGAAGATCGGCCCCAGAAACGTCAGGCTCACGGGCGTCCCCGGACCGCCCGCGTTGCGCAGGCTGCCGTCCTCCTCGCTCTCGGGCCTGGGCGCGTCCTCTCCGCGGATCCCGTTCGGCACGATCACCGCCGGCTGCCCTGTCAGGTTCGTCGCGACCAGTTGCACACCGCCGCTCGGCGTCACAATTACATCGAGGCCCGCGAAGACCTTCGCCATCAGATCGATCGCGAGCATGCGTGCCCGCATCGCCTGCACGTAGTCGACCGCCGAGTACATGCGCGCCACGCGAAACTGGTTGGGCCAGTCGAACGTCTCCTGCCCGGCCAGCAAGCGGTCGCGCCCGCTCCGGGTCAGGCTGTCAAAGGCGGCCGCGCCCTCGGCCTCGAGCACAGGGACGATATCGCCAAACGGAAACTTCGGGATCTCGACCGGCGAGAGCGCCACACCCATCCGCCTCAACGCGGCCAGCGCCGCCGTGTTGTAGCGCATGTCGTAGACGCGCCGGGCATAGTCGCCCTTGGCCCGCGACGCCTTGGTGTTGAACTCCTCCAGATCCTTGCCCTTCAACGTCTCGGGGGGCTTGGTCGCAACCGGTGGCGCCGGAGCGTCAAACGCCGCCTTGATGTAGCCGACCTTGAGCTGACGCCAGTCCAGATCCGCATTCCAGTTGAAGCTCGCGTGGCGGACCGTCCGGTCGTGTCCGTCGGGACCGTGGATCGCGCTCATCACCAGAGCGCAATCCTCCACCGCCCGGCAGATTGGACCGATCTTGTCCATCGTCCAGCTCAGCGCCATCGCACCGGTGCGCGGGACAAAGCCGAACGTCGGCCGCAGACCCGTCACACCGCAGCGCGTCGACGGCGACGAGATCGACCCCAGCGTCTCGGTCCCAAGGGCAAACCCGACGCATCCCGCGCCGACGGCACTCGCGCTTCCGGCCGAGGATCCGCTCGACCCTTGCCGAGGATTCCAGGGATTGCGCGTGCGTCCGCCGGGCTTGCCCGAGCCTCGCGGGTAGCCCCACAGATCGCCCTGCGCGAGAGCCCCCATGGTCAGCTTGGCGACCAGGACGGCCCCAGCTGCATCCAGCCTCCGCACCACCTCAGCGTCCTCATCGAAGCTCTGACCCTCAAACCCCGCCGCACCCCACGTCGTCGGATAGCCCTTGACCGCCAGGAGGTCTTTCGCTCCCCAGGGCACGCCGTGGAGCGGTCCGCGATACTTGCCCGCCGCAATCTCCCGGTCCGCCGCCGCCGCGCTTGCGAGGGCGCGTTGCTCGGTCAGCGTGATCACAAACTTCAGCTCTGGATCGTAGCGTTTCAGCCGGCCGAGGTACAGCTTTGTGAGCTCCAGGCTGGAGACGCGCTGTGTGCGTAAGAGCTCCGCCAGATCCCGCACCGTCGCGAACGCAATCGCCTCCTCGCCCCAGTTCCGGAGCGCGTCTTTCCGCGTGTCGGCGATCAACGACATCTGCTTGGCGGCCGGGACGGCACTCATCCGCATCGGCTCCTTTGCGGTATCGAGCACCATCCCCGCCGGCACCGGATCAAACACAAACGCCGGCGGCACCGCGTTCTCCATATGCAGCTTGCGGATGGCGACCACGGAGGTCCTCTGCTGCGTCACCTCCTCCACCATCATCGCCCGCTGCTCCGGCGAGAGGCGCAGGCCGGCGATCGCAGCCGCTTGGTCGATCATCTCCGGCGTAATCGTGGGCAACGCCTCGGCATCCTCGCCAAACGCGGTCACGGCGGACGCCGGCGCCTGGGTTGCTGTCCCCGATCCGGCCGGCTCCGACCCTCTTGCCGTCAGACCCAGAACCGCTCCAGGAAAGAGCGTCTGCCCCAACCCCGCCATCGAACAAACCTCTAGAAACGCTCGTCGATTCACCGAAACCTCCGGGCCTGTTCAGCCCTCTCATCCGCCGCTCAGCCCTACAGACCACCGACAGACTACCGACGTGCAATCCCACACGGCTGGCAACATTTGGTCCGATCTGGGAATCGCGACGGGGGAGAGAGCAGAAGATTAATACTCACACGCCAGATGTTCGATAGTATCGGACAAAAGCATCCCTGAACCCTTGCAATCCTGCCGTCCTCTGCACCACGCTCCCAGACATCCAGAACGACCAAGGCGCGCAAAAACGCCGGTCAGCGAAGACGCGGAACACACGTCTTGCCGCACTGTTGTCAGGAGATCTTCAATGTCACGCCTTTCTGTCTCACTCGCTCTCTTTTCTCTCGCCTTGGCCCCCGCGCTCGCCCGCGCCGACAATATTCCATACGGCAACCCAGGCTCCATCGCCCCGACCAGCATCATCAAGGCTGCGACCACCGGCGATGTGATGGGTTACTTCTTCGGCGCCAACGCGGCCTACACCGATACGGTTCGCCTCGTCGACGAGACCTCCGGCACCACCAGCCCATACTTCTTCAACAACCAGACCGAATCGCTCGGAGCGTCGGCCAACTTCGGTGCGGTCACTGCCGGCGACACCTTGGCCTTCGAGGTCTACGACGCAAACCTCAATCAGACCTTCAGCTCCGACCCGAGCCTCAGCGGGGACGGCATCAATCACGCCTACGCCGCGCCCTACTCCGGCGGCGTCATCGTCAACGGAGCCACCATCCCAGCAGGCACCTACATCGGCATGGAAGACCTGAACAAGGCCTACAGCGACTTCGACTACAACGACGTGACGTTTGTCTTCGACAACATCTCCGCGAGCAGCGTTCCGACGCCCGTGACGTCAACGGTCCCCGAACCGACCAGCATTGCCCTCTTGGGAACGGGCCTGCTCGCCGCGGCAGGCGGCCTGCGCAAGCGACTGTCCCGAAAGTAAGGCGCAGGTCGCAGCGAAGAACAAACAACGATGCCTCTGAGATCCACTCTCAGAGGCATCGTTGTCTAAGGTCTGCCGAGACCTTAGATATCCAAGTTCTTGACGTCCAGCGCATTCTCCTCGATAAACTTGCGCCGGCTCTCGACATCCTCGCCCATCAGGGTCGTGAAGATCTCCTCGCATCCGGCGATGTCCTCGAGCCGCACTTGCAGCAGCGTGCGCCGGGCCGGGTCCATCGTCGTCTCCCACAGCTGTGGCGCCGTCATCTCGCCCAGACCCTTGTAGCGCTGCACCTGGTACTCTTTTTTGCCCTGCTCGATGACGTAGTCGAAGAGCTCGCGAACGGTCTGCTTCTCGACCGGATCCTGCGCCGCCTTGCCCGGGCGACGTCCGGGTTTGGCCTCGGCCATCGTCCCTGGAGCGGCGGCGATCAGATCGACCACGCCCTCTTCCTGCGCCACCTCGTCCGCCTCGTCCATCGCCGTCTGGCTCGTCGAGGCGGGCTGCTTCGCCGCATACTCGACCGAGAACGGACCGGAGAGCTTGTCGCCGATCTGCGCGTGCTTGGCCAGCAGCTGCCGCGTCTCGGGCGAGCTCGCCAGCGTCCAGTCGATGCGCCGCAGAGCGCCCTGCGCGTCGGTGAAGTTGACCGAATAGGTGCGGTGCTCCTCGTCGAACTCGACGCCTGAGACCTGCCGGAACTGGTACGCCCGCTCGAGCGACTTCAGCCGCGACCGCATCTGCTCCAGCTTTGCCGCGGACTCAAAGTCGACGCGCCGCGCCGGGTCCTTGCCCTCGCTCGCAAAGATCTCCGCGAACGCGCGCACAACATCGTCGTTGCGCATGCGCTTCGCGACCTTGTCGAACATGGCCAGATAGTCGTTCAGCTGACCCATGTACTTCGTCAGCTCCTTGCCGTCGAGCACGGCGCCGCCTTCGCCGTAGCGGATCACCATGCCGTCGGACGCGCGCTTCACCATCACGGACACGTACTCGCGATCGTCCTTGATGTACTGCTCGAACTTGCCCTTCTTGATGCGGTAGAGCGGCGGCTGCGCGATGTACACGTGCCCTCGTTTGATCAGCTCCGTCATATGCCGAAAGAAGAACGTCAGCAGCAGCGTTCGGATGTGCGATCCGTCGACGTCGGCATCGGTCATCAGGATCAGCTTGCCGTACCGCAGCTTGGTCGCGTCGAAGTCGTCCTTGCCGATGCCGCAGCCGAGCGCCGTGATCATGGCGCGGATCTCCTCGTGGCCGAGCATCTTGTCGTAGCGCGCCTTTTCGACGTTCAGGATCTTGCCCTTGAGCGGCAGGATCGCCTGAAACTTGCGGTCGC
>CAXTYQ010000061.1:0-19919 GCA_964248505.1 uncultured Acidobacteriaceae bacterium
GGCTTCGGCGATGCCGTCGATGGCGAGCGAGAGCTGGGCCATGATTTCGGGTTTTTCGGGGTTGCCGAAGTTGAGGCAGTTGGTGGCGGCGACGGGGGTGGCGCCGGTGCAGGCGACCTTGCGGGCGGCTTCGGCGACGGCGTGCATGGCTCCTAGTTTGGGGTCGAGGTAGCACCATCGGCCGTTGCCGGCAAGCGCCATGGCGAGGCCGCGCTCGGGCTTGGAAGTTGTAGCCGGTTCAGGGGACAGGGAGGAGGGGGCAGGGGACAGGGAACAGAGGGCAGGGGCAAGGGACAGGGAACAGGGAACAGGGAACAGGGAGCCTGCCGGGTCCGGGGACAGGGGGCTGGGTTCAGGGGATAGGGGAGTGGGGGCGGAGAGCGGTGGGAATGGTGGGACTTCGGTTAGCGATGTGCTTGGGGTGTGGGTCTCGTCGGGGGCCAGTACAGGATTGGTGGCGTCTTCGTTGCCGGTCGCGAGGGTGGCTTCGCCCTGTGGGGTGGAGGCGGCGATCAGGTTGAGGAGTTTGCCGGAGATGCTGTGGTCGACGGCGATCGGGTCGAGTCCTGGGATGGGAACCGAAGCGGGGGCTTCCGGGGTGTCTGCGGCTTCGGTCGGGAGGCCGGGAATCTTTGCTGCGTCTGGAGTTGAAGCCGTTGCTGTTCCCTGTCCGCTGTTCCCTGCTGCCTGTCCGGTAGCTCCGTTTTCTGTTCCCTGTTCGCTGTTCGCTGTCGCCTGTCCGGTAGCTCCGTTTTCTGTTCCCTGTTCGCTGTTCGCTGTTGCCTGTCCGGTGCCCTTGATGCGGAGGACGCCGGCTTCGGAGCCGGGGCCCTGGACGGTGTTGGTTTGGACCATCGAGTCGTACTGCTCGTAGATGTAGCGTTTGTCACAGATGTTGGGGCTGGCGAGCAGTTTGAGGAGGTCGGCGGTGTAGTCGCGGGGCTTTTTGAGTTCTTCGAGAACCCACGCGGGCGGATCGCGGGGGACGGGTGGGTTCCAGGCGCCGACGGGCCGGTGGTAGACCGGGGCGTCGTCGGTCAAGGCTTTGTTGGGGATCTCGGCGACCAGAGTTCCGCCGTGGGTCACGCGCATGATGTCGTCGGCGGTGACAGCGCCGATGATCGCGGCGTCGAGGCCCCACTTGGCGAAGACCTGGAGCACATCGACCTCTTTGCCGCGTTCGGCGACGAGGAGCATGCGTTCCTGGGATTCCGAGAGCATGATCTCGTAGGAGCTCATGCCGGTCTCGCGCTGGGGGACGAGGTCGAGTTCGATGGTGAGGCCGAGTTCGCCGCGCGCGCCCATCTCGCAGGTGGAGCAGGTGAGGCCGGCGGCGCCCATGTCCTGGATGCCGAGGACGGCGCCGGACGGGAGGTGCATGGCTTCGAGGCAGGCTTCGAGGAGGAGTTTTTCGAGGAAGGGGTCGCCCATCTGGACGTTTGGGCGTTTTTGCTCGGAGCCCTCGGTGAACTCTTCGGAGGCCATGGTTGCGCCGTGGATGCCGTCGCGGCCGGTCTTTGCGCCGACGTAGATGACGGGGTTGCCGACGCCGGTGGCCTTGGCGTAGAAGATCTCGTCCTTGCGGACCAGACCGAGCGCGAAGGCGTTCAGCAAGGGGTTGCCGGAGTAGCACGGCTCGAAGCGGGTTTCGCCGCCGAGGTTGGGGACGCCGAAGCAGTTTCCGTAGCCAGCTACGCCGGCGACCACGCCGTTGGCGACCTGGTGGTTGCGGGCGTAGTCGGTGGGGTCGGGGGGATGTGGCGCTTCGGAGGAAGCAGGTCCCTCCACTGCGCTGCGCTCCGGTCGGGATGACAGTGGGAAGGAGGGCTCGGGAGGAGTGAGTGGGCCAAAGCGCAGGGAGTCCATGACGGCCAGAGGGCGGGCGCCCATGGTGAAGATGTCGCGGAGGATTCCGCCGACGCCGGTGGCTGCACCTTGATAGGGCTCGATGTAGGACGGGTGGTTGTGCGACTCGATTTTGAAGGCGCAGGCCCAGCCGTCGCCGACGTCGATGATGCCGGCGTTCTCGCCGGGGCCCTGAACGACGGAGCCGGGACCGGAGGTGCGCGTTCCGCGGGTGGGGAGCCGTTTGAGATGGACGCGGGAGCTTTTGTAGGAGCAGTGCTCGGACCACATGACCGAGAAGATGCCGAGCTCGGTGAGCGAGGGGGTGCGGCCGAGTAAGGTGAGGATGCGGGTGTACTCGTCGGGGGTGATTGAGTGTTGCTTCAGCAGGGCCGGCGTGACGACGCAGGGCGGGGGCACGGCGATGGAGGCGGGTCGCTGAACTTGCTGGTTGGGCATGGCTCGCTTAGTGCATTTCTCCTGTTCCTTGAGCCGGATGAAGTGTTGGAGTGCCGTTTTCATTGGGGAAAACGGCCGAAGGATCTGTGTCTTCGGTGCACACGTTCAGGAGAGATGTTCTAGGGAGATTGTCGCATGCCTGGGCTGGGTGCGTTGTGACTGGAGGGGGGGATGGTGCAAAGAAGAAGGGGAGCCCGTCAGGGCTCCCCTTGGTAAGGAGGTGCGAGAGGACTACGAGATGAACTTCGCTGCGAACTTCCGACGCGCCATGCCTGCGGCTCCGACGAGGCCTGTTCCCAGAAGGACGAGCGAGGAGGGCTCGGGAATAGGCGAAGGGTTCGGGGTGTTCGTGCCGGACGGAATGAAGGCGAGGGGGCCGGTCACCGCGGTACCATCCTGAATGGAGATGTTGCCGATGGTGAAGGACGGCGCGTTGGTCATCAGAACGAGACCAGCGGTCATCTGACCGGGTGTCAGGAAGAAGTCAAAGCCGATGACGCCGCCCGCGGGTGCACGTGTTGCATCGTAGGGTGCGATGGTGTTGGGGGCGACCGTGTAGGACGCATCCACCAGGTAGCCATCAAAGCTTGAGGTTGTGACGCGCTCGATGACCTGGGTCGGGGTGGTGCTGGTTGGGCTGAGGTTGGCGACCTGGATCACGAAGTCGAGGCAGCCAGCGCAGTAGATGTTGTTTGGATCCGAGAAGACGTTCTCCGTGTATGCGCCCGTGAAGGTGGGAGCGGAGACGAATTCGGGTCCGGTAAAGGTGACCAGTGTACCACCAAACGTCCCAACGCTGGGGGTTACGACGGTTGGCTGGCTGCCGGTGGGAACGGGAAGGGAGGTGGCAGAGGCAGAAACCGACGCGGCCAAGGCCAAGGCGAGCGATGCGGCGAAAGACTTAATCATTGTAAAGACTCCAGGGAGATCGAGATGCTGTTGCATAAAGGTATAGAGCAACTTGACGGCCAATCTCGCGGGACCGGGCTGCTCGCGGTATATGTCCCGTTTTACTGGGCTTACCGGATACGTCGGAAGTTGTAGAACGGATTGCCGGCAGGTAATGTGCAAAACATTGCCTAGTGCCCGAAGGGAAGTTCTCTTCCACTTTAGGCCTGAGGGCTCGGTCTCGGTAAGTCAGCGTATAGCTTAGGTTACGGCAGCGTGTAGAACCAGTTACCAAAGTCCCATAACGTCCTCTCACCGCGTTAGACGTCCTGGATGCCATAGCATTGGCCCATGGCGTATGTGGAGCGGCGGCCGGCTCCGGCATTGGATTCGGGAGAGAAGGTATGCGGTAGACCTTGGCGGATCTTCTGGGTCGCCTTTTTGTTGCGGGTGGCTGTGATTACACTGGCGCACACGTATCACGTCCGACCGGCGGGAGATCACTTTCAGTTTGGATGGGAGCCGGGCCGGATCGCCCGTGCGCTGGCGACGGGATATGGGTATGCTGACCCGTTTACGGGACACACTGGCCCGACAACCTGGATCCCGCCGCTGTTTCCGTCCCTGCTGGCTGGGGTGTTTCAGGTGTTCGGAGTCTATAGCGCGGCTTCCGCCTGGGTCATCCTGACGGTCAACAGTCTCTTCTCTGCCGGGACGGTGTTGGCGATCTACGAGATTGGATGGCGGTGCTTCGACGCGACCGGGGAGGGACGACGTGTGGGTGTCTGGTCGGCCTGGATCTGGGCTCTGCACCCGGCGGCGATGCAGTATGCGGTGCACTGGATTCTGGAGATGTCGATTGCCACGTTTTTGCTGACGTGGGTGTTTGTCTATGCGCTCGAGATCCGCGGCGTCGGTGATTCAGTCCTAGGCCCGGACGGAGATCGTCATCGGGTGCGGCCGTGGCTGATGTGGGGTCTGCTTTGGGGGTTGATTGCGCTTACGAATCCGTCACTCCTGCTGTTTCTGCCGGTGTGCGGGCTATGGATGATGTGGGGGATGGTGTGGGGGGGGCCGGGCGCGGAGCTTCTGCGTGCGGTTCGCGGCCTGGCGCTTGGCGGTGGTGTTGTGGTGTTGTGCCTTTTGCCTTGGATTGTGCGCAACGAGCGGGTCTTCGGCGCCTTTATCCCGACGCGGGGAAACCTCGGCGCGGAGCTGTACCAATCCACGCTGGCCGAGAACGCCGGGTTTCCGTGGGGGACGACGGTGCCGCTGGTGGAGCGCGATCCGGAGTATCAACGGTACAAGCAGATGGGCGAGCTCCGGTACGTCCGCGAGCAGGGCGCTCGGGCAAAGGTCGTGATCCGCGCGCATCCTGGACAGATTGCCCGGTGGACGGCGCAGCGAGTTTTCTTTTTCTGGGCGGGTGTGCCGCATCCGTTTGAGAAGAGTGTCGCTCTCGAGATCGGCCGCGAGATGAATTACGCCTTTGTGAGTCTTGCGGGTTTGCTTGGGCTGTTCTTGGCGCTGCGCAGGCGGGTTCCGGGTGCGATGCTGTTTGCGCTCGCCTTTGGAACGATCCCGCTGATCTATTACCTGATCACGGTGCAGGCTCGGTTTCGGCATCCGATCGAGCCTCTGATGACCATCTTGGCCGTGTATCTGTTCCAGTCGGCCGATCGGACGCGCGCTTGGTCTGGGTTTCGCTTGTGAGGGGAGGGCGCTTATGCCGCGTCGCGCTCCCGTCGGCCCGAGTCGCGCTCCCGTCTGCCGTAGTCGCGCGCCCGTCTGCCATAGTTAAAGGATGAAGCGCGTTCTGGTGACTGGAGCCTCGGGCTTCTTTGGCGGCCTGCTTAAGCGGCGTCTGCTGGACGAGGGGTACAGCTGCGTCAACATCGATCTGGTTGCGGACGTGGATCGGCACCCCAGTTTGCGCAGCGTTCAGGGCGACCTGCGGGATGCTGCTTTGGTCAGGTCGGTGTTTGCGGAGGCTCCGATTGACGGCGTGGTGCACTGCGCGGCCATGTTGGCGCACGACACCATTTCGGACAGCACGTTGTGGAGCTCCAACGTTGACGGCACGCGGAATGTCGCCGAGGCGTGCCGTGCCTTCGGGGTCAAACCGCTCGTCTTCACCTCGACCAACTGCCTTTGGGCGAGCGATCTGGGGCATCCGGTGCGGGAAGACGAGGTTCCAGCGCCGGTTGAGCTGTATGGTCGATCGAAGCTGGCTGCCGAGGAGGTGCTTCGCGAGTACATCGCCGACCTCCACGTGGTCACGATTCGCTGCCCGACTATTATCGACAGCGGGCGGCTGGGTTTGCTGGCGATTTTGTTTGAGTTTATTCGCGACGGAAAGCGCGTCTGGGTGGTGGGCGATGGGTCCAACGGATATCAGTTTATCTATGCGCAGGACCTGGCGACGGCCTGTATGGAGGCTCTGGTGTACGGAGGTTCGGAGCTCTTTCACATCGGCTCGGACGAGGTTGCGACGCTGCGCGAGGTGTACGAGGCGGTGATCCGGGCGGCTGGGACGCGGTCGCGGGTGGCGAGCTTGCCGAAGAGGCCGGCGATTGCGGCGATGAAGCTGGCGCACACGCTTGGGGTGTCGCCGCTGGGACCGTACCACTACCGGATGATCGCGGAGAACTTTGTCTTTGATACGACGCGGATTCGCGAGCGGCTCGGGTGGCGACCTACCCTGACCAATGAAGAGATGATGGTGCGGGCGTACCGGTATTATGCGGAGCGGGCGGCAGAGATCCACGCGCGGACTGGCGGGAGCGGGGACGGGGCGGTCTCGGCGCATTCGCGACCCGCGGCCATGGGCGTGATCCGGCTGTTGAAGTGGATCAGTTGAGCTGTGGTTTCGGTTTACGAGCTGTGAGGTCTGCCCTTGACCTGGCCGCTGCCATTGACCTGGTCGATGTGAGGCGGTAAACTTCTTTAGTTCAGCGGTGTTGGACTGCTCTGGGACTGGAAGGCTTGGTCTTGTGGGTGTCCATGGCGCGCCATGTACCGGCGGCTGCCGCGCACACAGGACCTCTACTAGAGGAAGCGCCGCTTGCCTACGCTACGGAGCGCGCGAGGGAGTTTGGTTATGTACGCAGTGATCCGCACGGGCGGAAAGCAGTATCTGGTTACACCTGGCGAGACGCTCAGGATCGAGACGACACCGCATGAGAACGGCACGGTTGAGTTCTCCGATGTGCTGGCGGTCAGTGGCGAAGCGGGCAAGTTTGAGCAGGATCTTGCCGGCGCCAAGGTGCTGGCGTCGGTGGTCAGTGTCGGCCGCGGCGAAAAGATTCTGGTGTTCAAGCTGAAGCGCAAAAAGCAGTACAAGAAGATGCAGGGACACCGGCAGAACTTCGTTGAGGTCAAGATCAACGAGATCCAGGTCAACGGGCAGAGCTTTAGCGCCTAGGAAGTATGGGCCCGCCTCCGCGCGGGTGTGACAGAGAAGTGGCGCCGGAGTTCGGGGCCGAGGGAGAGCAGACGTGGCACATAAAAAAGGGCTTGGATCTTCGAAGAACGGTCGCGATTCGAACGCGCAGCGACTTGGGGTAAAGGTGTTCGGCGGCCAGACGATTCTTGGCGGCGGCATTATTGTGCGTCAGCGTGGGACACCGCTGAAGCCGGGCGCAAATGTCGGTCGCGGCAAGGACGACACGTTGTTCGCGAAGATCGATGGCGTGGTGCGATTTCAGGATCGCGGCCAGAGGGGTCGGTTTGTTGCCGTCGATCCGGTCGCGGCGGCAGCTTCGGCCTAGATCGCGTCAGATGTCCCGAGCCCTGCCCTTTCGGCAGGGCTTTTCTGTGTCCGAGCTCGTTTTCATGGAAGCCGCTTCAACTCAGAGACAGGTATGCTTTACCGACGGGACGCGCAGCGAGCACGATCCCTGGCCGAGCGGAGGGTAAGAGGTGCGGGGAGCGATCGTTCGTAGATCTCGGCATTGGATCGTGAATCGCGGTTGGGGCGGGTTTTTTCGCGAGGTCGGACGAAGGCTGAAGCTGTTTTTCACGGAGGAGCGGCGTGCGGGAGGTCGCGGGGCCCGATCGAGATCTGCTCATCCTTTTGATGAGCAGAACGGCGTTGATACGGGCGGTCTGATCTTCGGCGAGCAGCTCGATACGAGCGCGCCCGAGGCGTACTGGGCGACGGCCTACTACGGGATCTCGCCGTCGGTGTTTTCGGCAGCGCTGGACCGGCTCTCGCTGGACTGGAGGCGCTTCACCTTTGTGGACATTGGGTGCGGCAAAGGTCGGGCATTGATGCTGGCGATGGGGTACTCGTTTCGGGCGGTGGCGGGGGTCGAGCTCTCGCCCGAACTGACGCGGTTGGCGGAGAAGAATCTCGAGAAGTTCGCGGGACAGCTGACCGAGCCCGTGCCGGCAACGGTGACGTGTGGGGATGCGGGCGCCTTTGAGCTGCCGTCAGGGCCTCTGGTCATCTCGATTTATCATCCTTTTGCAGCGCCGGTGATGCGGCGTTTTCTGGCCCAGGTCGCAGCTTCGTTTGGACGAGAGCCTCGCGAGATCTGGATGCTGTATGCGAATCCGGAGCTGAAGCCGATGCTTGAGGCACAGCCGTGGCTCCATCTGGTGTGGGACGAGTGCATGTCGATGAGCGAGGAGGACCAGGCCGCGGATCGGTTCGGATCGACGTGGGAGCGCGTGGTGGCGTACCGGTCTGCGGCGCCCGCGGCTTAACAAACAACACCAAGAACAACAGCAGATTCCCTTCGGGAATGACACCAAAAGAGCAAATGCGCTGTATGCCAATACCTCCGTTGCTCTAGAGGCTGGTTGCGGTCGGTTTTCCTTTCTCGTTCAAGGCGATCCGTGCTGCGGGGAGCTCGTGGTCGTGGGTGAACAGCACGGTCCAGCGCTCCGGGATGGCCTGCGCCAGGAAGCGTTTGCGCTGCTCGATCGAGAGGAGCGGGTCGAGGTCGTAGCCCATGACCCAGGTGGGGTCGAGGTGATGGCTGGTGGGGATGAGGTCGCCGATGTAGCAGGCGTGCTCGACTGCGCGGCCATGCGCGCGGGACCTGAGATGGACGGCCATCATGTGGGCGGTGTGGCCGGGGAAGAGTTCGACGGAGATGCCGGGGACGAGTGTGTGCTCCACGCCGGGGCCGGGCAGTTCCGGGTGACCGAGCAGCGTCATCTGACCCGACTCGATCAGCGGGTCGAAGTTGGGCGAAAGGTAGCTGACGCGGTCGCGGTCGAGCTGCAGATGACCATGGTCCACCTCGCCCCGGTGCGCGAAGTAGCGTGCGTTCGGGAAGGTGGGCGCGACCGAGCCGTCAGGGTGAAGGGTTGTGTTCCAGCCGCAGTGATCGAAGTGGAGGTGCGTGTTGATCACGACGTCGATCTCAGCCGGCGAGACACCCGCGGCGGCGAGCGAGGCCGGCAGAAGCTCCTGATTCCCGTGGATTTCGCGCATCTTGGGCGATTGTTTGTTGCCGATGCCGGTCTCGATGAGGACCGTGTGTTGTCCGGTGCGCACGACGACCGAGTTGAGGCCGAGCTGGATGCGGTTTTGCTCGTCAGCCGGGATGCGCTTCTGCCAGAGGGTCTTGGGAACGACGCCGAACATCGCTCCGCCATCGAGGAGGTAGGTCCCGTCGGTGCAGTGGAGGAGTTCGAAGTCGCCGAGGGCGGTGGCGCCGCGGAAGAGTTGGGTTTGTGTCATACGCGGTCGGAGTCGGCGGAGAGCGATCCGTGTTGCCCGACCGGGTTCATGCGTCGACGTACCGATCAGGCGCCTTGCGAGGCGATCTCGCGGGTGCGGGAGGCATGCTCGACGGCAGCGGTGAGGAGAGAGGATGTTGATGAGGAGGTCCCGGCGACGGCGGCTGCCCTGTCGACTGGACGCTGCGCCTGGAAGCACTGGCGGCAGAGCACCGGACGACCTTGCGTTGGTTTGAACGGGACGGTGGTCTCGACGGTGCACGCGGAGCAATGGGTTCGCGTTTCTGTTCGAGAGATGCCGGCCGCTGCCGGTCCGGCGCCAGCCTGCACGCTTGTGCCGGCGCGCCTGCACTTGCACGGCTTGCACCGCTTTGGGTCGTTTTTGAACTGTTTATCGAAGAAGAAGAGCTGTTCGCCGGCGGTGAAGATGAAGTCGCCGCCGCAATCGGCGCAGGTTAGAAGACGATCCATGAAGTCCACGGTGATTCTCCCATCACGTGCGAATAGAGGAAACAGGGGCCCGGGTACGAATGGATAGTGGTGTTGCGGTTTGCTGAACCGTTACAAAGAAACTTGAGGTTGGGTGGCTGCTCTCAGAAGGGACAGTTTAGGGCGCTTCTCTGTAAGAGAGAGACCGCCCACCCTATGAAGTGGAGGGTGAACGGCCTTGTCGATTGCAGGGAGCGGACGGGCGAGCTAGAGAAATTTCAGCTGCTTCTTCTGCTCGTTGCCAGTCTCAAACCTTGTTAGTCCTGCTCTTTGCGGATTTTTTTGCGGTTGCGTTTGCGCGCAAGCGCTTCTTTGACACGCCGCTTTTCGCCTGGTTTCAGGTAAAAAGAGTGGCGCTTGACTTCCTTGATGATGTCTTCGGTCTGCACTTTGCGCTTGAAGCGCCGCAGGGCATTCTCAAGGGGTTCGCCTTCTTGAACTCGAACCTCTGCCAGAAAAAACACCTCCAACCAGACCCAAACGTTGGGCCGATTTCTAGGGTACTCCGATTTGGGCGGCTTTTTCATGCTATTTTTGCGAGAACTTTCTTTGCGACAGCTCCGTATACCGGAGATGCACGGGTGTTGTCTTGCGTTTGGGGCTCTGTCCTTGGGTATTCTGAAGCTATGTCATTGATCATGAAAGTGCGCGGCACGCGCGATCTGCTGCCACCGGAGACGGAGCTCTGGAACCGGGTGGAGGCGGTGGCGCGATCTGTCTTCCGGCGCTACGGGTACGGGGAGATCCGCACGCCGGTCTTTGAAGACACCCAGCTGTTTGCCCGTGGCGTTGGCGAGGAGACCGATATTGTTTCGAAAGAGATGTACACGTGGGAGGATCGTGCGCGCGCGGAGAGTGAACGGAGCCAGAGCCTGACGCTGCGGCCGGAGAACACGGCGGGCGTGGTTCGCGCGTACATCGAGCACAAGCTGAACGACACGGGCATGCTGCAGAAGATGTTTTACATTGGACCGCAGTTTCGGCGCGAGCGTCCGCAGCGTGGCCGATACCGGCAGTTCTGGCAGATTGGAGCGGAGGTGCTGGGCCCTCCGTGGTCCGGGGCGGAGAGTCCGCTGCGGGACGCCGAGATCCTCGAGATGTTGGCGACGCTGCTGACGGAGCTGGGCGTGCGGGGGTGGAAGCTGCTGATCAACTCGATCGGATCGGCGGCGGATCGGCCACGGTACCTTGAGGCGCTCCGTGCGGCACTCGAACCGGTGAAGAGCCGGATGTGCGAGGACAACCGCCGACGCGCGGAGACCAATCCGCTGCGTGTGCTTGATTCCAAGGCGCCCGAAGATCAGGAGATCATCGACGGTCTGCCGAAGATCGCGGATTTTCTGGATGAGAGCTCGCGGACGCACTTTGAAGAGGTGCTCGGGGCTTTGGACGCTTGCGGGGTGCCGTACCAGGTGGAACCGCGGCTTGTGCGTGGTCTGGACTACTACACGCGTACGACGTTTGAGTTTACCGTGCCGGACGGCGGCGGGCTCGGAACCCAGAACGCTCTTCTGGGCGGCGGCCGGTATGACGGGTTGTCGGAGATGTTGGGTGGACCGAAGGCTCCGGGGATTGGGTTTGCGATCGGAGAGGACCGCCTTATTCTGACGCTGCAGGCCCAGGCCGCGGCCGAGGGGGAGACGGCCGAGCCGAAGCTCGACGCGTTTGTTGCGCCGATGGGTGTTACGCAGAATGCTCCCGCGCTTCTGCTGGCGCAGCAACTACGGCGCGCGGGACTCCGGGTGGAGGTTGGCGACGGGATGTTTCGGCTCAGGAAGTCATTTGAAACGGCCGACAAGCTCGCCGAGCGGATGGTGATCGTAGGGGAGGACGAAGTAGCCTCAGACGTCTTTACGGTGAAGCATTTTTGCAAGGGAGAGCAGAGCAAGGTGCCGCGCGCGGAGTTGGTGGCGGTGCTTTCCCGGCCTTTGGAGGATGGTCTGATGGAGGGTTTGGGCGGGGATGTCTGAGCCGATCGCGCGGGATTCTGATCCTCTTGAAGCCTGCACTCTGAGTCTAATGGCCGGCGCTGGCGGCGGCGTTTTTGGGCGGTCTGGGGATCAGGAAGAGTAGCGGCAGCATGCAGGCGCAGAAGATCGACAGGATCTGGATGATGTCGAGATAGGCGAGCATACTGGCCTGGCGTTGGAGCTGGTTGTAGATGTAGGCCTGTGCCATGTGAGCGGCGCCGAAGGAGTGATCCATACCTGTGGGCTTGGCTCCGTTTCCGGCTTTGAAGAACCCGGCGAGAGTGTTGACCTGGGTGTTGAACGCCTGATTGCCGTTGGTGAGATAGCGCACCATGTTGGTTTCGTGGGCGGCGGATCGGCGCGTCAGCATGGTTGCGACGAACGCAGTTCCGCAGGAGCCGCCGATGTTGCGCGCGAGGTTGGTCAAGCCGGAGACGTCGTTGTTTTCGCTCTGTCTTACGCCGACGTAGGCGAGGGTGTTGATCGGGATAAACAGGAAGGCGAGACCGGAGGCCTGGAAGCAGCGGAGAAAGACGAGCCGACCGTAGGAGATGCCGAGATCCATGGTGTGCATGTCGAAGAGGGAGAGGGTGAGCATGATGAATCCGAAGGCGATGAGCTTGCGCGGATCGATTTTGCTGCTGAGGAAGCCGACCACGGGCATCATCGCCATCATCATGAAGCCGGCCGGCGAGAGCACCAGACCGGCGAGTTCGGCGGTGTAGCCGAGCAGCGTCTGGACGAACTGCGGGATGAGGATGGTCGTGCCGTAGAGCGAGAATCCTAGAACAAACATGAGCAGAAAGCTGATGGCGAAGGATCGTCGTTTGAAGAGGGTCAGGTTGACGATCGGTCGATTGCCGGTGCGCAGTTGTCGCAGCTCCCAATAGATCATGGAGAGGAATGCGCAGGCCATGATGACGACGAAGAAGGTGATGAGGCCTGAACCGAACCAGTCATCCTCCTGCCCTTTGTCGAGGATGAACTCGAGCGAGCCGAAGGTGAGGCCGAGCAGGCCGAAGCCGATGAAGTCGAGCTTGATGCCGCCCTTCTGCGACTTGGCTACCTGCTCTTTGACGTATGGCGGATCTTCGACGATGCGGGAGGTGAGGAAGAGGGACAGGAGGCAGATGGGGACGTTGAGAAAGAAGATCCAGCGCCAGTCGAAGTTGTCGGTGATGTAGCCGCCGAGGGTGGGTCCGATGGCGGGCGCCACGACGACGGCGAGGCCGTACATGGCGAAGGCCTGGCCGCGTTTTTCGGGCGGAAAGGTGTCGGCGAGGATGGCCTGTTCGGAGGGGGCGAGACCGCCTCCGCCGATGCCTTGGAGGATGCGGAAGAAGACGAGGAGCGGGAGGGTGGGGGCAAATCCGCAGAGGGCGGACGAGATGCCGAACATCGCGACGCAGATCATGTAGAACTTTTTGCGACCGATAAAGGTGGTCATGTAGGCGCCGGCGGGAAGGATGACCGCGTTCGCGACCAGGTAGGCGGTGAGCACCCACGTGGCCTCATCCTGCGTGGCGCCGAGCCCGCCGGCGATATGCGGCAGAGCAACGTTGGCGATCGAGGAGTCGAGCACCTCCATGAATGTGGCGAGGGTCACCGTCATGGCGACGATCCACGGATTTACGCGTGGTCGCCAGGGTGCGTTGGCGGCCGGAGGTGATTTTGTTGCGCTACTTCGCGCGGGCATTTCTAGTGCGGTTGCTGCTGCCATCTTCGGGTCTAGATCCCTCCGCTGACCATATTTTCAGCTATTTTCGGCTATTCTGGGTGGCGGTTTGGTACCACAAAAGAGGAAGGGACAGCTGTGCTGGAGCATTTCTCCTGTCTCTGTGAGCTGGATGAAGTGGTGGAGTGCCGTTTCCGTTGGGGAAAATGGCCATGGCATCTGGGTCTTCGGTGTACACCTACAGGAGATATGCTTTAGACTCGCTCTTTTCCGGTTCAGCCGGACAGAGCTCCGCGCCATCTTCGGCTGAGGAGGCTCGCTGTTGTCTGGCCGGCGCTGTTCTTTCAGAATACAAGGGATACACGCGATGCACCCGGATCTCCGAAATTTGATTGAGTTGCAGAGGTACGATCTTGAGGCCAAGGCAATGCGCGATCGGCTGGCGGCCCTGCCTAGACAGATTGCCGCGCTCGAAGCCAAGCTCGGGGCTGTGGAGGGGCAGAGATCGGTCGTGCTCGACCTGCTTGCGAAGGAAGAAGCTCTGCGCCGCCGGCAGGAGTCCGACATTAAAGATTGGCAGAGAAAGATTGCCCGGGCCCGCAAACAGATGGACCTGGCGACCACGGCGGTGCAGGTGACCGCGTATGAGCACGAGATCAGCTTCGGCCAGAAGGAGGTCGCGCGGCTGGAGGATGCGGAGCTCGAAAGCATGGTGCTGACCGAAGAGATGGAAGCGCAGCGGGCTTTGGCGGACAGGGCTGTCAGCGACGCTCAGGCGGAGCTTGCGCGCGAGCGGGCGCGGTCGGCGGAGGTGCTGGAGCGGGACCGGAGGCTGCTGGCGGAGATTGAGCAGAAGCGCGTCGGTTTGCGACCGGAGATCGGCGAGAGCGCGCTTCAGACTTACGATCGCGTGGCGAAGGCGAAGGGGGCGGGTCTGGCGGAAGGCGTGGACGGCAAATGCTCGGCGTGCCAGATGATGGTGCGACCGCAGAAGTGGAACGATCTGCGCGACCGGAGCAACGTCGACGTGATGATGACGTGCGAGAGCTGCGGGCGGCTGCTTTTCTGGGATCCAGGGCGCGATGCTCCGCAAAAGAAGGCAGCCGAGCGGGAGGAAAGCATCGCGGCCCGTATCGTGAGATCGTTGTGAAACGCATTTGCATCGACATGGATGAGGTGATCGCAGACGCTGTACGCGAACACCTCCTGCGCTACAACCGGGAGTTCGGCGAGAGTGTGACGACGGCCGATCTTGCGGGCAAATGGCTGTGGGATGTGGTGCCGGCGGAGCGTCAGGGCGTACTTGAAGGCTTTTTGCGTACGCCTGATTTTTTCGAGGTGTTGGACGTGATTCCGGACGCTCAGCGCGTGACTGCCGACCTGCAACAGAGATACGACGTCTTTGTCGCGACGGCTGCGATGGAGGTGCCGACCTCCTTTACCGCCAAGTATCGGTGGATGGCACGGCATTTTCCGCACATCCCACCGTCGCACATCGTTTTTTGCGGCGACAAGAGCATTCTGCATGCCGAGTACCTGATCGACGACAATCCGCGGCAGCTGCGGCGATTTCGCGGTGAGGGCATCCTGTACGGCGCGCCGCACAATCAGGCGGTGCGAGGATTCCGCCGGGTCGAGAACTGGCTGGACGTGGAGAGGATGTTTCTCGGATAGCTGCTTCGGCTTGCCAGCCGATGAGCGCCGAAGTTATGAGTACAGGGCCGACTCGAAGGTCTGCAGGGCGACGTCGCTCCAGGCGTGACTGGACTTCCGCCACGTCGCTCCGCGCTCGTCGAGAAAGTTTGGGAAGTTGGATCGGCAGAAGCCGAGACGTTGCCCGAAGTCGAACAGCGCCTGTGCGGTACCGTCGAGGTAGAACACCGCCTGGAGGCCATCGCGCGACCACTCGACCGCTGCCAGGCGCTGCTTCGGTTCGCCCCCAGCCGCCGCGGAGAGCTTCTCCATCTCCTTGACGTTGTAGATCAGCATGGCGTCGAGGATGCTTTCTTCCTGGGTCTCGCGCGACCGATCGCAGGCGTAGAAGTACCCTGCGATGCCTTCGTCCTCGAAGACGACCGTCCACGGGACCGTCGTCGAATTGGAGGGCAAGAAGGCTCGGCCGAGAGTAAAAAGCAGCGTCTGCATACACCTCACGATACACTCGACAGAAGCGCCCGCAGGCAGATGGAGAGGTCGGAGCCAAGGCGCCGGCCGCCGCGAAGTGCCCTATGGAACTCCGTATTCAGACGTGAAAATCCAGCCACGCGAAAGCGGCGAGCAACCACACACCTCACGATGAAGTTTCCTCGCATCGCTTTTCGCCGACCGCAGCGTATTGCCGCTCTCTTGCTGCTTTTTTTTCTTGCGGAGTGCCTCTGGGTGATCAGCCGGCAGACGCTTTCCTCGGCGGACTTTCGCTACGCCCGGTGCGGCCGCGAGATGTGGGAGCGGCCATCGCCGCTGGCCGGCTATTTTACGACGTGCGGCAACCTCCACGGCGACGGCACGTTTGCGTATCGGGTGGCCGGCTTGCCGCTCACGGTGCAGCGCCTCGTTCTGCTTGGCGCCGATCGGCTCCGAAGTCCGGAGAATCGGATCTACGCGGGCAGCAGTCTGAATGGATCCACATGGGAGGCCAGGCACGAGCTCCGGAGCATCAAGTACCTCCTCCACCTTCCGTTTGTCCTGTTTGCTATGTGGCTGGGCGGGGGTCTGTGGTGGGTGACGCGGCGGATGTTCGGCAATGAGGGAGCTTTCCTGGCGCTTGGCCTGTACTGCTTTTCGCCCGCGATCGTTCGGACCTCGGTCACGCCGAACAACGAGGTGCTTGCGATGTGGGGCCTCTATGGCCTTGTGTACACGGCCATCGGCGTAGCGCACGCGATGCACGGGCCTCGCCGGAAGTGGCGGCCGCGACTCCTGCTGCTGACGGCGGCGCTTGGATTCACCGCGGCCGCGCATCTGCTTGCGGCGATGATCGGATTTGTCGCCGCGTTTGTTTTGATGATGTATGTGGCGGAGCATCGTCGCTCGTATGTCATGCAGATCTTGATCTATTCGGGCCTGGGTGCGCTCCTGATGCTGTTTGCTTTTTTTGCGTTTCGCCCGGCTCCGTTCAGCTATGTGTTTGCAGGCGGTGGAGCGCGGTTCTGGTTTTCGATGGACCCGGCACAGACGTTTTTCACCTCGTTTGAGAACGCGCCGGTGGTTGTGGCGATGGCCGTTTCAGCTCTGCTCTACGTCGGCGTTCGGCGCTGCCGGTACTTTGGCAACACGGTTCCGCTTGGGATGGCGCTTGTGCTGTTGCCGATTGTGACGACCCAGACAATTACAACGCCGGTGCTTTGGGCGCTTCCGTTTCTTTTCACATGGATTGGCGGCGTCTTTGCAGACGCGCTTGAGACCCGGCAGCGCAAGCTCTTTCTGGGGCTGACGGGCGCACTTCTGCTGACGCAAGCGGTGCTCTGCACTTCGGTACTGTCCCAGATCGCAAGAAGTTAGTGACCGGGGCGCCCTCCATGCCAGAATGACTGTGAGCCCCTCGTACAATAGAGGGACGGTTTCTGCCGCGGGACGCGAACAAGCGAAGGGATACAGGTCGATGAAGGTACGGTTTGGGGCACTTGGAACAGGTTTCACTCTTCTGTTGGTTCTTCTGGCAAGTGGATGTCACGGCAAGGCGCGAAAGTCCGTTTCTGCCCCCAATTCCGCGGATTACGCTGAGAATATTCAGGCTCTGGTCGCCAAAGGGCAGATGCCGGCGCTCCACTGGCCGAACTACTCGGATTACCAGCACGACGTCACGACCTTTTACGACGATCGCAACAACGAGATCGCATGGACGCGCGACGGCAAGCCGACATCGGCTGCCAGCGGATTTATTCGCGCCTTTACGGAGGCAGACACCAAGGGCCTGCGGCCGGAGGACTACGACGCCTCGCTCTGGCCGGCACGAGTGGCCGGACTGGGGCCGAAGAATGGCGACGCACTGGCGCAGTTCGACGTCTTGATGACGATCAACGTGATGCGGTACGTCTCAGACCTACGGATCGGCCGCGTGAACCCGCAACACTTCAACTTCGACATCAACGCGCAGACGAAGAAGTACAACCTGCCGGAGTTTGTGTCCGACCAGGCGGTGGACGCGACCGACGTTCCGAAGCTCATCTATTCCGTCGAGCCGAATGCTGAGGGCTATCGCCAGACCGAAGAGGCTCTTGGCCGCTACCTGCAGCTGGCCAAGGCGCAGGCCGCACCCTCGGCCGGGACATCTCCGGCAGCTCCATCGGCGCAGACTTACGCTTCCCCGGCGGAGCTTTGGTCGCGTCTCCAACTGGAGGGCGACGCGGCGGGAGGCCCAGCCCCGGCCGGGCCCTCACCTCAGATGACAGACGCTCTGAAGGCTTACCAGAAACGGCACGGCCTGAACCCGGACGGGAAGCTGAGCGCGGAGACCGTGAAGAGCCTCAACGTGCCCATGTCGGTGCGCGTGCAGCAGCTCAATAATTCGCTTGAACGTTGGCGCTGGCTCCCAGATGAGTACCTCCACGCCCGCCTGGTGGTCAATCTGCCGGAGTTTGTCCTGCGCGGCTATGATGAGAGTCAAAACGAGCAGCTCAGCATGAAGGTCGTGGTGGGCAAGGTCGTCGGCGAACACCGCACGCCGGTCTTCACGCACATGATGAAGTACCTGATCTTCCGGCCCTTCTGGAACGTCCCGGTCGACATTGCAAAAAAAGAGTTGGTGCCTCATATGCTCCGTGCGCCCGGCTATCTTGAGAGCAAGAACTACGAAGTGGTCAACGGCAAGGGCGAGGTACAAACCGGTGACCTTACGTCCCGGGTCGAGCACGGGGGCTTGATGGTGCGCGAGAAGCCCGGCCCGAAGAATTCCCTGGGGCTGGTCAAATTCATGTTCCCCAACCAGTACGACATTTACCTACACTCAACCCCGGCGACGGAGCTCTTCAATCGGTCGCGGCGGGACTTCAGCCATGGCTGTGTTCGCGTCGAGCACCCGGACGATCTCGCCGCGTGGGTGTTGCAAGGGCAGACGGACAAGGACGGACAGCCCTGGGATCTTGAAAGGGTGCAGGCCGCGATGAACGACGGTCCGGATAATCGGCAGGTGAATTTGAAGACACAGCTGCCCATTGTGATCTTCTATCTCACGGCACATGTCGGCGAAGACGGCAAAACCGACTTCTTCGACGACATCTACGGCTACGACGCTGACATGGATAAGGTGCTCGAAAAGGGGCCACCGTACCCTTCGGCTCCCGACCCGGTGAATACGACGACGCAGCCTGGCGATACCGTTTAGGCGGTTGGCCTTTTCACGTCTCGGCGGGCAAAGCTTGTGAGCCGGATTTAGACTGCTGACATGCGAGAAGCACAGCGGGGCCGGGCTCGGGGGGCCACGAAAGGGGGTCCGCAGATAGACGGACTTGAGTGCGAAGAACTCGCGGGAGAGTCGTCGGAGATTTCGCTTCCGCTAACGTCACCGTCAACCGTCAGATCCGGCTCACTGCCTGAAGTCGCCATCAAACCTGCGACGACTTCTGCCGCTTC
This sequence comes from uncultured Acidobacteriaceae bacterium, assembly GCA_964248505.1. Classification (GTDB taxonomy): domain Bacteria; phylum Acidobacteriota; class Terriglobia; order Terriglobales; family Acidobacteriaceae; genus Edaphobacter. The sequence goes on from CAXTYQ010000061.1 coordinate 18,592, forward strand.
TCGGAGACGGAGAGATCGGGAGCTCAGAGCGGCCGACATCGCTTTGGACCTGGATGTTGAAGAGTTTCGCCGCAGACTGATGCGGTGGTACGCCGCCAACGCGCGCACTCTGCCGTGGCGCGGGGTCACGGACCCCTACACGATCTGGGTCTCTGAAGTGATGCTGCAGCAGACGCGTGTTGCCGCGGTCATCGATCACTACCACCGGTTTCTGTCGCGGTTCCCCACCCTCCTTTCGCTTGCCCTAGCAACCGAGCCGGAGGTGCTCGCGGCCTGGTCGGGCCTGGGCTACTACCGTCGGGCGCGCATGTTGCACAAGGCAGCACAGTTCATTACACAGGAGCTTGCCGGAACGATGCCGCGCACCGCGGCCGGCCTCAAAACTCTACCCGGCATTGGTGAGTACACCTGCGCCGCCATTGCGAGCATTGCCTCTGGCGAAAGCATTCCCGTTCTTGACGGCAACGTGGAGCGTGTTTTGCTGCGGATACTCGGGGTGGCTCAGACCAGCACTGTCGAGGGCCGCAGCGTGCTCCAGCGGACGGCCCAGGCTCTCGTGCCGCCGGCGCGCGCGAGTGGCAACGCCCCCGGCGACCACAATCAGGCAATGATGGAGTTGGGAGCGACGCTGTGTCTTCCGCGCGCGCCACTCTGCCTGAACTGCCCTGTGCTGTCGCTCTGCAAGACGCGTGGCGAGCACATCACGAAGCCTCGCGAGGCGCAGAAGAGTCGGCCGATAGCCTATCTGCTCAAGTGCAGAAACGTCGCGACGGAAACTGAAGTTCTTCTTCAGAAGAGGCCCCCGGAAGCATCGCTGATGCCTGAGATGTATGAACTCCCGACTCTTCCGGAGGACGTCGTGCGCGGCCGCGAGCCGATCTTCCAGACACGGCACTCGATCACCAATACAAACTTTCAAGTGAGCGTCTTCTCTGAGGCTGAGGAATTCGGGGACCAGACCGCCCCAGTGGAGGGAGCAGCCGGCGAGAGCTTTCTACTCGACAATCTTCCGGTTCAGGACGCATCGCTCCATTGGGTTGCACGGGGCAAGCTGTCGCGTCTACCGCTCACAGGGCTTGCGCGAAAGATTCTGCGGCGCCTCACGATTATGCCGGTCGACGTCTTGGATTGATTATGCCTGCCTGATCCTGGGGATCTGTGCGACGAGACCAAACCGGTGCTGTACTGTCTCGATTGGGGCTTGGCGCCTCTCGCCGCTCAGGCGCCAAGCCTTTTCCACTATTACTTCGCCAAGCCTTTTCCACTATTACTTCTAGGGCAGTTCTCCTATTGATGTAGTTGTTGAAAGGGCAGCCTAAACCAGGCCT
>CAXTYQ010000062.1:0-19749 GCA_964248505.1 uncultured Acidobacteriaceae bacterium
TCTCAAGCCAAATCCACACGCTCGCTAGTAACTAGATCGTGAACAGGCTCTAAGGGAGTGTCGCACGATGGTAGATCTCTCTTTCATCTCTGCTCGCTTTCTGGGCACTAGAGGCGGTTTTCCTGCAGGTGTATAGCGAAGACACAGGTCTTATGGCCGTTTTCCTCAATGAAAACGGCACTTCCAGACTCTATCCGACTCACAGCAACAGGAAAACCGCTTTAATGATGCGGATAAGATTTTCGCCACGCCAGGTGAACACAACCCGATAGACCTCGCTATCGGCCCTGCCGAGCGCGATAAAACGAATCTCTCTGGGGTCTTCCCGGTCATCGATGCGCTCCACGATTTCATTGGCAAAGATTTCGGCAGCGGTCAGGAACGAAACGCGATGTTTGACCAGGTTGGCTCTGGCTTTAGCTCCGTCCCACTCAAATTCCAGTTCCACCCAGAACACCCGCCGTCTCCAGAGAATACACAAATGTGTACACGCAGCGGCGTCCTTACTTTCTCTTGAAGTCCTTGTACATCTTGCTTCAGACCGCATCAGCCCCTTCGCTCGGCTGTTTCTGAGGCCGCCCCACCATTGCACCTCCCCCTGCCAGCCCTTACACTGAAAAGAGCCGTCTCCCAACATCGAGACCACCAGGCGCCAGCATGCTTCGTCTGACCAAAAAAGCCGACTACGGTCTCATGGCGCTCAAGTACCTCGCCGAGCAGGCAAACAACGGCGCCCAAAGCGCCAAGGATATCGCCGAGGCCTACCACATCCCGCCCCAGCTGCTCGCCAAAATCCTCCAAACCCTCGCAAAATCCAGCATCCTGATCTCCCACGCCGGCACCAACGGAGGCTACGCCCTCGCCCGCCCAGCCTCCGAAATCAGCGCCTTCGAAGCCATCCGCGCCATCGACGGCCCACTCTTCATCACCAGCTGCATCACCATCCACGGAACCTGCGACCTCGCCGGCCACTGCACCATCAAAGAACCGTTGCGCAAAGTCAACGACAGCATCAAAGATCTCCTCAGCGGCATCCGCATCGCGGACCTCGTCGAACCCCCCGACCCGGCACACGGAAAACAAGTCGCTCCCGTCGCCGGCGGCCTGGTCAGCATCGCCGTCTAGCGCACATCCAACGCCCACACACAAACGCAATCGCACCCCAAAAGTTCAGATCCACCGGCCAGATCCTACAGGTCACAGGAGACCCCAAAACAGTGAACAACGACATGATGTCCAACGACATGACCGACAACGGAATGGTCATCACCGAATCCGCCACACCCCTCCCCCCAGGCGTCAAGCTCCCCATCTACATGGACAACCACGCCACCACACCGCTCGACCCGCGCGTCCTCGAAGCCATGCTGCCCTACTTCACCGGCACCTTCGGCAACGCCGCCTCGCGCAACCATGCCTTCGGCTGGGAAGCCGAAAAAGGCGTCGACACCGCCCGCGAACAGATCGCCAAACTCATCAACGCCACCCCCAAAGAGATCATCTTCACCTCCGGCGCCACCGAGTCCAATAACCTCGCCATCAAAGGCATCGCAGAGATGTACCGCGAGCGCGGCAACCACATCATCACCCAGGTCACCGAGCACAAGGCCGTCCTCGACACCTGCAAGCGCCTCGAAAAGAACGGCTACCGCGTCACTTATCTCCCCGTCCAGGCCGACGGCCTCATCGACCTCGAAGACCTCCGCCGAGCCATCGTCACCGAAGGCCCCGAAAAAACCATCCTCGTCACCATCATGTTCGCCAACAACGAGATCGGCGTCGTCCAGCCCATCGCCGAAATCGGCAAACTCTGCCACGAAAAAGGCGTCCTCTTCCACACCGACGCCGTCCAGGCCGTCGGCAAAATTCCCGTCGACGTCCAGGCGATGAACATCGACGTCCTCTCCCTCACCGCGCACAAGATCTACGGCCCCAAAGGCGTCGGCGCCCTCTACGTCCGTCGCCGCAACCCACGCGTCCAGATCCAGGCACAGATCGACGGCGGCGGACACGAACGCGGCATGCGCTCGGGAACCCTCAACGTCCCCGGCATCGTCGGCCTCGGCAAAGCCTGCGAACTGGCCATGAACGAGATGGAATCGGAAGGCAAGCGCCAGATGGAACTCCGCGACTACATGCGGCAAAAGTTCGAGAACGCCCTCGACTACGTGCACGTCAACGGCAACATGGACCACCACCTCCCCGGCAACCTCAACATGAGCTTCGTCTACGTCGAAGGCGAGTCGCTCCTTATGGGCATCAACGATATCGCCGTCTCCTCCGGCTCGGCCTGCACCTCCGCCACCCTCGAACCCTCCTACGTCCTCAAAGCCCTCGGCCTCGGCGACGACGTCGCCCACTCCTCCATCCGCTTCGGCCTCGGCCGCTTCAACAACCGAGCCGAAGTCGACTACGTCTCCGACAAACTCATCGACGTCGTCTCCAAACTCCGCGAACTCAGCCCCCTCTACGAAATGGTCAAAGAAGGCATCGACCTCACCAAAATCGAGTGGGCCGCCCACTAATGCTAGATGAGCAGCACCCTGAAGTAGCTATGTTCGAGCGATACACCGAAAAAGCCCGTCGCGTCCTCTTCTTCGCCCGCTACGAGGCTAGTTCACTAGGTAGTCCGCAGATCGAGCCCGAGCATCTCCTGCTCGGGCTCCTTCGCGAAAACAAGAAGTTGCTCCATCCACCTCGCGCCAAAGACGGTGCTGTCGAGTTCATCCGGCGCCGCATCGCAGAGAACATCACCCCAGGCACAAAGATCAGCAGCTCCATTGATCTTCCGCAATCCACCACCACACGCCGAGTTCTCGAGCATGCCCAAACCGAAGCTCGTGCATTTGGACACATTCACATAGGCACAGAACATCTGCTGCTGGGCATCGTTCTCGAACCGGAAACCTTCGCCGCAAATCTGCTCACGGAACAAGGCCTCGTACCCTCGTCTCTGCGAGAGGAACTCCGCACGGCAGGAAACAGCGACGCTCCTCAACGTGCCTCGGGGGAACTTCCGCTCTCGGGGGAAAGCCGCGACGCTCTGAGCTTTGCCGAAGAAGAAGCTAAGAGTCTCGGACGGCAGTCGATCGCCACCGAACACCTCCTGCTCGGCGTCCTTCGTGCCGACTTCTTCGCCGCCAAACTGCTTGCGGAGAAGGGCCTGACCCTCGATAACCTACGTGAAGAGCTAAGTCGACATCATGGCCACGGCGCGAGAAAACAAGGCACCGATCCCACGCGCTTTGCCACCTAGCCCACCCCCGCCGCCGTCCAGCGGCAATACAGCAAGGCCGACGACGTCAGCACGAACGGCGGTACTTGGTCCGTCCTCGACGCGCCCGATCCTATGCCCAAACTGGCCGGCGGGCCGGCATCCGGAACGCAAATCGCCCGCGTCCAGCTTCTGCAGCAACTCGTTCCTCTGCTTCCTCTCCCGACCTCCACCCTCAATGCAGAAACCAATCAGCTGACCATCAACGATAAGGAGATCGAGGTCTATGTGCAGCGCCTCTTCTCCCCCTTCGATCACGCCAATCTCGCCCCTGGACTGCCGGACCTCCTCCGTAAATTCGCGGATCACCTGGACAAGGCAAAATAAATTCCGCACCCACCTGTCAAACGCCATTCACCTCCCTGTGCTCTGATCAGAAGATGACCCCCACCTCCGGCTCGCGCCGCCGCTTCCTCCGCCAGATGCTGGCCTGGAGCGCCGTCACCGCTGCTCCCCCCATCGCCTGGAGCCAGACAAACTCCCACCCCGCCCAAAAATCCGCCCAAAACACGGCCCCAAATGCACCCCAGAACGCCGCGCACGCACTCATCCTCGGCGACTGGGGATGGCCCGATGTCGTCGGCCCCAACGACGACGACCGTCGCGGCGCCGGCTTCAAAGCCCAGTCAGAGGTCGCGCAAGGCATGCGCCACTTCGTCGGGAACCAAACCTCCCGACCAGACGCCCTGTTTCTTCTCGGCGATAGCTGGTACGGCGATCTGCCCGCCGGCCCCCGGTCCCCCCGTTGGCTCACCCAATTCGAACAGATGTACCCCGCCGACCTCTTCCCCGGACCCGCCTACACCATGCTCGGCAACCACGACTACCAGCGCCTCCCTCCCACCGTCGACAAGGTCGAGGCCGAGCTCGAGTACGCCCGCACCGGCCGCGGTCCTGACGGCAAACCCACCCGCTGGATCCTCCCCGCGCGCTGGTACACCTTCGACTTCCCCGCCCACGCCCCCCTCATGCATTGCATCGTCCTCGACAGCAACATGCCCCCAACCGACGGTCGCCCCTCCCACGCACCCAACTTCACCCTCACCCCCGACCAGCAAGCCGAGCAGCTCCGCTGGTTCGAAGCCGAGCTCCAACGCCCCCGCACCTCGCCCTTCCTCGTCGTCATGGCCCATCACCCCATCTACTCCAACGGACCGCACGGCGATCATCCCGTCCTTATCCGCGATTGGGATCCGCTCTTCCGCAAATACCACGTCGATCTCTACATGGCCGGGCACGACCACGATCTGCAGATCCTCCACTTCGAAGATCATCCCACCACCCACTTCCTCTCCGGCGGCGGCGGCGCCGATCTCTACACACTCAAAGTCACCGACTTCGACCGAGGCCCCTACGCGCAGCAGATCCACGGCTTCAGCCATCTCGCCATCACACCCCACGAGTTTCAGCTGCGCCATCTCGACTCCAGCGGACGCTTTCTCTTCGGCATCGGCAGATCCCCCCAAGCGAAGATCCACGTGCTCCCGGCATAATCGCCCGCCAAACTGTCCCGCCTCGACCAGGGCGCAGCCGAACAAAGAAACCCGGGGCCGCAAATCGCCTTCCGCATCCCCAACCCGCGGAGTATCATCCTATCTAGGACGGAGAAACCCACATGGCATATAGCAGCAAGGTAGTCGATCACTACGAGAACCCCCGCAACGTCGGAACGCTCGACAAGAGCTCAGCCGAAGTCGGCACCGGCCTCGTCGGCGCACCGGAGTGCGGCGACGTCATGCGCCTCCAGATCAAGGTGAACCCCGAAACCCAGGTCATCGAAGACGCTAAATTCAAAACCTTCGGCTGCGGCTCCGCCATCGCCAGCTCCTCGCTCGCAACCGAGTGGGTCAAAGGCAAAACCGTCTCCGAAGCCCTCACCATCTCCAACACCGATATCGTCAAGGAACTCGCCCTTCCCCCCGTCAAAATCCACTGCTCCGTCCTCGCCGAAGACGCCATCCGCGCCGCCATCGGCGACTGGAAAAAGAAAAACAGCGTCCCCGAAGCCGCCAACGCCGAGGTCGCAGTCGCCGCAGCCGCCCGTTAGTCATATCTCGAGGAGCAGGTGGTAGAGGTTTGCATGCTCTCCCACTTGCTCCTAACTGACAGCTTGCCGTGCTGGTCATGCGTCGCTACAAGGTAGCTATGAACTCTAAAACGTTATCTGGTACTGATTTCCTATTTGCGATGCCGTCGTTCTCGAGCGGTTTAGCCAGGACGCTTGATCTTTATGGAGCCTTCGATGAGTACAACACTTCCGATTCGGAAGCTGAAGCCGACGAGCGCGCCATCGCAAGTGACTGGTTTGTCGTCGGCAGCGACCTGCGAAGATCTCTGAATGAGGCAAAAATGAAGTGAATCGAGACCTGGAACCTGAGGCAGGTGAGGCGGGAAACATAGATCGTCTGCAGGGGGAAGATCCGGGCGATGTTCCCTCACTGGAAGCAACGGTTCACTCCGTTGAATACAACTACTCCGGTCCCCTGCCCCCGCCTGAGATCCTGAAGCGTTTCGACGAAATCCTACCCGGTTCTGCCCAGAAAATCTTCAATCAATTCGAAATGCAGGCAGCACATCGTCGTCAAATGGAAGCTGCGGTAATTGCATCCGGGACCTTCAGCCAGCGCGTAGGTTCGATCAGTGGCTTCGTTCTCGGTATCATGGGCGTAGGCGGGGGTGTTTGGCTAACCCACGAGGGCCGAAACCTGGGAGGGTTCAGCACTGTTCTAGTCACCTTGGCGAGTCTGGTCAGCATCTATGTCTCCCAACGCCGAAAGCAGTCAGCAGAGCGAGCCGCAAAACGGGGCTCAGCTCCCGTAGCGAGAAAGTAGGCTTATGTCGACTCTTCTTTCACCACCACCACGCCCGTCCGTGCAGGACCCCCTCGCCGGCATGACCCTCCTCACCGCCGAAGGCCAGCAGCCCCGCGCCAAACAAGCCATCGAAATCACCCGCAACGCCCTCAAACGCATCCGCGTCGCCATGAGCAAGGAAGGCGTCTCCCCCGAACAGGGCGGCCTCCGCGTCGGCATCCAGGGCGGCGGCTGCTCCGGCCTCTCCTACTCCATCCGCTTCGACTCCCAACCCCGCGAGCGCGACCGCACCTTCCTCTTCGGCCAGGGCATCGACACCCCCAACGACCCCACCGGCGCCGCCCCCATCCGCATCTTCGTCGACCCCAAAAGCTTCCTCTACCTCGCCGGCATGGTCCTCGACTTCGAAGAAACCCTCATGCGCCAGGGCTTCAACTTCATCAACCCCAACTCCACCAAAAGCTGCGGCTGCGGCTCCTCCTTCTCCACCTAAAAGAGGTCTGATCAAATCTGCTCGTGGTCGCTCTGCTTTCTTGTTGTCATTCCCGGAGGGAATCTGCTGTCCTTTTTCGGGCGGCAAAACGCTTGCGAGGACTTGGTCAGACTTTAGAGCCAAATCAGCCCTTCTCTCCAAGAGGAGACGATCGTGAAATACCGCGATCTGATCAAACGCGTCGAACAAGACGGTTGGCGATTCCTCCGAATGAAGGGAAGTCACGCCCAATATCAGCACCCAACCAAGCCGGGACTCGTTACGGTCGTCGTCAAGCCAGGAAAGGACGTCCCGATAGGCACGATGAAGAGTATCCTGAGGCAAGCTGGGCTGGAGTAAGGAAAATGCTGGAATATACCGTGATCTACGAACGTGGGGACGACGGCGGATGGGGCGCCTACGCACCCGACCTCCCCGGCCTGGGCGTGGTCGGCGACTCACTCGAAGAAGCTGAACAGTTGATCCGTGAAGGCATCCACATACACATCGCTGGCCTCAAAGAGTTCGGCTATCCCGTGCCTGAGCCTAAGACTCTCGCCGCGCGTATCACTGTCGCAGCCTAGCCCACACCGGCGCGTCCCAGGTCACATCTGACAAAGCATGACCGACTTCTTCACCCTCTTCTCCCTCCCGCATCACCTCCAGATCGACACCCCCGCCCTCGAACGCGCCTTCTACGCCCAATCCCGTAAGCTCCACCCCGACCGCTTCGCTGCCAAACCCCCAGCCGAGCAGGAAAGGGCGCTAGCCGCCGCCTCCGACCTCAACGACGCCTACCGCACCCTCAAAGACCCCATCCTCCGCACCCAGTACCTCCTCACCCTCGAGGGCGTCGAACTCGAAGAGCAGTCCAAAGCCGCCACCGAAGCCGCCCGCACCTCCGGCACAGAGAAGAAACAAATTGTCCCGCCCGAACTCCTCGAAGAGGTCTTCGAACTCAACATGCAGCTCGCCGAAATGCGCTCGGGCAAACAGATGGGCGAGGACGACCCCGACCTCCGCCGCGACCTCACCTCGGCCAAACAAGCCTTCGATCAAAAGATGTCCGACACCCAAGCCGAACTCACCCAGCTCTCCCAACAGTGGGACGCCGCCCTCGACCACAACGACACCGCCGCCCAAGACCGCGCCAAAGCAGCCCTGGTCACACTCCTCAACAAGCGCTCCTACCTCCGCAACCTCGTCCGCGACGTCAACGAAGCTCTCGAAGCTTAGAGCAACGGAGGTATTGGCATAAAGGACATCTGCTCTTTTGTTGTCATTCCCGAAGGGAATCTGCTGCTGTTCTTGCGGTTGTTTGTTCTTCCCACCATTACCTAACCCGCTCGAGAACTGTTTTCGTATAGCCCTAGCTGTGTCATCTCGACCGGAGCAGACAGTTCTATCGTCTGCGCAGTGGAGAGACCTGCAGTTTTGCAACCCGCCCGAACTATACCTGTGTGAAAACCGCCATAGAGCCTCACGCTCGGAACACGAGGACACCCCTACGAAGGCGAAGGCACCGCCTCCTTCGCTTCCTTCTTCCGAAGCCCCTCAATCAGCTTGATGTGGTGCAAATCATGCCCAGCCATGGTCTCTTCGATCGCCCGGAGCGTAATCCGCCCCCGCTCCGGATGCTCCGCCGACCGTAGCCGATCCTCTTCCGAAACTCCCTTCAACAGCCGCACATTCCAAGCCCGCAACGCCTCAAACGTCAGCTGCGCCGCCGCAAAATCGTACGCCTGATACCGTTCACCCCAGCGATCCTGATCAAAGCTCTCGAGCGCCGGAGCATCCTTGCTCAGCACCTGCCGTAGACGCCATCCCCACGCAATCTCGCAGTCGGCCATGTGCGCCATCAACTCACGCAAACTCCACTTGCCCGGCCCCGGCGACTCATCGATCTCGGCCGCCGAAAAGCTCCCAAAAAGCTCCCGAAATCGCCCGGCACTCGCCCCCAGGATCGCGATCGCCTCACGCCCTTCCAGATGTCTGCTATACGGATTCTCTTCCATGCCCTTGACGCTACCACGCACGGAGCCGCACCCGCATACAGCCCCTTGATCACATAAAAACCACGCCTGAGCCTGCCCTAGCTCGCCCAAGCAAACCCGCTAAACGCATCCAGGCCAGCTCCGCCCGCATCGCATAGAGCGAACCCCCGCCAAACCAGTACAGTAGAACAAAGCAAAGGCGCCGTCCGCGAGACCAGCCCCGCACCCGAGGAACCACACCCAAGCATGGCAGAGCAGACCCAGCAGCGCGTCGTCGGCATCGACCTCGGCACCACCAACTCCCTCATCGCCTACATGCAAGGCGACACCCCCACCGTCATCCCCGGCGAAGACGGCTCGCCACTCGTCCCCTCGGTCGTCGCCTTTGACCCCGACACCCCCCATGGCTTCGCCGTCGGCAACGCCGCCCGCAACACCCTGCTCACCAAACCCGGCAACGCCGTCTACTCCGCCAAACGCCTCATGGGCCGAGACCTCGCCGACATCCAACCCGAGCTCGCCCTCTTCCCCTTCCATCTCGCCCCCGGCCCCGAGCCCGGCGCCCCACCCGACCCAGTCCTCCGCCTGGACGTCGGCGGCCTCACCCTCACCCCCCCCGAGATCTCCGCCTACATCCTCCAGCAACTCAAGCGCAACGCCGAACGCTTCTTCGCCGGCGCCCCCGTCACCCGCGCCGTCATCACCGTCCCCGCCTACTTCAACGACGCCCAGCGCCAGGCCACCAAAGACGCCGGCCGCATCGCCGGCCTCGACGTCCTCCGCCTCGTCAACGAGCCCACCGCCGCCGCCCTCGCCTACGGCCTCGACAAGCACCGCGACGGCACTATCGCCGTCTACGACTTCGGCGGCGGCACCTTCGACATCTCCATCCTCAAGCTCCACGAGGGCATCTTCGAGGTCATCTCGACCGGCGGCGACACCCACCTCGGCGGCGACGACATCGACAACCTCCTCATCAGCGCCGCCCTCGACGACATCACCGGCGACCTCGGCCCCGACCTCGGCCAAACCGTCCGCAGGAGCCCCGAAACCATCCAGGCCCTCCGCAAATCCGTCATCGACGCCAAAATCGAGCTCTCCGACAAACCCTCCACCCGCATCGCCCTCACCCTCCCCGGCGGCCACACCTACGCCCGCGAGCTCACCCGCGCCCAGTTCAACGACCTCACCGCCCCCATCCTCGCCCGCACCGCCGCTCCCGTCCGCCAGGCCCTCAAAGACGCGCTACTCGATCCCGAACAAATCGACGAAGTCGTCCTCGTCGGCGGCTCCACCCGCATCCCCGCCGTCCGCGCCCTCGTCACCGAGCTCTTCCATCTCGAAGCCCGCAACAAAAAGCCCCACACCGAACTCAACCCCGACGAGGTCGTCGCCCTCGGCGCCGCCGTCCAGGCCCAAATCCTCTCCGGCGCCAACACCGGCACTCCCAACGTCACCGACGACCTTCTCCTCCTCGACGTCACCCCGCTCTCGCTCGGCATCGAGGCCCTCGGCGGCGTCGTCGCCAAAATCATCGATCGCAACTCCACCATCCCCGCCAGCGCCACCGAACACTTCACCACCGGCGTCGACGGCCAGACCAACGTCGCCATCCACGTCGTCCAGGGCGAACGCGAACTCGCCCGCGACAACCGCTCCCTCGCCCGCTTCGACCTCAAAGGCATCCCACCCATGGTCGCCGGCCTCCCCCGCATCGAAGTCAAATTCCTCATCGACGCCAACGGCATCCTCAAGGTCTCCGCCCGCGAACAACGAAGCGGCAAAGAAGCCGAGATCGACGTCAAACCCACCTACGGCCTCACCGACGAACAGGTCGAAACCATGATCCTCTCCTCCTTCGACAACGCCGAACAAGACATCCGCGAGCGCCAGGTCATCGAAGCTAAAAACGAAGGCGAAACCATCCTCGCCGCCGTCAAAAAAGGCAAATCCAACCCTGCCTGGCAAGATCTCTCAAGCGACGAAATCCTACTCATCGAACAGTGCATGAAAGAGCTCGAAGCCTCCCTCCGCGGCGGCAATCACACCATCATCCGACAAGCCATCGATCGCCTCGACAAATCCACCCGCCGCTTCGCCGAACTCATGATGGACTCCGCCGTCACCGGAGCCATCGCCGGAAAAACCATGCAGTCCGCGGACCAGAGCCTAGGCGCCGGCCCCACCGCCCCACACCCCTTCGCCCCCGCCGAAATCACCAGCGCCCCGCCTCCCAACAACCCCGAAAACAGCACCGGGAGCAGCACACCAACAGACACCGACACCAACACCAACAGAGACATCGCACCCCCCGAACCTCCGAGAGATATGTCCGAAAAAAGCATCGGCAACGTCCACATCGTCGACCTCACCCGGCCCGCCGCCGAAGGCATGGTCCGCGTCACCTTCCAGCCCGAGGGCCGCACCGTCGAGTTCCCCTTCGACGCGCTCCCCTACGACGGCCACGGCCTGCCCATGAGCTTCCTCGACGTCGCCGAAAACTTCGGGATCTTCCTCGACCACGCCTGCGGCGGCGTCTGCGCCTGCACCACCTGCCACCTCTGGATCAAAGAAGGCAGCACCGGCATCTCCGAACCCGAAGACCTCGAACTCGACCGCATGGAGACCGCCGCCGACATCCAGCTCAACTCCCGCCTCGGCTGCCAGGCCGTCATCGAGCGCCCCGGTACCTACATCGTCGAAATCCCCAAGTGGAACCGCAACTACGTCCAGGAAGGCAAGCCCGCCCACGGCCCCGGAGCCTGACCCGAACGCCTCAAGCAGGAGACCCAACATGCCCCGCGAAATCGATTGGACCGACACCGAAGAGATCGGCATCCAGCTCCAGGAAAAATACCCGGACCTCGACCCCTACACCGTCCGCTTCACCGACCTCCACCGCTACGTCACCGAGATCCCCGGCTTCATCGGCAACCCCAACAAATCCACCGAAAGCCTCCTCGAAGCCATCCAGACCGCCTGGCACGAAGAGTTCGAAGACGCCAAGTAGAGAGGAGATGTCGGCCATGCCCTCGCCTCCCTGGTTGTCATTCCCGAAGGGAATCTGCTTCTGCCCTCGCCCTTCACCCCCGCCGCCTGGCCGACGCAATCTCCTCCCCCGCATCCAACCTCCCCATGGAATCCAGACAACTAGGCAGATCAGGCATCATGGTCCCCGAGCTCTGCTTCGGCACCGGCACCTTTGGCGCAGGCAACGAGTTCTTCAAGGCCTGGGGCGAAACCTCCGACGTCGAAGCCCGTAAACTCATCGACATCTGCATGGAAGCCGGCCTCAACTTCTTCGACACCGCCGACGTCTACTCCGCCGGCGCCAGCGAATCCATGCTCGGCCGCGCCATCGCCCACCTCAACCGCGAAGACGTCCTCATCTCCACCAAAGCCACCTTCCGCTTCGGCCCCGGCCCCAACAACCTCGGCTCCTCCCGCTACCACCTCATCCAGTCCGTCGAAGCCTCGCTCAAGCGCCTCAACACCGACTACATCGACGTCTACCACCTCCACGCCTTCGACGCCCTCACCCCCATCGAAGAAACCCTCCAAACCCTCAACCACCTCGTCCTCGCCGGCAAAGTCCGCTACATCGCCTGCTCCAACTTCTCCGGCTGGCACCTCATGAAGTCCCTCTCCGTCTCCGAACGCTACGGCTGGGCCCGCTACGTCGGCCACCAGGTCTACTACTCGCTCATCGGTCGCGACTACGAGTGGGAACTCATGCCCCTAGCCCACGACCAAGGCATCGGCGCCCTCGTCTGGAGCCCCCTCGGTTGGGGTCGCCTCACCGGCAAAATCCGCCGCGGCCAACCCCTCCCCGAACAGTCCCGCCTCCAAACCAAAGCCGTCGTCGACAGCGGCCCCCGCCCCGACGACGAGTACCTCTACAAAGTCGTCGACGCCCTCGACGAGGTCGCCCAGGAAACCGGCAAATCCATCCCGCAAATCGCCCTAAACTGGGTCCTCAGCCGCCCCACCGTCTCCACCGTCATCATCGGCGCCCGCAACGAAGACCAACTCCGCGCCAACCTCGGCTCCACCAACTGGCAACTCACTCCCGACCAGATCGCCAAACTCGACGCCGCCAGCGCCACCCCGCTAGCCTACCCCTACTGGCACCAGGTCCAATTCAAAGACCGCAACCCCTTCCCCGTCCCCCAAAGCTAAGGAGACTTTAATGTCACGCAGCACCCCTATCCTGCGTTAGATACGAATCGTATGCTTCGCGTTCGAAGACATACACTTTTTGCATGGTTTCGTCCTGAGCCGGATCGACATGACGTGAAAGTCTCAAGCGCCAATACCACGAGATCGCTTTAAACACCAGCGAACTGCGTCGCATATGCTGGGCCACGACCATATTGATACGTGACCAGAGACCTCGAATCTGATCTTGCACTTCAGGATTTAGCTGATTAACTTGAGAAAGAAACTGGTTGTGGAAGGCGCGGTAATTAAGCCCCTTCTCATGTTCCATCTGTGGATTCGCAAGTAGGTATGTAGAAAATGAAACGCGATGACCATAGCGAATAAGAGCATTGATTAGAAGTTCTAATTGTCTGTATGCCACATTGTCGAAGGAGATTGCACCGCTGTCAGCAATGGCGAAGAGATCATGCCGTACCGTAAACAAGTCATCACGGAAACGGTCCAAATAGAGGTTCCGGAACCCGAAAAACCATAAAAAATACATTCCGATCAGAGCGCATACCGAACTAAAGAAATAAACTGTTTCGATCGTCATAGGTCCTCTACTCCGGTGTCCCCGTACCGAGAGAGTCGGCTTGACCCCTTATTTGGGTCCTGTGATCTCTGGTAGCTCTCGGTCATCTGATAGTGTTTCGCAACCAAACGTTTTCGTGCACGTCGTTCGCCATAAGCCCAGCAGGAACAACCGCTTGTTAGCGCCCAGGAAAGAATGAGCGCTACCGGCTTGTTAGCCTGCAAAGATGCCACCACACGAAAAGCAATGTCCGCAAGCGTTTGACGACCGGCCAACTGGCGGATACTTAGATACGTGAACCCCGTAACGGCAAAGATCGAGAGAACAACACCCGTCCACCGTACGCCATTCTGAATGATGGGAACGAGACGCATTCGATACTCGTGATCAAGCTCCTCCTTCGTCCTTTTTGCCATTCGACTCTGCTTGTTTTCCGAAGACGCACTGATGGCAAACTTTCACGGACCGACATGGAAAGTCAACCGTCTTTATGACTGTGTTGGTAAAAAGTCACCGGGTGTGTTCGTCACCGGAAGGCGCGTGGCTCAAAGGGCACCTTCCGAACCCCAATCCCTCATACTAGAACCAACATGCATCTCCACTCCTAGGCACCCTCACCCGCACCAGCATGTGCGGCGACCTAGCCTACCCCTACTGGCATCAGGTCCAATTCAAAGACCCCTTCCCCTTCCCCTTCCCCTTCCCCTTCCCCTTCCCCCCAAAGCTGATCCTAAACAATCACCCTGTCCCTTTGAGAAACAGTCCAAGTCTCGGAGCTTGCGGAACTGTTCGCTGTCAGTCACCATGCGTAGGCCAACCGGAGGGCACAATGGACACCTTACAAGAGCTGCTAGAGCGCACGAGCACTTCCAATATGATGACCGAGCAGAGGGAAGAGCAACGCCAGAGCTTTGCGTATGGCAATACCAAATTCGAGAATGACCGCATCACAAGGGCCACAGTCGAGCGTGCTTCGAAGGAACTCGCAGACCGTGGTCGTTGCGCAAGCTCCTAACGGCACAACTCAGCTCAGTAGTTAGGAGCCGGCCACAGAGTGGGCTAGGAAGTTGGCGTATCTACGCCCGCACTTCCGTACAATTAAAAGAGAACACACATCCGTCCCGGAAGCCGTACCTCCACCGATTCCGTGGAGCTAACCTCAATAGATAAGATATTTTGGAGATCACCCACCACCGAAAATCGCGGAGTTTCGGATCTCAACATTCCGGATCCAGACCTAACTTCAATGTTTCCGATATTTTACAGACAAATGCTGGGGAGTGGGGGAGGGGCCCCTAAACCGCGGTCTGCTGCTCCCGCACCCCGGCCTAGCCTCCTTGTCAGTACCTCCGCAACCCACATCGAGAAGGAGACCACAGATCACGCATCTCTCAAACTGAGATAGCTCGCCGTCCCCGCTTCCCTCATACTGGAAGCAACATGCAACTCGACTTTCTAGGCACCCTCACCCGCACCCACATGTGCGGCGACCTCCGCCCGTCCGACGCCGGCCAGACCTCCACCCTCATGGGCTGGGTCAATCGCCGCCGCGACCACGGCGACCTCATCTTCCTCGACCTCCGCGACCGCTCCGGCATCACCCAGATCGTCCTCGACAAGTCCTCCGCCCCCAGCGCCCACCAGAAGGCCGAAGCAGCCCGACCCGAGTTCGTCGTCGCCGTCACCGGCGCCGTCCGCCGCCGCTCCCCCGGTCTCGAAAACCCCAACATGCCCACCGGCGAAATCGAGCTCCTCGCCACCGACCTCCTCCTCCTCAACGATGCCCGTACCCCACCCTTCTCGCCCGCAGAAGACGCCATCACCAACGAAGAAGTCCGCCTCAAATACCGCTACCTCGACCTCCGCCGCTCCGAAATGCAACAAAACTTCGCCCTTCGCAGCAAGGTGGCGATGGCCATCCGCAACTACCTCGTCGGCGAAGGCTTCCTCGAGATCGAAACCCCCTTCATGACCCGCTCCACCCCCGAAGGAGCAAGAGACTACCTCGTCCCCTCCCGCGTCCACCCCGGCGAGTTCTACGCCCTCCCCCAATCCCCCCAAATCTTCAAACAAATCCTCATGATCTCCGGCTTCGATCGCTACTTCCAGATCGCCCGCTGCTTTCGCGACGAAGACCTCCGCGCCGACCGCCAGCCCGAGTTCACCCAGATCGACCTCGAAACCACTTTCCCCCAGCAATCCACCATCTTCCGCCTCGTCGAAGGCTTCCTCTCCGCCGCCTTCGCGACCGCCGGCATCACACTCTCCCCGCCGTTCCCGCAAATCACCTACGACCAGGCCATCCAGCGCTACGGCATCGACAAACCCGACATGCGCCTCCCCGCCCTAGTCGACCTCACCGAAACCCTCACCCCCGACCTCCGCTCCACCCTCAAGATCGAGCACACCCTCCCCGTCCTCGGCTTCGCCATCCCCCGCTCCGGCACTCTCTCCGGCACCCAGCGCCGCAGCCTCATCGATGAAATCCGCACCCACCTCAACGCAGGCATTGCCGGCGAGGGCGGCCTCGACTTCCTCGACCTCACCCGCCTCCGCACCAACGAAGCCTTTCACCCACTCGCCGAAGCCATCACCACCGCCCTCACCGCCGAGCAGATCGTCTTCTCCGGCCTCCCCCTCACCACCGAAGACCTCGCCATCGTCATCACCCCCAAACTCGGCACCCCCGCTCGCTGGAACCACGACCCACACTGGATCCACAAGCGCGTCGGAGCCCTCCGCCTAGAACTCGCCAAGAAATTCGCCGACAAACACAAGCTCTTCGAAAAAACAGGTACCTCCAACGATTACAAATTCCTCTGGGTCACCGACTTCCCCATGTACGAGTGGAACGAAGACACCCAGACCTGGGAAGCCGCCCACCACCCCTTCACCTCCCCTCACGAAGACGACATCACCTCCGGCCGCCTCGTCTCCGACAAAGGCGCCGTCCGCGCCCTCGCCTACGACATCGTCCTCAACGGCACCGAACTCGGCTCCGGCTCCATCCGCATCCACCGCAAAGATGTCCAAGCCGAAATCTTCCGTTCGTTAGGCATGACGGATGAAGAAGCCCGCGCCCGCTTCGGCTTCTTCCTCGACGCCCTCGACTTCGGCACCCCACCGCACGGCGGCATCGCCCTCGGCCTCGACCGCATCGTCATGATCCTCGCCGGAGCCCAGTCCCTCCGCGAAGTCATCGCCTTCCCCAAAACCGCCCGAGCCATCGACCTCATGGTCGACGCCCCCACCCCCGTCAGCGAACAACAGCTCCGCGACCTAAGCCTCCGAACAATGACCCGCAACTGAAATTGCTTTCAGCCACCCTCACCCGGGAAGACCCCACACGTCGCAAGGCTGTCATGATTGCGGAGATCTTTGCACAATAGGCCATGCACCTATGAGAGGTAGAAATGTTCCGTATTTGGCGAATTTCACTCAGTCTTCTGTTCGTCGCTTCTTTGTCACCCGCTCAGGAAGCGCACGACCACGGCGTTCCTGAAAAACTCGGCAAGGTGTCCTTCCCCATCACCTGCGCGCCGGCGGTGCAGGAACAGTTCAACCGCGCAGTGGCCCTGCTGCATTCCTTCGCCTATGGGCCCGCCGAAGAAGCCTTTCAAGCCATAGCCAAGACAGACCCGCAATGTGGAATGGCGCACTGGGGAGTGGCGATGACCTATTTTCATCAAGTATGGTCGCCGTCGCTTCCGCCCGAAACGTTTCCCATCGCGCAGCGCGAGATGCTCCAGGCGACGCGCCTCGGCGCCGGCTCCGACCGGGAACGGCAGTTCATCCATGCCCTCGGTTTGCTCTATCAGCAGAGCCCCGCTCTCAAACCCGGTCAGCGTACCTCGGCTTATGAGCAGGCTATGGCAGAAGTCGCCCTGCAAAACGGAACCGATGTCGAATCGCAGGTCTTCTATGCGGTCTCGCTTCTTTCCAACACGTCCCCGGCCGACAAGACACATAGAAAGCAAAAGCAGGCCATCGGTGTTCTCGAGCCGCTGTTTCGCGACTACCCAAACCACCCGGGCATCGCCCACTATCTCATCCATGCCAGCGATAGTCAGGAACTCGCGCAACGAGGTCTGCCCGCCGCCAGAGCCTACGCCCAAATCGCTCCTTCGGCCCCGCACGCCCTGCACATGCCGTCCCACATCTTCACCAGGCTCGGGCTTTGGAATGACTCAATACAATCCAATCTCGCCTCCAGACAAGCCGCGCATCAGCATGGCGATACCATGGGAGAGCTTCACGCGATGGACTACCTGGTCTATGCCTATCTGCAGACCGGACGCGACACGGATGTCGGCCAGATCATCCGCGAAATGAGGGCGATGCCGGCGATGGATATGAGCAACTTCGCAATCGCCTATGCGGCAACCGCCATTCCCATCCGAGACGCGGTCGAGCGGGCCAGATGGCCCGACGCTGCAAGTATGTCGCCGCCGACCGGAGCAGCACCATCCGTCGTCGCTCTCGCCGTATGGTCGAAAGGCCTCGGGCTCGCGCGCACCGGACGCCCGACCGAGGCGCGCGCCCAGGCCGATCAACTCCGGACTATCGAAGCCGAGCTTCGCGCCTCTGGTGACCTCTACTGGTCCACCCAGACGGGAGTGCTGGCGAGCGAGGTCATGGCATGGTCCGCACAGGCAAACGGCGATCCAAACCAGGCCCTCACCTTGCTCCGGGCCGCAGCCGACCGGGAAGATGCCCTCGAAAAGCTTCCGGTGACACCAGGACCCATCTTGCCCGCCCGCGAACAACTCGGAGACCTGCTTTTGCAGCAAAAACAATCCCATCTCGCGCTCACTGAGTTCAAGGCGGCACTCGTTCAGGCCCCCGGGCGACGCGGAGCCATAGATGGCGCAGACCATGCCTCACAGATGACGCAGTGAGCCCGACCCAAGAGATCGTCCTACGACGAACGCATCCCACCTTTTTCATAGCCACAGACCTCAAAACGCACTCGCCTCCGTCCCGAGCCGCTTCACACTTGTCGCACTCGCAATAGGCGCCGTCACTCTTGGCTGCGCCATCAGCCTCGCCAGAGCCACGCTCGCCTCCGCCGCACCCGTCTTGCCCTCACCTCTGCATGCTCCGTCGTCGCAGAAGTAAAGGTTGCCTGAGTTTGAGAGTCGACTGGGCTCGACGGGGCCGGAACGGAAGCGGCTCAGTTATAGAGGACCTTGCGGTCGCCGCGGGTGATGCGGCCGATGATGTGATGGCGCTCGTTGGCACGATTGAGGACGGCTTTGGCCTTTTTGACGAGGTCGGCCGGGACGACGGCGATCAGGCCGATGCCCATGTTGAAGGTGCGGTGCATCTCTTCGAGTTCCACGTCGCCGAGTTGCTGTAGGTGTTCGAAGAGGGGTGGCAGGGGCCAGGAGGCGAGGTCAATGACGGCACCGATGCCTTTGGGCAAGATGCGCGGGAGATTGCCGGTGATGCCGCCGCCGGTGATGTGCGCGAGGCCAGTGACGAGATCGGCCGCGTGGAGCTTTTTGATGATGGCGAGGTACGAGCGGTGCGTGCGCATGAGGGCGGCGCCGGTCTTGTCCTTGAGCTCGTTGACGTACTGATCGGGGCCGTAACGAGCGACCTCGAAGAGCAGTTTGCGGGCGAGCGAGTAGCCGTTGGTGTGGAGGCCGTTTGAGGGCAGGCCGATGAGCACGTCGCCGGGCTGAATGCGCTCACCTGTAACGATGCGGTCGCGGTTGACGGCACCGAGGATGGTGCCGGCCAGGTCGTACTCGCCGTCGGCGTAGAAGCCGGGCATCTGTGCGGTTTCGCCGCCGATGAGGGCGCAGCCGTTGGCGCGGCAGGCTTCCGCGATGCCGCGGACAACTGTTTCAACGACTGAGTCGTCGAGCTTGCCGGTGGCGAGGTAGTCGAGGAAGAAGAGCGGGGTGGCGCCCTGGACGGCGATGTCGTTGACGCAGTGGTTCACGAGATCCTGGCCGACGGTGTGGTGGATGTTGAGCTCGAAGGCGAGTTTGAGTTTGGTGCCGACGCCGTCGGTCGAGGAGACGAGGACGGGGTTGGGAAATTTGGCGAGGTCGAGCGCGAACATGCCGCCGAAGCTGCCGATCTCGGAGAGCACATTTTTGTTGAACGTCTTGCGCGCGAGCATCTTGATGCGCTGCTTGGTCTTCTCGGCGGCGGAGATGTCGACGCCGGCGTCGGCGTAGGTGAGGGGTCGGCTGGAGGCGGATTTCCGTGGGGGCGGGGGGGGATCTTTCTTTGCGGGGAGAGACTCTGTCCTTGGGACAGCGGCTGAGTTTGCGTCCTCTGCGAGCGGTCTGTCTTCGAGTGGAACGTCCGGCACGGCCTTGTAGATGGTTTGGAGGATCGCCCGGTCGGGGGAGGGGTTGTCGGGGAGATTGGCTGGGGGTGGAGGTAGGGCGGTGTTGATTTTGTCGAGGATGCGTTGGTCTGGTGTATCCCGTGCATCGTGCTGC
>CAXTYQ010000063.1:0-19597 GCA_964248505.1 uncultured Acidobacteriaceae bacterium
CTCTGCCCACCATCCCGCCCCCGCACCCAAGCCGCCCCCCCCTCCCCCCGCTCCCGCCCCCAGCCTCGCCGACCCCGTCCTCCCCGCTGCTCTCAGAGCCGCGGACCCCCCCCACCCCCCCACCCAGCCCACCGCGGAAGACCTCCAAACCCGCGTCGTCCAAGCCCTCGAAGCCGCACCCTCCCAAAGCTCCGCCGCCGACGCCCTCGCCGACAGCACATGGACCATCGCCGGCCCCGACCTCCGCGT
This sequence comes from uncultured Acidobacteriaceae bacterium, assembly GCA_964248505.1. GTDB lineage: Bacteria > Acidobacteriota > Terriglobia > Terriglobales > Acidobacteriaceae > Edaphobacter. Next base: position 250 of record CAXTYQ010000063.1, read on the forward strand.
CGAAACCACCCTGTCCAAGATGATGCTCCCCATGGTCATCAACCCCGAGGCCGATCGCATCGCCCGCCAGACCCTCCGCGAAGCCGGCGCCGCACACCTCCGCCTCGACCTCCTCCCCGGACGCGCCGCCGCCACCTCCGCCACGCCCAAAAAACCCCGTTCCGCCCGTTCCGGCACCGCCCAATCCAAGGCCGAAGAGCATCCCATCGTCCAGGAAGCCCAGCGCCTCTTCCACGCCGAGATCCGCAAAGTGATCGACCTCAGCACCAACGAATAGACCCTAAAACCCAAACCCAGAACCAGAAACGGACCCCACCCCCATGGACTTCAACGACCTCAGCAAAATGATGGAACAAGCCCAGCAAATGCAGGGCCAGATGGAACAGAAACTCTCCTCCACCATCGTCGAAGCCGAGACCGGCGGAGGCGTCGTCACCGTCCGCATGAACGGCAAAAAAGAGGTCCTCCGCCTCAAGATCGAACCCACCGCCGTCGGCTCGACCGGCCAGGACCTCGAGCTGCTCGAAGACCTCATCACCGCCGCCGTCAACGAGGCCGGCCGCCGCGCCGACGTCGCCATGCAAACCAACGTCCAAAGTATGATGGGCGGCATCGACCTCCCCGGCCTGGCGGGCCTCGCCGACGGAGGCGAGGAGACCGATTGAGCCGCTTCGCCGAGCCCATGACCCGGCTCATCGACGAACTCAAAAAACTCCCCGGCATCGGCACGAAATCCGCCCAGCGCCTCGCCTTCCACGTCCTCCGATCGTCCGACGCGGACGCCCAGGCCCTCGCCCAAGCCATCACAGACCTCCGCCGGCGCCTCACCCTCTGCTCGGTCTGCAACAACATCACCGACGTCGACCCCTGCCTCTTCTGCACCAACCCCGCCCGCGATCACCGCCTCGTCTGCGTCGTCGAAGACCCCACCAACATCTCCACCATCGAAAAGACCCGCTCCTGGAACGGCGTCTACCACGTCCTCCACGGCACCCTCTCGCCCGTCAACGGCGTCGGCCCCGAACACCTCCGCATCCCCAACCTCCTCACCCGCCTCCCCCCACTCGACGAACTCATCCTCGCCACCTCCCCCACCACCGAAGGCGAAGCCACCGCCGCCTACCTCGCCGGCGAAATCCGCCGCCTTCGCAAAGACCCCGCCACCACCCCCCCGCTCAACCCCAACCTCCGCGTCACCCGCATCGCCACCGGAGTCCCCGCCGGCTCCGACATCGAGTATGCCGACGAGATCACCATGACCCGCTCCCTCGAAGGCCGCCGCGAAGTCTAACCCTTGCCGTTGCCCTTGCTGTCGCCCTTGCCTTTCTAGTTGTCATTCCCGAAGGGAATCTGCTTCTCGCCCAAGCACCGGGTGCCCCATCCTCTCGAACACCGGGTGCCCCATCCTCTCGCAGTCTCATCGCGAAAGGGTGGGGTATCGTTTGCGGCAGCAAACGACCGCCCTCACCCGCGGCAAAACCAACGACGCAACCCAACCACTCCCCTATACTCAAAAAAGCAATGCCCGAAACCCTCCGCTTCCTCTGGAACGCAACCCGAGGCCACCGCCTCCAGCCCTGGAAGAGCCCCTACCTCCGCTGGCGCCTGGAAACCTACACCGGCAAAAAAGCCGAAACCCTCCATCTCCGGGACTTCACCCATCTCCTCTGGACCGAAAAACGCCAGCTCCTCCGCTTCAGCCGATGGCTCCGCGAGATGCGCGCCTTGAGCCACCCGAAACCTCGCCGATAACCAACACACACACCAGGGCAGGGAACCGCCGCCGCCCGGACCACGAACACCAACCAAGGAGCCCCACCCACCACACCATGGGAACCCAGATCCAGCTCACCGCCGCCGACTCGCACCAGCTCAGCGCCTACCTCGCCGAGCCCGCCCAAAGCCCCGTCGGCGCCGTCGTCCTCCTCCAGGAGATCTTCGGCGTCAACCCGCACATCCGCTCCGTCGCCGACCGCTACGCCGCCCAAGGCTTCCTCACCATCGCCCCAGCCCTCTTCGATCGCATCGAGCGGGACGTCGAACTCCGCTACGACGGCGACGACGGCAAGCACGCCTATGAGCTAATGCAGCAGCTCAAGCCCGAAACCGCCCTCCTCGACATCGCCGCCGCCTACAGCCGAGCCAAACAAACCCACGAAGGCGTCGCCGTCGTGGGCTTCTGCTTCGGCGGCCTCATGAGCTGGATCTCCGCCACCCAAGGCGACGAGGTCAGCATGCGCCCCGACTGCGCCGTCTGCTTCTACCCAGGAGGCATCGGCAAATACGCCGCCGCACGCCCCACCTGCCCGGTCATGATCCACTTCGGCCTCGACGACACCCACATCGGCCCCGACCAGGTCGAAGCCGTCCGCCGCGCCGACCACCCCGAAGTCCAAATCTTCACCTACACCGGCGCACAGCACGGCTTCCACTGCGACGCCCGCGCCTCCTTCAACCCCGAAGCCGCCTCGCTCGCCAACCAGCGCACCCTCGATTTCCTCCGGAGCAACCTCGCCTAGCGCCCCAGACATTGCCCCTCACCCCACCAAATGCTATCCTTCCATATATAAGAAGACGGCTAAATTAGAGAAGATCAAGAGGCAAAGAACGCAGTGCTGGCAACCGCAAGAAAATCAGACATCATCGAGAAATTCCGCACGCACGAGTCGGACACCGGATCCCCCGAGGTCCAGATCGCCATCCTCAGCGAACGCATCGGCGAACTCACGCAACACTTCAAAGAGCACAAAAAAGATCATGGCTCCCGCCGCGGTCTCCTTATGCTCGTCTCCAAGCGCCGCCGCCTGCTCGACTACCTCAAGAGCTTCGACGCCGACCGCTACCGCGAAGTCATCGGCAAACTCGGCATCCGCAAATAAAAGGTCCTCCCACCTCCCCTGGCGTCCCACACGCCCTCAGCGATCCCGAAGCGATCCTAGATGGAGCGGACCTGTCCCGCGTCTCGGCGCTCCAGCACGTGCTATCCCCGATCCCTCGGCGGATAGCACAGCATAGAGCTCAGCCCCCGGCGATCCTGATCCCACACCCCCTCAATAAGCGCACAATCAAGAGAAGAGAAAACCATGATGGAAGACGTAACCGTAAACCTCGCAGGCGGCAAACAGATCCGCTTTGAAACCGGACGCATGGCCAAGCAGGCCTCCGGCGCCGCCCTCACCTCCTCCGGCGACAACGTCATCCTCGCCACCGCCGTCGCCTCGCCCGACCCCAAGGAAGGCATCGACTTCTTCCCCCTCACTGTCGAATACCGCGAATTCACCTACGCCGGCGGTCGCATCCCCGGCGGCTTCATCAAGCGCGAAGGCCGGCCCTCCGAAAAGGAAGTCCTCACCTCCCGCCAGATCGATCGCCCCATCCGCCCGCTCTTCCCCGAAACCTTCCGCAACGAGACCCAGGTCGTCGCCTTTGTCTACTCCGCCGACAAGGAAAACGACCCGGACGTCCTCGGCATCAACGGCGCCTCCTGCGCGCTCGCTCTCTCGGACATTCCCTTCAACGGCCCCGTCGGCGCCGTGCGCATCGGCCTCGTCGACGGGCAGTTCCTCGTCAACCCCACCTACACCGAGCGCGCTGCCTCCAAGCTCAACATCATGGTCGTCGGCACCAAACACGGCATCGTCATGGTCGAGTCCGGCGCGAAAGAATGCTCCGAAGATGACGTCGTCGGCGCGATCGAGTTCGCCCACGAACAGATCAAAAACATCTGCTCCGCCATTGAAGACCTCGCTCGCCGCGCCGGCAAACTGAAGCGCTTCCCCGGCACCGCCGAAGTCGACCAGCAATACCTTGCTCACCTCCGGGACAAAGTCGGTTACCGCCTGATCGACGCCCTCGACACCCAAAAACACCCCAAGTTCGACAGCTACGCCCTCGTCAAAACCATCAAGGACGAACTCAAGTCGCAGCTCCCCGCAGACGACCCCTCGGCCGCCCAAAAGCTCTCGAAATACTTCGAACTCCTCCGCGAAAACATCTTCCGCGAGCAAGTCCTCAAGGACCGTATCCGCCCGGATCACCGCGCATTCGACCAGATACGTCAAGTAACGGTTGAAGTCGGCGTCCTCCCCCGCGTCCACGGCTCCAGCCTCTTCACCCGCGGCGAAACCCAGGCCCTCGTCTCCGCAACCCTCGGCACCACCGACGACGCCCAGCGCCTCGAATCCTACGAGGGCGAACAAAAACGCCGCTTCATGCTCCACTACAACTTCCCGCCCTTCTCGGTCGGCGAAGTCGGCCGCATGACCGGCGTCGGCCGCCGCGAGATCGGCCACGGAGCCCTCGCCTACCGCGCCATCGAAGCCGTCCTCCCCTCTGAAGAAGAGTCCCCCTACACGCTCCGCGTAGTCTCCGACATCCTGGAATCAAACGGCTCATCCTCGATGGCCACCGTCTGCGGAGCCTCGCTCGCCCTCATGCAGGCCGGCATCCCCCTCAAAGGCTCCGTCGCCGGCGTCGCCATGGGCCTCGTCAAGGAAGACGAAAACTACGCCATCCTCACCGACATCGCCGGCGCCGAAGACCACTACGGCGACATGGACTTCAAGGTCGCCGGCACCCGCAACGGCATCACCGCGCTCCAGATGGACATCAAGATCATGGGCATCACCCCCCAGATCATGCGCGAAGCCCTCGAACAGGCCCGCCGCGGCCGCCTCCAGCTCCTCGACACCATGGACGCCACCATCTCCGGCGCCCGCTCCGAGAAGTCCCAGTTCGCCCCCCGCATCCACACCATCCAGATCCCCACCGACAAGATCCGCGACCTCATCGGACCCGGAGGCAAGGTCATCCGCGGCATCATCGACGCTACCGGGGTCAAGATCGACGTCGACGACACCGGCCGCGTGAACGTCGCCTCCTCCGACGCCGACGGTCTGGCGCGCGCCATCCAGATGATCTCCGACCTCACCGCCGTCCCCGAAGTCGGCAAAACCTACCTCGGCAAGGTCGTCCGCATCGCCGAGTTCGGCGCCTTTGTCGAAATCTTCCCCGGCACCGACGGCCTCCTCCACGTCTCCGAGATCGCCGAACACCGCGTCAAGGAAGTCAAAGACGAACTCCGCGAAGGCGACCAGATCCTCGTCAAGGTCCTCGCCATCGAAGGCAACCGCATCAAGCTCTCGCGCAAAGCCGTCCTCCGCGAGCAGCGCGCCAAACTCGGCCTCCCCGAACCCGGCCAGACCGAACCGTCCGGTCAATCCGAATCAGGGAGCCGCTCCAGCAACGGCGCCCGCACCGCGGAACCCATCGCCGCGGCCGCCGACCCGAACTCCGCCCCAGACCTCGACGGCGACTTCGACGACGACGACGACGAAACCAACGACGGCTCCTTCAACTCCGACCTCGACTCCGACTCCGACGCCGAGCCCAACTTCAACCGCGCCGACCCACCCGTCCCCGTCGCCGCCGGCAATCCCCGCCAGCCCGGCACGAACTCCAACCCCGGCAGCCCCAACCCCGGCGGTCAACGCCGCCCCGGTGGCGGAGGCAGCCGCCGCCGACGAGGTGGACGCCGCCCCGGCGGCCCCGGCGGCAACTCCGGCCCACGCCCCTCCGGCGGAGGCGGCGGCGGAAACCAGTAGATCGCACCACAACCCTGTCCAAATAAAAGCGCGGCTGCAGACCCACCAACAAGGTCCGCAGCCGCGCTTCGTTAACTTATCTCCGCCTCAAGTCCGCTACAGGCCGCCACTCCCCCCGCAAAGATCGTCCACCGCCGAAGCCGGCGCCAGCGTGATCGAAAACAAAATCACATCTCTGTTGTTCGGCAACGTAATACTTGTGATCCGCTTAGCCGACGACAGCTTCAACGTGTAAAGGTACATATTCAACGGGCCACCCGCTGGCGTGCCATTGCTTCCGTTGCGATACGCCATCTTCACGGCAATCGACTCGTTCGGATTGTAGGCAGGCGAGAACCAGTCGCTGAAACCCTGCTTGTAGATATTCGACGATCCATCCGCATACTGCACACGAAACACCTGAGCCGTCTGATTCCCTTGCACCCCTACTCCCAGCATCTTCAGCTCGGAATAAGCGCCAGACGGAAGCGAGATGGTCTGCCCCGCGGCATACACCATGTTCGGTACATTGCCAGGCGCCAGGTGAAACCGCGACGGTCCAACCGCGATCTCTTCCCCTGCCGCTCCAAGGTCGTTGAGCACGTTCGCTGAAAACGCGTACCCACCTCCGTCGGCCCCGCCATTCGACGGAATGGTCGTTCCGTCGTTGGTGATCCCGATCAGGTTGTACACGCCGCTGAGGTCGGCCTCTGCGCCCAGCGCGAGACTGGACAACGTCGCCGCCAACACCACAACGTTGCGATTTCGCGGCAACGTCATGCTCCTGACCTGCTTGGTGCTGTCGAGCAGAAGCGTGTAGCCGTACACATTGAACTGACGATTGTCAGCCGCGCCCGTGCTGGTGTTGCGGTACGGCATGGCGACCGCTTCCTGCTCGTCCACATTCACCGACGGACTGAACCAGTCGCTAAAGCTCGCCGTCAGCTGAGCGGTCGAGCCATCCATGTAGGTGACGGTGATCGCCTGGTTGCCCTGGTTGCCCTGGATGCCGGTCGCCAGCAGCTGCAGCGTCTGATACTTGCCCTGCGGCAGAGCAATCACCTGCCCCGTCCCGTACACCGCGTCCGGGACATCCGCGCCACCCAGGTGAAAGCGGATCCCGTTGAGCACGCGGCCAGTCGTCAGCACCTGGGCGGAAAGAGCCGATCCCCCGCCGTCCAGGCCGCCATCGGTAAACGCCGTGCCGTCCGTCCGGATCGCCGTCAGGTTGTAGCTGCTTCCCAGATCCACCTCATCGCCCAGACCGCCCTCGCCAAGTCCCGCGCTGATCGCCACCGGGATCGATCCAGCCCGGTGAATGGTCGTGCCGGACGCGCCCGAAATCACGATCGGAGATCCACTCGAAGTCGGAGCCGTCACGCCCGCCGTCAGCGTCAGCGTGCTCGTACTGGCGGTCGAGAATGGAGCAAAGCTCGCTAGCACCAGCGGTGGAACGCCCTGAACCGAAAGCGAAACGTTGCTCCCAAACCCATTCGTCCCACCCACCTGCACCACCGTGCTCGTGCTCGCACCCTGGTTCAGGTAGAGCTTCGAGGCCGTCGTGCTAAGGCTGAAATCCGGCAACAAAAGCTGCACATACGCGGTGTGCATCAGACCTCCGCTGGTGCTGCCGGTCACCGCAACCACCAGCGTGCCGCCAGGGGTCGCCAACGTCGTTCCGATGTTCAGCGTCGCCTGCCCGCCCGGCGTCAGCGTCGATCGGTCGAGCGATGCGGTCACTCCCGCGGGCGCTTGCACAATCGAGACCGAGAGGTTGACCGCAGTGGCAAAGCCGTTGCTCCCGGCAAGCGTAATCGTCGAGGTCGCCGAAGCTCCGGCCACCAAGTCAAACGCCGCCGGAGACGCGACGATCGCAAAGTCGGGCAGCGCATTCAGGACCGGATTCTGCGCATCCGCCAGAGCCGCCACAAACGCGTCCACCGCCGATCCCTGACTCGCCGTATTCACCGCGTCAAAGGGCCCCGTCCACACCTGCCCAAACGCATTGTTCGCATTGCGCGACGTGTACCAGATACTCTCCGCATTGGTCAGCGAAAAGTCCGCATACTGCTGCAGCGGAGACACCGCTGTCAGAGCCATCAGGTTGCGCAAAAACACACCCTTGAACTGCGGGCCGTCCGTGCCGAGGTTCGGCTCATTCGGGTCATGCAGCACGCCCCGACTATCCGTCATATGGCTGATCGCAGACCGGGCAATGGTATTCGCCGTGGCCAAAAGAGCAGGCGCCGGCTGCGCCTGATTCAGTTCCACCAGACCGCCCAGAACCACGCCCTGGTTGTACGTCCACACCGTCTGCCCATTGTTCGTGCACGCCGGCGTATTCAGACCGTCGTTGATCAAATTCTGACTGTTGATCAGACCCGACCCGCGAAACCAGGTCCACTCCTGGTTGGCCCACGAAAGATACCCCGCACGGTCGCTCCCCGCCGTCCGATTCGCCAGGTGCGCCGCCACCGAAAGAAACAGTTCGTTCGCAATCGCGTTCTTGTAAGCCCGATCCTTGCTCCACCAGATGCCGCCGCCACACGTCGTGTCCCAACCGCCCGTCATGTCGCTGAAGATCGACATCGCCGTCGCGAGGTACTGCTGGTTCTTGGTCACATCGTAGGCCGCGATCCACGCCAGCGCCCACCAACCTTCGTCATCATAAAAGTTATTCAGAAAACCGGCGTTCTGGTTGGGAGCCAGACGAAACGTATTCGCAAACACCCCGTTATAACTCGTCGTCTGCGTCAACAGAGCGTAATCGGCCAGCGTTGTCAGCTCGTTCGCTGACGGCCACCAATTCGTCCCCTGGTAGAGCCCAGTCGACGGCGTATACAAGTTCTGCATCTCGTCGACGCCGGCCTGCGTCTGCTGCGCAAGCGTCGGTTGCGCCGGAACCTGCGCGTCTGCCCGGAAAGAAACTGGGCCAGCCATCAACAACATCCCTGCGAAAACAGCTCCGGCGAGAACATGACGCATCGCGACCTCCTGGAGAAACGTGCGGGAAGGGTGCGAGGAACATCCAAGAACCCCGCCATTTTCCCGCGCCCCAACTTAGCCCCCTCCCGCCTCGCTGTCAAACTGCAACTTCTAAGACAGCGCTAGCACCCGATCCGTCCCGATTGTCGTAGCCTCTGAGCATGGTGCAGCAAGGCTTTCCCGCGACGCGCGCTGTTGAAATTACCTCGCTTGGCTTGCAGGCGTTTCAAGTCGCCTTCCTGTGGATTCACGACTGGATCCCGCTCGGTCCACTCAACGATGTCGCCGCGGTCCATAGTCAAAACCCCAGGCGCCGCCTGATCGCCGTGACACTGCTCCAGAGCATCCCATGGACACTCGGCCTGCTCTTCTGCCTCGCATTCACGGGCCGCGGCTACCCCGGCTGGATCTACAACTGGCTCCTGATCTCCTACAGCGCTCTTCTCCTCGGCCAGATCTTCGCGTGGTGGATACCGTACCTCATCCGTCCAGATCCACAACGATCCGCTCGGTACCGCATCATGTTCGGCAAAACCCATTCCTTTCTTCCATCGCACAACGGAATGGTTCCAAACACTGCTCACATCCTGCTTCACCTGGCAACGGCCGGAACTCTGATCTGCCTCCTCGTAAACTGATCCGCGCCCGCACCCGCCAGCTCTAACTCACTACTTCTTTCGCCTGGCTCAGCAATCGTCGATGAAGCAAGACAGAAGTAAACGCCATAAGTACCGGAACAAGAGCTACCGCCAGGTACAGATTCCACTTGCCTCTGCCCCAGTGGACGTTCGCGAAAATGGAAGCCACAAAGAAGCGAGCAGTGTAGTACGCCATCGCGAGAACGACCGACCATGTCAGAAAAGCCCTGCGCCGATTCACATCCCACACCTGAAACAAACACAAGGCAAGAATGCCAAGGATCAGAACAGTGCGAGCATAAGGCAGCCACCATAAAAAGCAAGTCGCAAACGAGCCTAGGACAGCAGCTCTAACTGCAAACTTCGTAAGCTCACTCCGAAATCCAAACCGCACGAAAGAAAACGCGGCCTCGCCCCAGAGCAACATGCTGACCCCTGCACAGTCGGTCGCAAGATAGAGGGCCTGCCCCGTGACAGAATGACCGACCCTTCTGTGAGACAAAGCCAATGCCCACGGCCAGAACGCCAAGTAGACCCCAGCCACCACCGCCGCCACCGTAGCCACCGGCGTCCGCCAAGAAAACACCACGCACAACCACACCACCGAAGCCCAGAACCGAACCCCGTCCGCCCACGTAACAGCGCCCACACCCGCCCCAGCACGGCGCTCCAGCAGATCCCCAACCATCTCCGCCGCCCGCTCCGCGCCCACCAACCTCCGCAACATCCACTCCGCCGCCCTCGCCTTATCCATGTCGCTCTCCCAATAAATCCAACCCTGCCAGCAAACTCCGAAACGCCCTCTGCGCCGCCGCCAACCGGCTCCGTCCAGCCTTGGTCACCGTGTAAAAACGCTTCGCCCGCCCACCCCGCTCCGGCGTCGGCTCCCCCGCTCGACCCACCACCAAACCCTTCCCCTCCAGCCGCTCGAGTGTCGTATACAGCGCCCCCGGCGAGACCCCACGCCGCGCGCACACCTCAATCTCCGACCGTATGCTCACCCCATACGCCGCATCCGCCAGACGCAGGATCGCCAGCAGAACCACCTGCTCGAACTCACCCAGAGCCGCATCCTTCTCTGCCATCCCTACAATGTAGTACATACCAAGCCCAATATCAAGCCAGACGTCTACCTCAGAGACAAACCACCCTCTGACCCACCCCGCCCCAAACCGCCTCACCACCCGCCCCCCGACTCACCTCTGACACCTTTCCCCACACCCCGCACCCAGATACACTGACCAGACAATGGCCGCCTCCATGTACATCGTGGTCGAAGGCGACGACCCCGGCTTCGACATCTTCGTCAACGGCCGCGCCCTCGCCCGCCACGAAGACTCCCTCGAAAAACTCGCCCTCTCCCTCGGCATCCGCCCCCTGATCGAGTTCTTCTCCGCCGACGAAAACTCCATGGCCCTGCTCATCGAAGAAGGCGCCGGCAACCAGGACCTCCTCCGCCGTCTCCCACCACCGCAGTGGTACACCGGCGCCGAAGGCCTCCGCACCGTCCAGGCCCTCGTCGCCGCCCTCGAACACGCCCCCCACCAACTCGGCTCCGAAGGCCCCAAAGTCCTCTCCGAACTCACCGAATACGCCCGAGTCCTCCAAAAAGCCGAAGCCCACAATGTCCGCTGGCACCTAGCCGTAAGCTGGCGCTAAAACGCTAATCAGCGTTATCAAGCACCTCAGTACGCCTCGCCCTGCTTCACTGTCTCAAAGTTCTCCGCCTTCCATCGCATCGCCTCGATGATCCGCGTCCTTCCGCTCGGGTGATCGAAGAAGATGAACTCTTCGACCGGACCCGGCTCCATCTTTCGATACTGCGCCAGCTTCAGCATCGCTTCCGCAAAGCCGTCCGGCTGTCGCGACGCGTTCAGGCCGTACATGTCCGCTTCTGCTTCCTGCGATCGCGTCATCGTATTGGTGATGGGCGTCGCTAGCAGCAGGAGCACGGTCATCGCCATCACAGCCGCCGGAAACAGCGCCAAATCCGCAATCCCGCGTGTGCCCCAGCGCTCTCCACGCCGGCTCTGCATACTCTCCAGCCACCATCGCAGCAGGCTAAAGATGACGAAGACGAGAACAGCAGATTCCACCAGAAACTTGAGGACATGATGCAGCACATAATGCCCCATCTCGTGACCGGTCACGGCTTCAATCTCCGGCAGGCTGGCCGTGTTCAACAAGTTGTCATTCAGCGTAATCCTCGCCGTCCCAAACAATCCACTCACATTCGCGCTCACGTTGGTCGTCTGCTTGGAAGCGTTGTTCTCCATCAGCTTGTCCACCGGAATCCCATTCGCGTGCGCCATCTTCAACAGCGGCACCGTCACCGCCGCGTTCTGCACCGGCTGGTAGGTATTGAACAGCGGGGCCAGGTAAACCGGCCCGATCAGCGCTTCCATCGCCAAAAAGACAATCAGCACAGCCGTCGCCCACATGTGCCACGTCCGCGGAGCTCGCCGCACCACCCAGTACAGCACCGCTACCAGGAGGCCACCGAACACCACGTTAACCGCGAGCGCCACCAGCGTATCCCGCATCCATCCCGCAAACGCCTGGTGCGACTGCTGGTAAATGTGCTCCCGATAGAACCCCTCAAAGATCGTCAGCGGCAGACCAAGCACAAACGTCACGAGGCTGAACTGCGCAAAGTAAATCCACGCATGGATCCATCGCAACCGCGTCACCCGCTCTGCCACATCGCGCATCTTCACCGAAACCCGCGTAAAAAGCAGAAGCAAGAGCACAGCAATCGAATACACCGCGTCCCACAGAGTCAGCCAGTACTTCCCCTCGAAATACTTGTCCGAAGCGGCCTTCTTGTCCCGAGGAATCTCATCGAGGTACGCCCGCGTCGCCCGCTCGACGTCCAGGTGTCCGTTGCTGTCGAACCGCGCGCCCGGTGGAATGGGCGTCATGGCCGTCAAGCCGTTCGCCGGCGCCTGAGCCGCGCACCGCACCGAGCAAGGCACCGCGCAAAGCACCGCAAACAGCGCACAAAACACCAGTGTCGCCGGCAACCGATCGCCGGCGAAAGGTCGCCACCGCTCTAAATTCCGCATGACCAAACTCTACACGGGCTGCGCGCCCACGCACCGCGTCTGAAGACATCGGCTCAGACAATGCACCGTCCAACCTACCGGCTCACCGCCCACCGGTCCGACCACCGGACACATCCAAACCCGCACCCCGCTCTGCCACCCCCGGCAGCGTCACCGGCAGCCTCCCACCGATCGCAGTCTCCCCAAAGATCGCGCGCACCATCGCCCGCTCGGAAGTCAGCACCGAACTGAACCCGCACACATACGTCCGAATCATCGGAAAATTCAGAATCAAGTACGGACTGCCCATCGCCAGCACCGCCGTCCGATCCCCTGCTCCGTCCAGAATTCTCTGCAGAACAGCCGCCCCCGTCGTCGCGTCCAGGCTCGTCTGCGATCCCGCCTGCCCCGGCTGCGGCACCGTGTACACCGCCGCGATCACCCGTTCAAACCGCGAGAGCATCGCCGCAATCGCATCGGCCTCCAACGGTGCGCTCCGCCGGTCCACGTACACCACCGTCGCTCGCGGCGCCCGCGCTCGCACCTGCTGCTCCAACTCCCGGCCATCGTCGCCATGCGGATCGCTCACAAACAGCACCACCAGCGTCGACCGTCCATCCCCCCGCCCCAACGGCAGCATGTGGTTGTCGTCGCGCACCAGCGTGATCGCAGCCTCCGCCACTTCCTCTGCCAGCGCATAACTCGACGGCTTGCCGACGTTCTCTTGTACCTGGTCGAGATCGACCGCACCGCCCCCAGGCAAGTTCAAACCCGCCTTCGCCTTCACGAGCAGGATGCGCCGCACACTCGCATCAATCTGCCCGCGCGAGATCTCCCCCGACCTCACCGCCTGCAACAAACCGTTATACGTCCCATCAAGATCGGACGGCAGTTCCAGAAAATCCTGCCCCGCCTTCACCGCATCCACCGCCGCCCGCCCAGCAGCATTGCCCCCGCCCACCGGATACAGCTTCGTCAGCCCCTGCATCTCCATCGCATCCGACACAATCACCCCCCGAAATCCCATCTGCTCGCGCAGGAGGCCCGTCACCACCTTCCGTGACGTCGTCGCAATCTTGTTCGGGTCGGGCTCAATCGCCGGAAACGCCACATGCGCAATCATCACCGCGTCCGACCCCGCCGCAATCCCCGCCCGGAACGGCGGCAGCTCCACCGTATTCAAGCGGTCCATCGAAGCGTTCACGCGCGAAACCTGCAGGTGCGAGTCCGTATCCGTATCGCCGTGGCCAGGGAAGTGCTTCAGCGTCGTCAACATCCCACCGGCGTGCGATCCCTTGATGTACGCCGTCACCATCGCCGACACCTCCGCCGGGTCCTCGCCAAAGGAGCGCGTGTTGATGATCGGGTTCTTCGGATTGATCTGAACATCGGCAATCGGGAAAAAAGTTCCACGCAATGCCCAACGCGCGCGACTCCTCGGCCAGGATCCGCCCCCACCGTTCTACATACTCAGGATTGTGAGCCGCGCCAAACGCCATCGGGTGAGGGAAGTATTCCACCGCACTCATCCGCATCGACGGACCGCGCTCAAAATCAACCGAAAAAATCAGTGGCGCCTTGCCCCGCGACGCGTTCTGCAACCGCCGCACCGTCATCGCCGCCTCATACGGCTGCGTGCGAATCAGCAAAGGTCCGTCCACATCCACCGTCAAATGCACGGCGCCGAGATGATACTTCGCAATGTCGCTCACCAGCTTCTGAAACACAGGATCATCGGCGCTATAGAAGCCCATAACGCCGCGAACCTCAATCATCTGCCCGATCTCCTCCTCGATCGTCATCGACCGCAACACACGCTCCGCCCAAAGCTCCTGCGCCCGTGTAACAGCACCAATCGGTTCAGGCTTCGGAGCGGAGACAACCTGCCCCATCAACGGCAAACACCCCAAGAGCGCCCCCAAACAGAGGTAGAAAAAATAAACCATACCAACGACTCTAAACCGACCGCCCCAAATCTCCAGCAAGCATATCTCGACCTCACTCAAAGACAAGATCCGCACCACATCAGCCAGACCGAGGCCACCTCCCTACCGGCGACAACAAACGAGCGCGGTGATCAGAAAAACACCGCCAACTAACAGCCGACACGCGTCGTCGATCCCGACCCAATCCCGGCCAACGCCGCAAAGCTCCTGAGCAGTCACGAAAGCAACACCCCCCGAAGATCCACCGGAAACCAGAAGGCGAACCACATAGCTTCCGCTAATGCGACTTATCGGTACTTTCCTCACTACACTTCTGGTATCGCCAACACCAATCGTCGCCTGAGAGAGTTATTGAGGTGCTACGAAGAACACAGGCTTACCGCAGCCTAGCTCGGACGCGCAGCGAACCGCTCATCACTCACGCTAAGCTTAAACAGGAGTTCCGACGCGATGTAGTACGCCAGGGCATCGGTAAGTATCTCTTGACGTTGGTCCGCATTGGCTGCTTCGTAAGCCTGTACGGACTCTGGTCCAGCAGAACTGAGAAGGAAGTTTGTAACATCCGGTGGCGCTGTCGACAAAAAAGGCCTCAGAAACGCTTGTAGTTGTTTCGTGTCCTGAAACGAATTGTGACCTTGCTCGACGAAGCGGCGCAGGGCGTCATTCAGGATCTGGCAGCGCCCTGGCTCGGACATCTGTCGCAGCGTCGCGTGTTGGAGCTGGGGGTCATCGGGGTAGATGCGTTCGAAGTCGAGGAAACCAGTCTGATCCCTCGCTGTGGGACCGGGTAGGTAAGTGTCGGATACGCTGAGCACATACGCAGAGACTTGCGGCTGCCTGTCTAGAGAGGACTGCACAACATCGAAGAGTCTTTGCGCCCTGATCCTCAAAGAACCCGTGACGAGTTCCTGAAGCTGTTCTTTGTTGAGTACCGCCCCGGCAAGACCGACTGAACCACCTACCCGTGCCATCCCCACATAGAGAGACTCTTGCCGCTCGCGTTTTGCGGCTACCTTCTTTTCCCCCGCTTCAAACGCAGCGAACTCTGCCCTAATTACTGGGATGTAGATTTCTTCGGGCATCGGAATTTGCTCCAATCTCCAAAGCGCGGCGGCCAAAGCCTTCTCGTCCTCCGGGTGAGCTGCGTTGATCTTCTCCATCAAGCCCGGCCCGTATCTGTTGTAGACGGCCATCTCATAGACGTAATCGAATAGAGCCTCCGGTTTCATGGCATATGCCTGATAGTCCATGACCGCCGCCATATCGCCCGCACTTTGCGGGTTCTTCGGCAACTTGGGAAGCTTTTGTGCGATGCGACCCTTTCCATGGTTCATCAAAGCGTCTACCTGGGCGGGAGTTCCATACTGTTGAACAAAAATCAGGCGAATCTTCTGAACGCTTTCCTCGGAGAGCGGTTGTATCTGCTGTGCCTGTAAAGCGGAACAAGCGAAAAACAACACAAGAAGAAGGGAGGTCGTGAGAAGGTTTCCGAACCAGACTCGGCGTTTCATAGTCACCCCTGACTGGTGAGCCTCACAGAGCAGCGATATTTTGTTGGCCTGTTCTGGGTCGACAGTAACACGCCATAATTCCCCATTTCAACGCTGGTTCAGGCACCAACTCTCTCCTACCTCTCAGTCCTCATTAACGCCTTTCCCGCCACTACACCCATAATCTAGTCGCCCACATCGGAGCAGCTCCTAGCCGAAAACCATCTCCGGCCTCCGGCCCCCCAAGACCTCTCACCACACCCCCGCCCCACCCACCTACCCCAAAGCCAGCCGCCGGTGAAACAAATCCAGCACCATCCCATACATCCGCGCGGCCAGCTCCGGATCGTACCGCGCTCCCTCATCCCGCAAAAACGCATGCGCCCCATTCACCTCCACCCAGCTCAGCCGAGTCCCCACCTCGTTCATCCGCGCCAGCACCCGCATCCGCCCCTCCACCGGAACATGCGGATCCTGCCGCCCCCACACCATCAACATCTCCCCCCGCACCTCCCCCGCCCGCGCCAACGAGTCATCCCCATGCCCCAGCGACCCCTTATGCAGATCGGTCGCATAGAAACACGCCGTCGCCCGTACCTCCGGCTGCATCGCCGCCCGAAACGCCAGGTGCCCACCCAGACAGATCCCCATCGCCCCGATCCGCCCATTCGCATCCGCCCGCGCCTGCAAATACTCGATCACCGCCCGGCAGTCCGCGTCGTACGCCTCCACCGTCTTCCTGTACTTCCACTCATTCCCGCGATCGGACCCCGCCTGGTCATACGCCAGCACCGTCCCCGCCGCCTCAAACTCGTGATACACCTCCGGCATCGCCACCACATACCCGTGCCCCGCCAGCATCGCCGCCGTCCGCCGAATCGGCGCCGTCACCTGAAAGATCTCCGAATAAAACACCACTCCCGGGTACCACCCCGGCGCCGCCGGTCGCACCACATGCACCCGCATCGGCCCGCTCGGCGTCTCCACCTCCACCGGATCTTCCGTCACCACAACCATCCGCGCTTCTCCTCCCAAGCATTCTCTCGCATCGGCCCGGGAATACCGCTACTTCTGCTGCAGAACACCAATCGTCACCAGCCACTTATCCACCAACTCAGGCCATGCGGTTACAGGAAGTTTGGTGCGCCGCAGGCCAAAAGCATGACCTCCCTGTGCATAGAGGTGCATTTCGACCGGAACTCCGGCCTGCTTTAACCCGGCATAGTAAGCGAGTGCTTGCTCCACGCCGTCTACCTTGTCGTCCTCGTTCTGGAGAAGAAAGGTCGGCGGTGTCTGCCCCGAAAGATGTCTCTTCACATCTTGTTGCAGAGCGAAGCTGTTCTCGGCAACCATTAGGTGACCAGGATAGATCGCTATGGCGAAGTCCGGTCGGCAACTCACGTCGTCGGCCGCGTCCACGCGGCGGTAAATGCGCTTCTCAAAATGAACGCTCGTAGCTGCTACAAGGTGACCGCCCGCGGAGAAGCCGATAACGCCAATCTTCCGCGGATCAATGTGCCACTCAGCAGCATGAAGCCGGGTTAGGCTGATCGTCCTCTGTGCGTCGTCCAGAGCTTGCGGAGCCCGGGGATATGCACCTGACTTCGGCAGCTTCGCTGAGCCCGGAACGCGATACTTCAAGAGCAGGCAAGTGATGCCTCTGGACGTAAGCCAATCGCAAACCTCAGTACCTTCTAAATCCATAGCGAGGATCTGATAACCGCCTCCTGGAAAAACAACAACGGCAGCCCCGGTGTTCTCAGTCCTCGGAGGGTAGACGGTCATGGTCGGCACGGAAACGCGCTCCTCTGAAATCCAGGGCTTACCCGCCACAAGATCATCCTCAACCTTTACTGAGTACTCCGGGCCGTCGTAAACGACAGCATCGGGCGCGGCCCCAGGCCAGATCGGGATCTGCTGGTGCCCTGCCGACGGTTGCCACGGCGGAAGATGTTGTTGAGCGACAGCATTCGCACTGAAAACAGCAGCCGTCAAAGCGTGCACAGCCAGCGTGTGGAAGAAACGTCGCATCAGCACACCTACACAGCTCCGCACCTACGGAAAACGGTTTGGGCTGCTCTCTTTCTTGGATTGTTGTGCACGACCAGAATGCGTGATCGCATTCAGAGATTAGCGGCGTAGTCGAGAGAACCTTCAGTTACCAGGCTGGTTCATCACCTGTGCATCGCGAAGAGCCAAAAGCGATCACGTCTCCAAGAGCCTCACAATCGCACCGTCGCCAAGCCCCCCGTCGCCCCACGCCTCACAGGTATCCTTGCCTCAAACCCCGATGCCCCTCAACCCCCCACACACCAGGACACAGCCGCCCATCCTCACCCCCGCCCGCATCTCCACCGCCCTCGCCACCCTCCTCGCCGCCCTCGTCCTCCTCCCCCTGCTCGGCCACCGCATCCTCGCCGAGTGGGACGAAGGCATCTACGCCAACGTCAGCCGCGAGATGCTCCACGCCCACAGCTGGATCACCCCCCTCTGGAACGGCGAACCCTGGCTCGAAAAACCGCCGCTCCTCTTCTGGATCACCGCCCTCTCCTACAAACTCCTCGGCCTCACCGAGTTCGCCGCACGCCTCCCCTCCAGCCTCAGCGGCATCGCCCTCGTCGCCCTCCTCCACCGCTGGCTCCACCCCCGCGAAGGCCCGCTCGCCGCCTGGATCTCCACCCTCATCCTCCTCTCCACCCTCGGCTTCCTCCACCTCTGCCGCGTCGGCGAAACCGACGTCCTCCTCTCCCTCTCCACCACCCTCGCCCTCATCGGCCTCACCGCCCTCGACACCCCCAACCGAACCCAAACCAGCCGCCAAACCCGCCCCCAAACCAAAGCCTGGATCCTCTTCTTCCTCGGCTTCAGCCTCGCCACCCTCACCAAAGGCGCCGCCGCCGTCGTCCTCCCGCTCACCGCCGTCCTCGTCGCCGCCCTCCACCGCTGGCCCCGATCCCGCTTCGGCCCAGCCTTCAACCTCGGCCTCGCCCTCTTCGCCGCCCTCGTCCTCCCCTGGCACCTCCTCATGCTCCACCGCTTCGGCCCCACCTTCCTCCACGAGTACCTCGGCTTCCACGTCCTCGCCCGCGCCACCCGCCTCATCATCACCGACCACCCCACCCACCCCTGGTACTACATCGGCGTCCTCCTCGTCTCCGCCGCCCCCTGGGTCCTCCTCTACCCCTTCGCCCTCGCCGAAGCCCTCCGCAAACCCCACCCCCAAACCCAGCCCCACCTCCAGACCTGGGCCATCTTCGCCCTCACCGTCCTCGTCTTCTTCTCCCTCGTCCAGACCCGCCTCCCCCACTACATCGCCCCGGCCTACCCCGCCCTCACCCTCGTCACCGCCGTCTGGCTCGCCCGCCGCCTCCATCCACTCCTCAGCCAAAACGCCCGCAACGCCCGCCGAAACCGCATCCTCCTCCCCGCCGTCGCCACCCTCCTCTGCCTCCTCTCCATCCCCCTCACCAGCCGAGGACGCAGCCACCTCCGCTCCCCCACCGTCGTCAACGGAACGCCCCTCGCCCAGGACAAAGACGCCGTCCTCCTCGTCAGGGAAGTCGCCCCCCTCTACCCCACCCCCAACAACCCCTTACTCATGTGGCGAGCCGGACCCATCCAGTCCATCGCCGCCACCATCTTCTACGCCCCCCGCCCCGTCCC
>CAXTYQ010000064.1:0-19442 GCA_964248505.1 uncultured Acidobacteriaceae bacterium
CGTGAGGGCGATGGTGAGGGCGCCCATGGTCCGCGCGTGCCGGAGCGCGCCGAGGACGTACGGGGTTCGGCCGCTGGCGGCGATGCCGACCAGGGTGTCCTCTGTTTTGCCTGTGAGTGCGTGCCCGAAGCCGGCGGCCTGGAGGTCGTGCGCGCCCAGTTCGGCCGAGTCTTCGGAGACTTCGCTCGAGGTTCGGAGGGCTGTGTCGCCGCCGGCGATCACGGCGTGAAAGAGATCTGGCGGGACCGAGAAGGTGGGCGGGCACTCGCTGGCATCGAGGACGCCGAGACGCCCGCTGGTTCCGGCGCCGACGTAGAAGAGGCGGCCGCCGCGACGGAAGCGGTCGGCGATGGCGTCCACGGCCGCGGCAATGTGCGGAAGTTCGGCGCGAACGGCGGCGGTGACGGTCGCGTCTTCGTCGTTGATGATCTCGAGCACCTGGAGCGTGGGAATCTGGTCGATGTCCGCCGATCGGGGGTTGAGGGCCTCGGTGGCGAGAGCGGTGAGGTCGGTGGTCTGGGGAGTGGGTTGGAGCATAGGCCTCAGGGTAGCGCGAGTCGGCGGCAAACGTAGAATATGGAGAGGACGGCAACGGAGAGGGACAACGGCAGATGGCAACGGGAGTGGAAGCAGGATTGGCGGCGAAGATGGAAGCGGCGGCGAGGGTAGCCGGGCTCCAGGTGACGCACACGGAGGCGGGGCAGGACTTTTCCGGGGACGAGACGGTGCGGTTTCAGATGGCGCGCGTGGGTGCTCCGGAGCGCACGCAGATGCTGGAGCTGAGTGCGGGGCTCGATCTCGACAGTCGGCCGGCGCTCGGGGAGGAGCTTGCACGCTATCTTCGGGAGACGTCAATGCGGCTCAGGAATCCTCGGCCGGATTGCTACGTTTCGATCAGCGGTCTGCCGCTTGAGTTTCGGAAGTTCGGATGGCCGTTTCACGCGTCGACCTCGGGCGCGGACACGTTTCTTGTGCACGGCGAGGTTTGGCTGGCGGATGGGGAGCAGAGCCCGTTGCATGCCAAGGTCGCGGCCGCGATGACGCAGACGTTCAAAGATGTGGTGGCGGCGATGGAGCAGCCCTTTGCCGAGGGATTTATCTACAACGCCGTGCGAAAGACGATGGACCAGGGGCAGCTGGAGCTGGTGAAGAGCGGCAATCGCCAGCCGGTGCCGGTGACGACGCGCTACTTCAGCGCAAAGCAGAACAGGTTCATCTTCAACGACACGACAGAGGCGCAGAGGACCGAGTATCTGGCGGCGAAGGCGTTCTGGATGTCGGGGGTGCTGGGCGGCGGTGAGCCGGTGTGGCTGCTCGACCCGCGGGATGCGCAGTATCTGAACACGACGTTGGCGGAGCTGGCGAAGTGTGCGCAACAGATGGCGGCGGGCAAGCTCGTCAACCTTGTGGGCGATGGGGAGTTTGGGGCGGCGACTGAACTGTTAGTGGCCGATCGGCCGAAGTACACGGCGGAGATGCAGGAGGTCCTGCTCTCCTTGAAGCCGTCGTTCAACGAGTCGATGCGCGGCGGGCAGACGAATATGTAACTCGGGGACGCGTACCAGTACCTTTGGTTGGTCGGGGCTGGCCCCAAGTGCAACGGCTCCCGCGTGCACCGCGTCCTATTTCCCAGATGCGGGTTTAGGGAACTGAGGGTAAGACAATGAAAATGGCAACTCTGGCAGCAAAAAAGACAGCATCGACACTGGCACTTACACTTGCCTTGATGGGCGGCTCCGCCGTTGCACATGCGCAGTATGGACCACCGCAGGGCGGACCGCCGCCGGGTGCCTACGGGCAGGACCGGGGCGGCTACGGGCAGGACCGGGGTGGCTGGGACGCGCCTCCGCAGGAGTATCGCGACGTGCAGCGTCAGGGCTTCCACGACGGCATTGAAGGCGCCCGGAGAGACTTCGAAAATCACCGTCGCCCCAATGTGAACAACCGCGATGAGTTCCGTCATCCCAACGTTCCGCGCAACCTCCGTCATGACTATCGCGACGCGTTCCGCCGCGGCTATAACGTGGGTGTGCAGCACATGTATAACGGCGGTGGTGGACCCAGGCCGTACTGAGGCCGCGGCGAGATCTGCTCTAGAATGGGCCTGCAGGCGGTCCGCCTGCAGGCCTTTCTATTTGCTTGCGAGGGACGGTACGGTTTTGAAGAGGGCGATCTGGAGAGCAGTGCCTCTGCTGTGGATGTGTTTGTTTTTCGTGGGGATGATGGGTTTCTTGCCGGCGGGGGCGCAGGTCGGGACGCAGGTGGGGGCGCAGGCGCCGGGTGTGGCTGCTGGGCCCGATCCGGGGAGCCCTGCGGCCCGCCGCTCCGAAGCTCCGGTCGCGGGGTTTGTGCGCAAAGATAACGAGACGCTGGCGTTTGCTCTGGCGGGATCGGCTGCGGGCCCGGCACGCGATCTCGCCTTGCACCACTTCGATTTCAACGGCGATCCGGTGCCGACCAGCAAGTTGCATCTGCGCGAGCTTGGGCCGGGCGTGGTGGAGGTGACGAGCGTCGCCTACTCGGTGGGAGAGTGGCAGTTCTCTCTGTCCGACCGCGCCGACTATTACGGCTTTGGAGAGCGCTTCAACACGCTGAATCACGCGCGGACGACGGTGCGCAACGCTTCCGAAGACAACGCGTACGCGAAGGGTGGATCGACTTACAAGCCGGCTCCGTTCTGGATGAGCACGACCGGCTACGGCGTCTGGGTGGACACAACGGCCGACGCCACGTTTGACATGAACGCGACCAGCTCGACGGACGTGATCGTGACCGTTGCGGCGGAGAAGCTGCGGGTGGTTCTGTTTCGCGGCCCCGAGTTTCCGAAGATCCTGGAACAGTTCACAGGTCTGACGCAGCGAGCGATCGTGCCGCCGTACTGGGCGTTTGCGCCGTGGATGGGACGCGACTTCTACAAGGATGACGCCGAGGTTTGGGAGGATGTGGATCGAGGGCGGGAGCTGGGTCTGCCGGCGAGCGTGATCCTGATCGACTCACCCTGGGAGACGTCCTATAACAGTTACAAATTCAATCCAAAGCAATTTTCGGATGCGCCCGCGATGGTGAAGCATCTGCACGAGGCCGGCTACAAACTTGTGCTTTGGCATACGCCGTGGATCAACACGCAGACCGATCCGCCGGGCGAGCCGGGGTTCGCGAGAAAGATTGCGCCGCACTCCGAGATCTACGATGAGGCCGCGCAGCATGGCTTCTTTGTGAAGCGGCCGGATGGAACACCGTATGTCGGACGTTGGTGGAAGGGGTTGGGATCGCTGATCGACTTCACCAATGTGCAGGCGAAGGCATGGTGGCAGAACCAGGTGCGGCAGGCGATCGAGGCCGGGGCGGACGGCTTCAAGGATGATGACGCGGAGGGGAACTTCCTCGGCGATGTGACGTTTGCCGATGGAACAGCCAAGGAGCTGATGCGGAACCGGTACGCTCTGCTGTATCAGAACGCGGTGGAGGAGCTGATCGCAAAGGATCTGAAGGGCAATGGCGTGGTTCTTGCGCGAAGCACGACGACGGGGGCGAACGGTCTGGGATTTTTGTGGGCGGGCGACAACGAATCGAGCTTTAGCCGCGAGAACGGTCTGCCGACGGTGGTGACGGCGGGCCTGAATGCGGGGATGAGCGGCATGCCGCTGTGGACGGCGGACCTGGGCGGGTACATCGCGATGCCGGGCGGCCCGGACCCGCGTCTGCTGATGCGATGGACGGAGTTTGCGGCCTTCTCGCCGACGATGGAGCTCCTGTCCCAGACCAATCTGCCGCCGTGGAAGTGGGATGCGGCAACCGGCGGGACAAGAGCGCTCGACCTGTATCGGAAGTACGCGGTGCTGCATATGAGTTTGTTTCCGTACCGGTACGCGGCGGCGCAGGAGTCGGCGCGGACGGGGATGCCGATCTTGCGGGCCTTGCCGCTGCTGTACCAGAACGATGCCAAGGCGCGAGTAGCTCCGGCGGAGTATATGTTCGGTCCGGACTTCCTGGTCGCGCCGGTAGTGGATGAGGGCACGCAGCGGCCGGTATACCTGCCGGTTGGCCGGTGGATCGATCTCTGGACCGGGGTGGAGACCAGCGGTGGGCGGACGTTGGTGGTCGATGCGCCGATGGATCTGGTGCCGGTGTTTGTGCGGTCCGGTGCAGTGATCCCCAAGATCCCCGAAGATGTGATGACGCTGGTGCCGGGTAGCGAGATCGGCAACACGGGCGTGAAGTCGCTCGATCAGCGGCGCGTGTATGAGGTCTTCGGGAACTCGGGTGCGGACGGGACGACGACGATCACCGATTTTGAGGGCCGAAAGATTGAGCGCAAGGGCAACGTGCTCAAGATCTCAGGGGACCCGGCGCGGGTTACGGTACGGCTTCGCTTCAGCCGGGCCGGACGCATCACGGTGAACGGCGCGTCGATGCGGTTGGACAGCAGCGGCGATACGCGGTCAGTCGAGTTCGATCACGCGGGAACATCGACCGTCGCGTGGGAGTAGAAGCTCTAGGAACGCACTCCCGCACCGGCCTTCAGACCGGAGATGCTCTCCGGATGCGGCTCAGCCCCGGGTAGGGTGGAGGTGGCGGGGGCGTCCGCGCTATGTTGGCTGCTCATGCGTCGCCAGAGGATGCGCAGGATGGCGATGACCGGCACAGAGATGAGCGCACCGACGACGCCGCCGATCTCGCCGCCTGCGAGGACGCCGAAGATCTGGGCGAGCGGAGAGATCTCGAGCGATTTCCCCATGATGCGAGGGGCGTTCACGTAGTCCTGCAGGAGGCGCCAAGCTCCGAGAAAGATCAAGAGAAAGACGATATGAGGGTAGCCCGAAAGAAGGGCGATGACGACGACCGCGATCGCGGCAACGGCCGGACCGACGACCGGAACGAACTCAAAGACGCCGGCCAGCGGTCCAAGAATAAAGGCGTACGGCACCCGCATCAGGCTAAGCACGACGGTATAGGCCACAAGGGTCATGGAGGCGAGGATCAGCTGCGAGCGGATGTAGCTGCCGAGCATGACGTTGACGTCGCCCGCGATGCCGGCGAGAGTTCTCCTTTGCTCGCGGTCGTTGCCAAAGTTCACGAGGCTATCGGCGATCGCGTGGCCATCTTTGAGGAAGAAGAAGCCGAGGATCGGAATCAGAACGAGCCACCAGATGTGCTCGGCCGGGGCCGCGAGCTTGGCGGCGGCCATGCGTCCGTAGTTCAAGATTTCGCTGCGATGCGAGAGAAAGAACTGCTGCACTTGCTGCTGGCGTGCCGCCGTCCAGCCGTGATGGATTCCCATGCGCGCAATCAATTGGCCCGAGGCCATCTGGTCGAGCAGAGAGGGGAGGCTGGCGACGAGCGATCGGCCTTCCTCGGCGATCTTCGGACCGACCACGAAGCCAAGCCCGACCAGAATGCCGATCAGGATCAGGTAAACGACGGCGATCGCCTTGATGCGGCCACGCAGCCGGTCCTGCAGGCGAGCGACCAGCGGCTCGACGAAGTAGGCGAAGAGGATCGCGAAGAGGAACAGCGTGAGGGTCTCGCGGGCCGCATGGAGAAATGCAAGCACGACGACGATGATCAAAGCGGTGAAGAAGACGCGGGCAGCACGTGGATCCCAGAACTTCGACAGCATCGATCACCTTGTCTGTTGCGGAGAGTTTAGAGACTTCGATGCAGAGCCGGGGGGCGGCAGCGTGCCGTGCCTGAAAAGAGAGTAAATGTGGGTAAACTCCGCGCCGAAGTAGAAGATTTGCGCCGAGTAGTAGACCCAGATGACAAGCACGACGAGCGATCCGGCCGCGCCGTAGGCCGATCCGGGGCTGGCTTTGCCGAGATACAGCCCGAGGAGGGATTTGCCGATAGTAAACAGGAGCGCGGTCGCCAGGGCGCCCAGGCGGACGTCCGCCCACTCGACTTTAGTCTCGGGAACGTACTTGAAGATGAGGCCAAAGAGCAACGCGATGCCGAAGAACGAGATCAGAAAGTTGAGGAGTGCGAGCACCGATGCGGGGATGGGGAGGTGTTGGGCCGCAAACTTGGAAACCACCGCCAGAGCCGTGCTGACAAGCAGGGAGGCCAGCAAAAGAAAGCCGACGCTGAGAACCATGCCGAAGGAAAAAAAGCGTTCGCGGAGGTAGGCCACGACGCCGGAGCTCTGCTTGGGGGTGGCGCGCCAGATCGTGTTGAGAGCCAATCGAAGCTCGCCGAAGACGTACGAGGCGCCGTAGAGCAGGGTGGCAATGCCGATGATCGTGGCGAAGATGCCGGCCGAGGCTTTTTCGCTTCCGGCAAGCATGGATTGGACGGCGGTGCGACCCTCGGGGCCGATGGTGGCTTGCACCTGATTGAGCAGCTCTGCCTGCGCCGTGGATCGATTGAGAAAGAGAGACACAATCGCGATCACGAACAGGACCAGAGGAGAGATCGACATGATGGTGTAGAAGGCGAGCGACGCCCCCATGCGGGTGCAGTTGTCGTCGTTCCAGTCCGTAACGCTGCGTTTGACGAGGTCGGGAATTGCTTTTAGGTTCATGGGTTGGCGCCCGAAGGAGGCACCCCTGTCAGAGTGCGGTTTGGCCGGATCGGTTGTAAGCGGGCCCGATCGGAGGCGGCAGAGACAGGCGGCGTCCAAAAAGTTGAGCCCGAACGCGATCCCGTTTGTGGGTCGCGTTCAGGCTCGGGGCACTTCTGTAAAGGAGTGAGCTTGCTAGCTTAGCTCCCAATTCTTTGGTTAGCGCTGGTTAGCTCTTGGCGGTCTCGCCCTCTACCTGCTTGGGAGTCGGCGCACCGTTGCTTCCGGCAACTTCAACCTTGATCTGCTTGGGCTTGGCTTCGGCCTTCTTATTCAGGGTGATGGTGAGGACGCCGTCCGCGCTTGCCGCCGTTACGGATTCGGTGTCGACCGTCTGGGGCAGGGTGAAGGAGCGGACAAAGGAGCCGAAGCGACGCTCAATCCGGTGGAAGTTCTCTTCCTTCTCCTCGGCCTCGAAGGTGCGTTCGCCGCGCACCGTGAGCGTGTTGTTTTCGACGCGGATGTCGAGATCCTGCTGCTTGATGCCGGGGACCTCAAGCTTGAGCAAGAGCTTGGTGGTGTCCTCGTAGATGTCGACGGCGGGCACAAAGGCGCCGGTGGCGAGGGCCTCTGAGCCGGATTGGCTGCCGAGTTCGGGCCGCGCAAAGTCGTGGAAGATCGAGTTGAGGCGGTTCTGCAGGACGGCAACGTCGTTGAGGCTGCTGCCGCGGAAGGGGACGAATCGGGTCATGGTGGTCATGTGCGTTTGCTCCTAAGGTCGTTTTGGATCTTGCCGGGTCGGTCACGGCTTTACC
The DNA here is from genome assembly GCA_964248505.1 of uncultured Acidobacteriaceae bacterium. GTDB lineage: Bacteria > Acidobacteriota > Terriglobia > Terriglobales > Acidobacteriaceae > Edaphobacter. The sequence continues at coordinate 7,315 of CAXTYQ010000064.1, forward strand.
TAGATAGACGCACTCTTTCCGCAATAGTTGCATTATTTCTAAGCGCGCCTCGCTCATATTATCTTCGCGATGGTTTTCTGGGCGTTCCCCAGCCGTGTGCTAGCTTGGAGCCGTATGCGCAAGATCACCGCCATCGTCGGAGGTTCGGTCGGGTCGGACCCGTATGCGGCGAAGACGTGGTCCGGAAGTGCTGCGCGCCTGTTCCGTGCGATGGAGAGCGGCGGCTTGCTGGATCGGGCGGTAGGGGTAGAGCTGCCGCCGATTCAAAAGGCGTTGCTTCTGGCGAAGAACTTCCGACGCGATCGGGCAGTGTGGCGGAAACACTTCTTCTTTGATCCGGCGTACCGTCGGGCTTTGACCGGGGCGGCGGCGAAGATCCCGGTGGAGAGCCCCGTGGTGTTTCAGCTGGGGTCGATGTACTCGCTGGCCGAGGCGTTTCTGGGACGAAGGGCGATCTCCTACCACGACGGGAACCTGCCGGAGCTGGTTCGGAGCGGATTTGGCCTCGCGGGCGTTTCGACGGGCAGAATCGACCAGGCGCTGCGCTATGAGGAGGCGGTGTCCAACGAGATGGCGGCTGTTTTCACGATGTCGGAGTACCTCCGGCAGTCGTTTATTCGGGATTTCCACGTGCCGGCCGAGCGCGTCTTCAACGTGGGAGGCGCGGTCAATCTGGACGAGATCCCCGCCCCGCCGGCGCCGGACAAGGATTACAGTCGGGCGCGCGTGCTGTTCCTGGGGGCGGAGTTTCAGCGCAAGGGCGGCGATGTACTCTTGCGGGCGTGGGAGCGGGTGCGGGAGGCGCTTCCAGAGGCCGAGTTGCATGTGGCTGGGCCGGCACGACCGGCCGAGACGGCGGCAGGGCCGGCGGGAGTCGTCTACCACGGCTTCCTGAGCAAGAGCGACCCGGCGCAGAGGTCGGAGCTGGAGGCGCTCTTCCGGTCGGCTTCCCTGTTTGTCTTGCCGTCGCTCTATGAGCCGTTCGGCATCGCTCCGCTGGAGGCCATGCTGTACGGTTTGCCCTGCCTGGTGACCGGGGATTGGGCGCTGGGCGAGACGGTGACGCCGGGGGTGAACGGGGACACGGTATCCAAGGGCAACGCCGAGGAGCTGGCCGCGAAGCTGGTGGCGCTCTTAGAGGATCCGGGGCGGCTGGCCGAGATGGGCGCGCGCGGGCGGAAGATCGTGCTCGAGCGCTATACGTGGGCGGCCGTGGTGGGACGGATGTCAGGCGCCCTGGCGCGGCTGGGCCTTTAGACTAGAGCGGTTTTCCTGCAGGTGTATAGCGAAGACACAGGTCTCATGGCCGTTTTCCCCAATGAAAACGGCACCCCCACACTCTATCCGACTCCCAGCAACAGGAAAACCGCTCTAGCGGCCGGTTTGGGTCTCCCGGATAAAGGCGGCCGCGTAGTCGTGCATGCCGCGCAGGGCGTCTTCGTTGATGTAGACCATGTGTCCGGTCGGGAAGAAATGGAAGGAGATGTTGCTCTCGAGCGCGCGCGGGATCGGCAGGTGCTTCATCTCGTACTCGGAGCCGAAGTAAAGCGTGCCGAGGTCGAAGTATCCGCCCATCAGCATCACGCGCATCTTCGGATTGCGCTTCATGGTGCTGGCGAGGTCGTGCATGACGTTGACGCTGGTGTCGGGGCGGCCCTCGAACGGGAGCCGGTGGCGAAGCTCCCAGCTGAAGCCCGGATCGCCGTACGCGCTCGGCTTGTAGGTCATCTGCTCGCCGAATTTGAGGTCCTGGCGAACGTAGCTGTTGATGGCAGCGGTGTAGGCCGATCCGATGGCATTGGTGAACGGGTCGTAGTCGGTCTCGGCGTTGAGCGGTCGCATCGGCGGTCCCTGGTAGCGCGAGTCGAGACGTCCGGTGGTCAGGCCTTCGGGGAGCTGGAGTTCGCGGGCGAACTGGGCGCCGGAGACGCGGAGGTCGGCGCGCATCCAGTAATCGGCGGGAATTCCGGTAAAGCTGGTGAGCTTCTCGGCAACGGCGCGCTTGCGAGCTTCGGGCAGGTCCGAGCCGAGGAGGAGAGCGCTCGCGTACTCGCCGAGAGCGTACTCTTCGGCCTGCTTGAGCACGGGTGCGAGGTCGCCCGTCTGGCCTGCAGTCTGGCCCGGGATCTTGTGGTGGTACCAGGCCGTGGCCGCGAAAGAGGGGAGGCTGGTGACGTAGCCGAGGTCCGTCCCGGGGTTGGCTTCGGGGCCGTCGGCGGTGTTGTCGAACGAGAGAATCTGGCTCAGGAGCATGACGCCGTTCAGGTCGACGTTCTGGAGCAGATTCGAGACAACAGCGGAGCGGGTGGTTCCATAGCTCTCGCCAAAGAGGTACTTGGGCGAGTTCCAGCGGTTGTACTTGGAGAGGAAGCGGCGGATAAAGCGATCAAAGGCGTGCGCGTCCTGGTCGGTTCCCCAGAAGGCTTTTTCCTTGTCTTTGCCGAGGATGCGGCTCAGGCCGGTGCCGGGCGCATCGATAAAGACGAGGTCGCTCGCGTCCAGCAGGCTGTACTGGTTTTCGACGATGCGGTAGGGTGCGGCGGTGTCGTGCTGGACGTCGGTGGTGACCACGCGTTTGGGGCCGAAGGAGCCCATGTGGAGCCACATCGTGGAGGAGCCGGGGCCGCCGTTGTAGAGAAAGGTGACGGGGCGGGCTGGGTCGGGCGCGGCTCCGGGGCCGCCGGCGGTGCGGAAGTAGGCGGTGTAGAACATGCGCGCCGTGGCGGGCGCGTCCTCGGGCTTGTCCTTGTCAGGCGGCTTAATACCGGAATTTGGGAGAAGCCGGCCGTCAAAGCCGATCGACGCGTCTTCCTGGTCGGTGGCGCCGACGGTAAGGATGCCGGCGACGGCTCGGTACGCGATGCGCTGGCCGCCCACGACGGTGACCGACCCATCGGTGGTGGAGTCGGGTGGAAGAGCGTCGGTGCTGGGCTGAGCTTCGGCGCCGGTGGAGGTCGGCCTCGGCCCGTGTTCCTGGCTGTCTCGGCTGTCTCGGTTGTCGCGGCCTGCACCGCTCGCCGAGGCAATGCTGAGACCGGTTACCACAGCGCAAAACGCTAGCTTGCTCCATCTAAAAGACATCGATCACCCTTGCTCCCCAATCGAGCTCCAGTATAACGAGGTCTGGGTACTGCTGGGGGTGTCGGAAGTACGGAGGATGTAGAGCGGTGACCCCAACGCGTTATCGTCCGTGCGACGCGCGCTCTGCTACGTTGTTCTTACGATGAAGACCACTGAACACCTTTGCCCAGGCTGCCGAGCGAAGTACCATATCGCCGCGGATCCCGAACACCAACCTCTTCGGTGCGCGTTGTGCAACTATCCGATTCGGATGGGACACACCGCGGCGTATCGGCCACACACGGTCGACTACGCGGAACGGGAGGGGATGTAGGCGCACTCGAAACTGCGGCAAGAACTTCCCCGCGTAGATCCAGATGCCCCAAAGAGGACCGCAAGGCGCCGGAGAGCGTCGACGGTCCCGGTTGGGGGAGCTCTGTGCAGACGGACTTGCTGGAACTCAGCGAGCTTTCTGCCTTGGAGCGCGTCACGTGGGGGACGGAGAGTGCACCCACCGCCCCCACGACAGAGCGGCAGGCGCGCACTAGGCTTTGCTTCTTTGGCGCCGGACGGCAGCGGTCAGCAACGACAGACCGGTGCCCAAGAGAGCAAACGTCCCCGGCTCCGGGATGGCGGAGGGATTGGGCTGCGGCAGCACGCCGCCGATGCTGCAGTCAGGACCGCAGGAGAGGCGTTCTACCGTGTCGGAGAAGTCGAGAAACAGGGTCCCGTTGTTGGTGTCGGGCGAGACGTAATCGCCGCGCGTGCCCCCGGTAGCGAGGATGGTGAACATGTGTGTGGTGGGATCGAGAAGGCCGATGCCTCCGCTGTTGACGCCGTTTCCGTTGAAGTTGATGACGATGTCGCCGTTGAGGCTGTTGGCACTGCTGATGATGCCCGAGCCATCCGCGCCGCTGAGACCGGGGAGGTTGCCCGAGGCGAAGGTCTGGGCTCCCGTGGCGATGCTGTATCCGATGATCTGGCCGCCGACTTCGGCGTAGACGGTGAGGCCGTCAGCCGAGACAGTGACGCCGTCCGGAAGGACAGTGTTGACGAGGCGAAAGGAGCCGGCGCCGCCATTCGCGAGCGGATCAATATCGATGATCCCGGAGTAGCTGGCCGCGAGTATGTGGCCGTTGGCTGGGTTGCCCCACATGCCGAGATAGGGAGAAGCAGTGACGCCGGTAAGAACGTGGTCGACCGTACCGGCGGCCGTGAACTCGACGTATCTTCCGTTCTGGGTACCGTAGGCCTGGCCGCCGATGGTGGCGTAGGCGTTGGTGCCCGAGTTGGACGCTCGCGAGGACAGGGCTGAACCGGTTGTCTGCCCGTCGGAGTCGTTGAAGAGGTAGGTCCTACCTGCGCCTGTGCTGACGAGGATGTTGCCGCCTGATGTGACGGCGACGCCGAACGGTCCACTGCAGCAGCCCACGTAGCCCGGATTTGTAGTGGCGAAGTTCGAAAGCGTAAACCCGTCGGCGACGCCCTGGGAGGTCAGGGTCAGGGAGTTGCCGAGCGCGTGGGAGGGAACGAGGAGGGCGGGGACGGCAGAGAGGAGTAGCTTGGGGATCCAGGTACGCGTGCTCATGGGTTGGCTCCTGTGGGATCTGCGGATCGAGGTTGACGTGAATGGCATCGGACGGCCTTCTCCCAAGCGCGTGTGGCCCCCGCACAGAGGAGTCGAAGCTGCAAAGGTTCTTCTTGGAGCGGAGAGGATGGCTCTGGTAGACCAATGCGCAAAGCGGCGTCATCAACTGTCGGAAGCAGGGAAAATATTTCGCCGGAGCTATCGGGTGGGCGGCGGAGAAGAGGCGGGGGCGAGGAGAAGGCGTTGTCGCTCGTATACTTTGAGGCTGGGCTACGAGCTATGGGCTACGAGCGGCGGGAGACGGAGTGGCCAGGCGTGCGGTGATTATTGGGGCGGGCCCAGCTGGTTTGACGGCAGCCCTAGAGCTGTTGCGGCGGACCGATGTTGTGCCGGTCGTGCTGGAGCAGAGCGAGGAGATCGGGGGGATCTCGCGGACGATCCGGTATAAGGGCAACCGGATGGATATCGGGGGGCACCGGTTCTTTTCGAAAAGCGACCGGGTGATGCGGTGGTGGATGGATCTCCTGCCGCCGAAGCTTGAGGACGCCTCCGCGACGGAGATTGCGTATCAGGGAAGGACGCGAGTGGTGGAGGTCCCGGCGCGGCTCCCGGAAGAGCCGGTGCTGCGAGGCGTGGGGCCGATCGCGGTCGTGACGGAGACGGAGGAGACCGATCCGGCGGGCGAGGAGGACTGGGCTGTGGACAGGGACGCGACGGCGCATACCGAGACGGTGGTCGAGGTGAGGGCGCCGGCGGATCCTGACCTGGTGATGCTGATTCGGCCGCGCAAAAGCCGGATCTACTACTTGCGAAAGTTCTTCGATTATCCGATCTCGCTGGGCGCGCGCACGCTGAGGAACCTCGGGGCCGTGCGAGTGGCGCGGGTGGGGCTAAGCTACTTCGCGGCCAAGGTGCGCAAGATCGAGCCGGAGCGCAGCCTGGAGGACTTTCTGATCAACCGGTTTGGGCGTGAGCTCTACCGGACGTTTTTCAAAAGCTATACGGAAAAGGTGTGGGGGACTCCGTGCTCGGAGATCTCGGCGGAGTGGGGGGCGCAGCGGATCAAGGGTCTGAGCCTGACCGTGGCGGTGAAACACTTTGTGCGGAAGACGGTCTTCGGGCGGCGTGGGCGCGGTGCTCGAGGCGGCGCGACAGGGCGGTTGGACGTGGCGCAGAAGGGGACCGATACAAGCCTGATCGAGCGGTTTCTGTATCCAAAGTTTGGGCCGGGGCAGATGTGGGAGCATGTGGCGGAGCTGGTGCGCGAGGCCGGCGGGGAGGTGTGCACGGGCTGGCGGGTGGAGGCGGTCGAGACCGACGGCGCGGGGCGGGTGGTGGCGGTCCAAGCAACGCACGCGGGGGGCGAACGGCAGAAGTTTGCAGGGGATTATTTCTTTTCGACGATGCCGATGCGCGATCTGGTGAGGGCGCTTGAGCGTGGCGGTTGCCCCGTGCCGGCCGATGTGCGGGAGGTTGCGGAGGGCCTGCAGTATCGCGACTTCATTACGGTGGGGCTCCTGTGCGACCGGCTCAAAGTTCGGGAGGCCGATGGGGGGCTGCTGCGGGATACGTGGATCTATGTGCAGGAGCCGGATGTCCTGCTGGGTCGGCTGCAGATCTTCAACAACTGGAGTCCCCATCTGGTGGCGGACCCGGAAAAGGTGTGGATCGGGCTCGAATACTTCTGCTACGACACGGACGATCTGTGGCGCATGGACGACGAGGCGTTGAAGCGGTTTGCGATCGCCGAGCTGGCGAAGATCGGCATCGTCGATCCGGAGGCGGTGCTGGACGGGCACGTGGTGCGGGTGCCGAAGACGTATCCGGCGTACTTCGGGACGTATAGCCGGTTTGACGAGCTGCGAGCGTGGACGGACGGGTTTGCGAATCTGTTTCTGGTCGGCCGGAATGGGATGCATAAGTACAACAATCAGGACCACAGCATGCTGACAGCCATGACGGTGGTGGACGGGATTGTGGCGGGGCGTGTCGACAAGGCAGCGCTGTGGGGGATCAACACGGAGCAGGAGTATCACGAGGAGAAACGGTGATGTCTGGCAGAACACTTGAAAACAGCGATGCAGCGGGACGATCTCTGGAGGTGACGATTTGAGGCGATTTCTGCTGCTGCTCGTGGTTGTATTTGTGGTGCTTCTGGTGGTCTGGCGGGACCGGCTGTACTTGCGCGACCCGCTGGGCAAGGTGGAGCGCAACGGTGTTCTGGTCGAGGGCGCGCGGGTGTTTATCGACTTTTCAAACGACGTGCTGGTGCAGGAAGATGGCGGGCGCCGGATGTTTCTGGTGCGGCACGTCGATCGCCGGGAGGCGGTCCCGACAGGTCTGAGCTGTGTTCAGGGGATGGCGTGCTTGACGCCGGCGGACGGAGCAGCGGAGGCGATTGGCGGGGCCGGGGTGGCGACCATGAGTGACCGGGAGGTGGTCTTTACCGAGGGAACTGGATCGGGGTCTGGCGGCCGGATGCGGGTGGTGATTCGGTAGAGAAGCGAAGGTGAAGGTCTGAGGGCCGGGCATTCCGCCGGGCCCTCAGGTTCGTTAGTCGCTACCGGTCCCGGCCACCCTCGCGCGGCTCGGAGCGGGGTTCGGAGCGAGGCTGCTCGTTGCGCGGCGGAGCTTCAGTCCGCGGTGCTTGAGCGCGAGGAGAGGTAGGCTGCTGCTCGCGAACCTGAGACTGGGCCGGCCGACCCTGATTGTTGTTGGAAGGCTGCGTCTGATTGCCGTTGCGATTGTAAGGCTGGTTCGGGTTGGCGTTGTTGTTGTAAGTCTGGGGCTGGTTGCGGTTCTGGCCGTTGGAGGTATAGGCCGGGTTTGAGTTGCGATTTACGTTGCCGTTGGGAGACTGACGGTTGTTGCCTCCGTTCGTCTGCTGAGCTGCCTGTCCCTGTGCACCGCCGCCGAAGCCCTGGCGGTTGGTGGTGTTGAGGGGCTGTGCGCCGCGGGCGGGGACGACGTTGGGGCGGTCGCCGACGCGGGGCTGGGCAGCGAGCGCCGGGCGGCCGCCGTTGACGGAAGCGAACTGCGCGCGATTCTGGCTGGCCGAGGTCAGGTGCGCCATCTGGTTCTGGGTAGCCGGCACGTGCTGTTCACGGGTGAAGGCTTGATCCTGCGAGCTGGGGCGAGCCTGGATGCCGCCGTTGCCGCCGTTGTAGCTGATGCGGTTATAAGCGCCGTTGTTGACGACCGACCTGTTGTAGACGTTGATCCCATTGCTGACGTTGATGTTGTTGACGGCGCGGTTGTAGGCGAAGCGGTTGCCCTGCCAGTATCCGCCCTCGTAGCCGGAGCCGCCGTAGCCGAAGCCGTAGTTGACACCGCCGTAGAAGCCGACGTGCGGTCCCCAGTACCCTTCGTGGAAGATAAAGGCGCTGCCGCCCCAGCCCCAGTAGCCGGGCGTCCAAAGATAGCCGACGGTGGGTGGCTGCACCCATACGCCGGGGACCCAGAAGTAGCCCTCGTCGCTGTAGGCCCAGTAGCCGGGGGTCCAGATGTAGCCGTCGCCGGGGCAGAGCGGTTGGGTGTACACGGGGAGCACGGGCGGGGCGATGCCGACCGAGAGAAAGATGCCTGCGAAGGAGGCGGAGGGAAGCGCGGCGAGAGCGGCGGCGATGACAAATCTGCGGACCAGCCTGGTGATGCCCATAGGAACCTCGGTGTCATCGCTCCGATGAGGGCGATGCGTTTTTATATCAGCGCGGTGTGAGTTCCACCACTGTTCTTTGGTGGTATAGACACGGCTGCTGGGATGAAGTTCTTTGCTGCGGGGGCGGTGGCAGGGCTATGGGGCTGGAGTGAAGTCGCGGAGGTCGGCGACGGTCTTTGCGTCCATCTCCGCGAGCAGGGCGACGACAAGATCGACCATGCGGTCGAAGTCGCGTCGGTTGACGATGCCGTTGTGAGCGTGCGTGTAACGGACGGGAACGACGAGGTTGACGGTGGGTGTGCCGCCGTTGGTGGTCTGAATTTCGGCCGAATCGTCGCCGTATCCCTGGACGAGGTCGAGCTGGAGCGGGATCGATTTAGCCGCGGCGGTGGCGCGGACCAGGGCGACGAACTTGCGGTTGGGGATAGTGCTGCTGTCGTAGAGAAAGATGCCGGGCCCGCCGCCGAGCCGGGCCTGGGTCTCCTCGGGGTGGGCGCCGGCGGTGTCGCCCGTGATGCCGCCCTCGATGGCGATGCCCACGTCGGGTTTGACGGTCTGGGCAGCGGTGCGGGCGCCCCGGAGGCCGATCTCTTCCTGCGTGGTGGCGACGAAGAAGATCTGGTTGGGGTGTGGGGCGGTCGCGGTGCGGCGCATCGCTTCGAGCAGCACGGCGCAGCCGATGCGGTCGTCCCAGGCCTTGCCGAGGTAGTTGCCGGAGCCGTTCATGTCGGTGAAGGGCGCGTCGGGGACCACGGGGTCGCCAGGCTCGAGCCCCATGCCGGCGGCCTCCTGTGCATCTTTGGCGCCGACGTCGAGGTAGAGACTGTCGCGCGGGAAGACCCGTGTGCGCTCGTCCGCGGGGACGACGTGGATGTCGCGGATGCCGGTGACGGCGTGGACAGGGCCTTTCGAGCCGAGGATGATCCAGCGCTGGTCGACGAGCGCCTGGTCGAGCCATCCGCCGAGCATCTGCATGGTGAGAAAGCCGTTAGGGGTGATGCGCCGGACCATGCCGCCGAGCTCGTCCATGTGGGCGTCGACCATGATGCGCGGCCCTGCGGACCCCTGCTGCGCGATCACCGAGCCCATGCCGTCGTAGCGAATGGGCGCGGTCGCAAGCGGCTTCATGCCGGCGACCATGATGGCCCGAACAGGCTCCTCGGCGCCCGGCGGACCGGGGGCGTCGGCAAGGCGCTGAAGCAGACGGGCGGTGGGGTCGAGCGCCGGTGCGGTTTGCGCCCGCAGAGGGAGAGCCGCGAGCAGCGGCAGGGCCGCAAGGGTGCTGAGGAGGCCGGGGAGCGTTTGGGGCATGTGGCGAAGCATAGCATTGAGGATTTGTGGACCGAGGTTTTGGTCTCAGTAGTACCATCGACTTACCTAGAGGGAGGCCAACTGTGGGATCGACAACTTTATCGAGCCGAGAGTTCATTCAAGACACGGAAGGTGCGAGAAAAGCTGCTTACCGAGGGCCGGTGATCATCACGGATGGCGGCCAGCCAGCCCACGTTCTTCTTAGTATTTCGGAGTATGCACGACTGGCGGAAGGCAGCGAGAAGAGCGTTGCCGCAGAGACGAAGCCATTGCGCGGACGGAGATTCCTTGAGGCGCTGGGTATGCCTGGAGGCGAAGACATTGATTTTGATCCACCACGGTGGGAGCTTGAACTTCGGGCTGCTGACTTCGAGTAATGCTTCTGCTGGATACCAACGTCGTTTCCGAGTTGCGCAAGCTTCCGCACGGGCGAGTCGATCCAAACTTTGCCAAGTGGGTGAGATCGGCGCCGGACGAGGACTTCTATCTCTCGAGCGTAACTGTGTTCGAGTTGACACTCGGCGTCTTGCGAGCAGAGCGGCGTGATGCGATTAAAGGATCGATGCTGCGCTCATGGCTTGAAGAGAGAGTTTTGCCGGACTTTGTAGGACGTGTGCTCTCTGTGGACGTTCGGGTAGCTCAGCGGTGTGCTTCGCTGCAGGTTCCGACAACCCGTCCGGACCGCGACGCTCTGATTGCCGCGACCGCGCTGGTGCATGGGATGACGGTGGTAACGCGCAACGTACGTCATTTTGAACCGATGTGTGCCGCTGTGCTCAACCCCTGGGATTAGGCGGTGCCAGATAACTTTGCACAGACCGTGAAGGGGCAGGCCGACATCGTCAAGGTGATCGGCGAGTATGTGCGTTTGCGCAAGACGGGTGCGCAGAACTACACGGGGCTGTGTCCGTTCCATAAGGAAAAAACGGGCTCGTTTTCGGTGAACGCGACGCACAACTACTTTTATTGCTTTGGCTGCCACGAGAAGGGCGATGTCTTCACGTTTGTGATGAAGATCGACAGCCTCAGCTTTCCGGAGGCGGTGCGTGCCGTCGCGGCGAAGTCTGGGATTGCGCTGCCAAAACGCGAGTGGAGTTCGCCTGAGGAGGCGCAGGAGGCGGGGCTCCGGCGTCAGCTGATCGACATCCACGAGGCGGCGACGCAATACTTTGAGGCGGGGCTGAGGAGCCCTGCCGCGGCGCGGGCGCGGGAGTACCTGACCGGCCGCGGAGTTTCGGCCGAGACGGTCGCGAAGTTCCGCATCGGCTATGCGCCGGACGACTACAACGACATGCGGGAGCGTTTGCGGGCGCACTTCCCGGAAGACGTCCTGCGGGCGAGCGGTCTATTCAGCGCAAAGGAGCAGGCGGACGGCGCGCCGGGGCCGATGTACGCGAAGTTTCGCCGGCGAATTACGTTTCCGATCGCAAACGAGGCCGGAAAGACCATCGCGTTTACCGCGCGGGCGATGGAGGACGTGGACGACAAGGGCCGGCCGGTGGCGAAGTATATGAACTCGCCCGAGACGGCGCTGTATTCGAAGGGGCAGGTCCTGTTCAACCTCGATAAGGCCAAGACCGACGTGCGGACGCACGACTTTGCCCTTCTGGTCGAGGGTCAGATGGATTGCATTTCGGTCTATATGGCCGGGGTGCGGAACGTCCTGGCGACCTCCGGGACGGCGTTTACGGAGGCGCAGATCCGGCTCTTGGGGCGGTTTACCAAGAATGTGCTGGTGAACTTTGACGCGGATAGAGCCGGTGAGGGGGCGACGGAGAAGTCGATTGCCGCGCTGGTCGAGGAGGGATTCGCGGTCAAGGTGGTGACGCTTGAGGGTGGCATGGACCCGGACCGGTTTATCCGCGAGCGTGGCGTGCAGGCGTATATGGCGGAGCTGCGCGGCGCTCGGCGGTACTCGGATTACCTGATCGACCGGGCACGCAAGGAGTTTGGCGGCCGGACGCCGGAGAGCAAGGTCAAGGCAATGAATTATCTGCTGCCGCACATCCGCCGGATGCCGAACGCCTTGGAGCGGACAGAGTTTGCCGAGGATGCGGCGCAGAAGCTCGGGGTGGATTCGGCCTTGTTGCGCCAGGAGATCCGCCAGGCGGCGGCGACGCGGGTGGAGAGCGTGCGGACAGTCGCGCACGAGCCGGCGAGTGAGACGGAGCGAATCATCTTGCGTGCGCTGGTTCTGGGCGAAGCGGACGAGGCACGGAGGTTGGCGGCGGGTCGATTGGCGGAGCACCCCGAGTGGGCCGACGGTCTCCCGGCGGCGGGGTTGATCGAGGCTCTGGCGGGGGCTCCGGCGCCTGAGAATCCGCTCGATGTGGCTCCGGACCGGGAGAGCCGGACGTTGTTGGCGCGGGCTTTGGAGGGTGCCGAAGGCGGGGCGGGCCGCGATGGCAACGGCGGCGGGGGGCAGCCGATGGGCGCGCAGGTCGCGAACGCGCTCCACACCCTGGAGCGCCGGGACCTGGGACGGCGGCCGAGGGGGGTCCGCACGCTGCC
>CAXTYQ010000065.1:0-19116 GCA_964248505.1 uncultured Acidobacteriaceae bacterium
CCTCAACTTCGCCCTCATCGTGGAAGCCCTTCGCTAGTGTGAACACGCCCTAGAAGGAGTCTGACGAATGCACCGTCTGATCTTGAATGCAGTTCTTACGTTTCCGCGAATCAATAGTCGGTCTCAACAATAGACAGCGTCTTCGCTCACAGATCAGAGCGGAAATGTGATTCCAAGCGCGAATGGAAAGCCCATTCTCGTACTCTGTGGCTTCGACGTAAATGGGATTTGCCAAGCAGGCAAAGCAGACAAGTGAGTGATGCGGTTATGCAATCCGGTGTGCACAGGGACCGGGTACTTGGCTCCAGGTCGAGCTTGCGCAGCTAGAGCTAGATTCATGGGAGGTGTCATGTGAAAGGCCGGATTATTTTATTGAACGGCACTTCGAGCGCGGGCAAGTCGACGATAGCGCGGGCGTTACGAACGGCGCTGGGACCTTCCTTTTGTTATTACGCGTCGGATCAGCTTGCGGACGCGGGGTTTCGGCCGCTTGATCCGGAGGCGCGTGGGGCTGGCCGGGAAAGATTTTTCGTGGGGTTCCATCGTTCGATTGCGGCGTTTGCCGCGGCCGGGAATGATCTTTTGGTGGAGCACATTGTTGAGGAGCAGAGTTGGGCAGACGAGCTGGGGGATGTGCTTGCTCCGTTTGACGTGTTCTCTGTCGGGGTTCACGCACCTCGGGAGGAGATCGAGCGGAGAGAGCGCCTGCGTGGGGATCGGACGATCGGGGAGGGTCTGTTTCATCTCAAGACGCATGCGTTCTGGAGGTATGACCTGGAGGTGGATTCGACCTGGCCGATGCAGCAGATTGTTGAGCAGATTGTCAGCCGATGGAAGGCGCGACGGTGCTCTAGATGTGAGGTTTCAATAGCTTGTACATCGGATCGAGAACTGATTGGCTGCGTTTGCGACGACGCGGTATCGTGAACAGGGGGCGCAAGCCTGCCGGACCGCAGCTCGTGTCCGCGGCACCTGCGGCAGCCCACGTCCGCTGAGCAGGTTCAGCGGATCCCAAGGCTTGCGAACGGAGGGCTGGACGGGGTACCGGATCGCCCAGGCCAACGGTCTCAGCCGCTCCACCGTAAGCCGCCTTCTGCGGCGTGCGCGGCTGAGCCGGATGCGGATCTGGAGCCCAAGCTCCCTGTGCAGTGCTATGAGCATGGCCGCGCCGGCGATCTGCTGCACCCGGTTATCAAAGTGCTGGTCGATGTCAAGAAGCTGGTGCGATGTCAAGAAGCTGGTCCGCATCGCTCAGCCCAGCCACAGGGTCACAGGCGACCGCCGCGATACGGTGCGTGGCATCAGTTCGCAGAGCGTCCATGTCGCCATCGACGACCATAGCCGCATCGGTTTTCGGGGATGTATCCGGACGAGAAACTGGCTTCGGTGTTGCACTTCCTCCATGCCGCGCTCTGGCGTACTACGCCCGGCTCGGCATCCACTTCAGGGCCGTGCTCACGACAACGGTTCGGCATACCGCTCCCGTGCCTTCGCCCAGGCCTGCCGCACGCTGGCACTCAAGCACCGCCGCACCCGGCCCTATACGCCACGCACCAACGGCAAGGCCGAGCGCTTCATCCAAACCGCAGTGCGCGAGTGGGCCTACGCCCGCACCCACCAGAACTCCACGAATGAAATCAGGCACTTGGCCCCTGGCTGCACCAGTACATCTTGCACCGACCTCATGCTAGCCTCGGCTTGTCGTCACCCATCGCCCGATCAGGTCTCGATCGGAACAACCTGTTGAGACTCCACAACTAAGCAGTTCTCCTGTTGCTGTGAGTCGGATAGAGTGCGGCTGGACGGGGCAGGGGTGGGCCAGCAGCTCCGTTCGGCGGCGCAGCGGTGCGATGAAGTGTGTCTGGTTGCGCTCAGGGGATCACACCTTGCGTGCGACAGGCAAGGCATCTAACGGCAGGTTGGGTATGAGTGGCTTGCCGTGTGGGCGCGACGTTGTGAAGATGTCCGCTGATCGCGGTGATTTCTGGAGGAGAAGATGGCGAAGGTGGCGATGTTGGGGTTGGGGACGATGGGTTTGGGGATGGCGCAGAACCTGTTGAAGGCCGGGTTTGGGTTGGCGGTGTACAACCGGACCGCGGCGAAGGCGCAATCTCTGGTGGACGGGGGCGCACGGGTGGCGGACTCGCCGGCGAATGCGGTGAAGGGGGCGGAGGTGGTGGTGGCGATGGTGTCTGACGATGAGGCGTCGCGCAAGATGTGGATGGGGGAGAACGGTGCACTCGCGACGGCCGAGGCGGGGGCGGTGCTGGTGGAGTCGAGTACGCTGAGTCCGGCGTGGGTGGAGGAGCTCGGGGCCGCTGCGGGGGCGCGTGGGTTGGAGTTGCTGGATGCGCCGGTGACGGGGAGCCGACCACAGGCGGAGACGGCGCAGATTACGTTTCTGGTGGGTGGATCGGAGGCGGCGTTGCGGGCGGCGACGCCGGTGCTGGGTGCGATGGGAAAGGAGATTGTGCACCTGGGGCCGCTCGGGAGTGGCGCCCGGATGAAGCTGGTGAACAACTTTTTGTCGGGGGTGCAGGTGGCGTCGCTGGCGGAGGGAATTGCCTGGCTCGAGCGGAGTGGTCTCGATCGGGACAAGGCGCTCGACATCCTGAAGCGGGGGGCGCCGGGAAGTCCGATATTTGGGACGATATCGGCGCGGATGACGGGGCGGGAGTATGGGGTGAACTTTCTCCTCCGGCTGATGAGCAAGGACCTGGCGTATGCGGGCGCGGCGGCGGAGGCGGCGGGGGTGGATCTGACGATGGCGAGGGCGGCTCGGGAGATGTTTGAGAGAGCGAGTGCGGCGGGGTTTGGGGAGATGGATATGTCGGCGGTGATTGAGCCTTTGCGGGAGTAGACCGCTGGCGGGTAGTACAGGGTCGTAGCGGTTCATCTCTGCGGAACCCCGCTCTCGTCCAGATAATCAGGTCTTCGCGCGCCGATCTGGCCGAGCCGCGCGAGGAAGGCTTCGCGGTGGCGGCAGTTTTTTCTGATATCGCGCTCGGTGGCATAAGAGCGACTTTTTTAGCCGAGACCCAAGGCGACCGAGCACACGCCTCAGGTGCGCGATCCTGACCCGCTCCTGCAGTGGCGGCCTTCGGTATGGATGTGGCGGCACTGGAAGCGCTTGGGTGTGGTCTGGATCTGTTCGGTCATGTGGTGGGGCCCCCATCCCCCTTGTTTGTGTGCAAAATATTCAAAACAAAGGGCCTGAGCTCGTATCTCGAGGCTCAGGCCGGTGATTTGAGAGAGCCCGGCGTGTGCCGGGCTCTCTGGGTTGTCTGTTTCTAGTTAGCTAGTTTGGAGGGGAACTACGCCAAGGTGCGTTGAACACGTAGAGGAGCAGATTGAGAGAATCGGGAGGCACAGATTCAGCCGCGGTGGGCCAACCGTAATGTTCAGCCTTCGATTCCGTTGGATCTGTCTTTCTAGAGCTGTTTTCACACAGGTATAGTTCCGGCGGTTGCAAAACTGCAGGTCTCTCCACTGCGCAGACGCGTGCCGGCTTCCAGCAGATCCTGCTGCAACTCGCGCAGAACGAGGTCGGGACGTTGCTTCACTATGTCGGCACCGAGTCGGCGTCGATGCCACTGGGACGCCCTCGGCACCTCTGCGGCGGTCGGGTCCGGCTCCCGGTCCGCCGCTCCACCGCGTGGATCCTCGCCACCTAGAGCGGTTTTCCTGTTGCTGTGAGTCGGATAGAGTGTGGGGGCGCCGTTTTCATTGGGGAAAACGGCCATGAGATCTGTGGTTTCGCTATACACCTGCAGGAAAACCGCTCTAGCCGAAGCTCATCCCGAACTGCTCCGCCAACTCTTTCAACGTGCTCTTGCCCGCCGCATAGGCCGCCAACACCTTGCTCCGCAGATCGCCGCCTTACGCTCGCTAGAGAAGGCTCTACAGTGGGAGCTCTCGCGGCCTCTGCTATGCGCACTGGACGCTTGCCCGGCGGTTGGCTCGCATGGCGAATGGGTCGAGCTCTAGGACGCGATCGATCGATCGTCCGAAGTAAACCGGCGGCGGACCATCCCGATCGCGCCAAGCAGCCCAGTGCCGAGCAGGACGATGCCTGATGGCTCCGGGGTCACCGAAGCGCCTGCCGGCGAGATGTTGAGAGTGAAGTTGTTTGCGTAGATATTATTGTCCCCTTGACTGGTCAACACGTACGGGCCGCCGGCGGAAAGAATTGGATTGTTGATCGTTCCGCCAAAGAGTTGCGGACCGAATGTATTCACAAAAGCCGTCGGTCCGTTGTAGATTGCCAAGCCGCCGAGGTCTTCGCCGGCGCCGTAGAACTCGACCTGTTCACTCATCGTTACGCCGTTGAAGTCGATCGGAACGTCGCCCAGGGTGAACGCATCGTCGCCATTGACTTCAGTGATTGTCGGCGTTGCGGGAAGTGTGAAGCTGATGGTGGTGGGAGTTCCAGTGGTGCTGGTGAGGGTGAAGAGGAAGTCCTCGGCGAGGGCGGGCGAGCAGGCAGCCGCAAGCAGCGCGGAGGTGGAGACGAGCAGACGTAGACGCAAGGGACCCTCCAAGGTTTAACGGGCGGAAGGCTGAGGCAAGACAGCAGACAGGTGTGAGGAGGGTACACCTTGCGGCTGAGGGCGCCGGAGAAACCTTTGGTAACGGGAAGTGTGTTTTCCGGTGCGCTGAGGGCGGGTCGCGTAGCAGCCTGTCTGTCGTAGTCAGGGCGCATGGGACGGCGGTGGATCGGGGTCGGCCCAGTAGCTGGTTCGGGCTTTGAGGGTGAGGTCGGGGTGGGCTTTGAGGGTGAGTTTGAGGGTGTGGAGGCCGGTGTGCGGGGACGCCGGATGGAAGCTGAGGACGTACTGGTTGGGGATGTGGTTGGAGATCGCGGTGAGGGCGCGTTCGAGGGAGCGGGTGTCTTTGAAGGCGAAGAATTCGCCGCCGGTGAGTTCGGCGACGGTTTTGGGGGCGTTGCGGCGGAGGCTGTCGGTGGCGAGGATGGCGGCCATCTTGGCGAGGGCCAGCGGAGGCGCGAGTTGGGTGAGGCAGTCGTAGGCCTGGACGGCCTTGTTTTGGGTGGCGTCGGGGTCTGGATCGGGGTCTTTGCCCATGCATCCGGTCGGTGGGTTGGCATGCGGGTTGGTGTGGCCGATCCGGGGGAGTTCGAGGTCGCCGTAGTGTGCGGCCTCGGATCTGCCGGTCGAGAAGGCGAGGCTGTAGATGGCGGTGTTGGTGTCGGAGACGGCGCGGAGGGCGTCCTCGAGAGGGACGGTGCTGCCGCGGTCTACGGTTTCGCTGAGGAGGAGGATGGCGCGGCGGTAGGCGGGCGGCTCCTGGCGGAGGAGGTTGACGGAGAAGCTGAGGCTGTCGAGGATGGCGGCGCCGTTGTCGTCGGGGGTGAGGTCGGCGAGAGTGTCGGTGATGGTGTTGAGGTTGGGTGTGAAGTTCTGGACGAGGCGGGGCCGGCTGCTGAACTCGACGACGGCGACGGTGTGCGGGGCGCCGCCGACGATGGCTTCGACCATGAGGCCGAGGCTTTTGTAGGTGTCGAGACGGCGGGCGGCGGCGCCGCCGGTCTGGACGGCGACGACGAGGGCGAGGGGGCGGGCGCCGGGGTCGTCGTCGAGGCTGATCTTCTGCTCGACGCCGTCGTCGGTGAGGGTGAAGTCGTCGGCGGTGAGGGCGTGGACGGGCGCGCCGGCTTTGGTTTCGACGAGGATGGGGACGAGGACGAGGGTGGAGCGGGTGGTGAGGTTTGGGGCGGAGGGGATCTGCGCGAGGGCGGCCGCGGAAGAGCAGAGGAGTGCGAGTGCCGCGGTGGCGGTGGGGAGGTTCATGGTCCGGTGTGGCTGGTCGGAAGGTGGGTCGGGGGGCTCACGGGATGAGTTTAGATCGTGCGGGTGCTGGTGGCGAGAGGGGTTCGGATCAGGGCGGGATCAAGGGGCCACGGATTAACGGATCAACGAGTTATTTGCCTGGTAACACACTTGTAGGGACAGAGCCACAGAAGCCAGCTAGCGGGAGATGTCTGCTCGTAAATTCCATGGGGAGCATGGCGAGTTCTGATCGATGGCACGCTCTAAGATGGACCGGCGACACGGCGAATACATGATTCATGACGAAGCCACATTACGAGCTAACCAAAGGACGAAGCTGAAAAACGACCGGAAAGGAGATGCAAGACCTCGATTCACCAAAGCAGCCGTGCGGGCCACGGCCTCGCAGAATTGCGACTAAGAGAAGACAGAACTACAAAAACAGCCGACCCCTTGACAACATGCGCTTTCATACATGACGTGTCACCCCTACAGCCGATGCGAAGCAGCGTTGTTTTTCTAATCCGGGCGAGGTTGCTTCCAGGGGGCCGTTGCTGCGGGAGCCACACGCACGCACAGGCCAGCTAAACACCCGAACGGGGAGGGGTGTCACCCTACTTCCGGTGCAGAGCACCGCGTCTTTTCTTCCGGCGCCACGGCTCCCGATGGAAGGCTCCAGACGCAGCAAGACCGCCTCCGAAGACGGCCTGCTGGTCAGGATGTGGCGCTACTTGCAACCCGCCAGAGACGGTTCGGATCGCTTTTGCCCGAAGGCCGCAGCGAACCGCGCTGCCGCATCACGAACCAGTTGCCAGTCCGGATCGTTAAAGACTTTGCGGGCGTCCGGGTACTTGGGCAGTTTGTGCTCGTATTCATCCAACAGCCTTTTGAACTGATTCCAAGCGTTCAACTGGTCGAGAGTGAAGTCCTTTGAGTAGGTATCGAAGAACAGATCGAAAGCGAGGTCATCGAGATCGTGATAGACCTCGTCCGGCCAAATCACCCCTATATCCGTGCGAAACCAGTTCTGTTCCTGATACTCGCGGCTAGCAGTGTGTTGAGCAGTTTCCAAAAGCTTGCTCAACCATTCGTCGTGGGACATCATGAAGCACCTCTAGGTTTGAGAGAGACCGATTTACGGGAGAGGTCCAAATAGATCTGGGGGCAGTTCTTCTCCTACTGGTACATGGAAATCAAGTGGATCGTTTGAAGGATTCCCATTGGCGTCAAGAGTCTGACCATTCTTACGAATCACCATGTAGTCTTTTTGTTGGCCAGGGTTCGAGCTGTTTGGATCACCCTTCATGATGCGTACGTTGTTGTGAGGATTATTCGGGTCTTGAAACTTCAGACCTTCTCGCCTGCCTCTACCTGGGTCTGTCACATTCCAGTCTTTTGGAATAAAGGACGGGCGGCCCAACTCTCCTATGAACTGCAAAGTAAACGGAGTAAAGACCACGCCGTATCGTATCTCCGGCGGATGGCTCTTCAACTGCTCCATGTACTGACTTCTTGCTCGATTTTGTGCATCTTCTCGGACTAGCTGGTGAATCTTCGCTGCCGATGTATCGGTGGTGAACTCGCCGTGAAGAACCTTGTTCTTAACTTCCGTAAAGAAATTGCAAAGAAAGTCCGGCCAGCAGTGCCCATCTGCATCAATGCGGATAAGGGGATTGTTGCCAACGTAGGCGTAGAGATTGAGGCTTTGAGGGTCATCCAACTTTGCGTATGGCACGGCTTCAGCATCTGGTGACCAGTCCGGGCTCATGAATCGGCCCATATTCGATCCGTAGTACCTGGCCCCGAAGTAGTCGAGCCCTGATTCTGTATCCCGTTCTTTGCCGGTGAAGTGATGTTCTGTTGGGTCGGTGATGCCGGTGCATGTCAGGCCATCTCCGAAGGGTAGGCTGGCGCAGGTTTTTTCTGGTGTTCCGGTGTCTGAGACTTGCACGCGGACGGTTCCGAGGGGGTCGGTTTGGGGGAAATGCAGGCCGCGGGTATCGTAGGTCGCCAGGAGCTGGCCACCGTTGAAGACGTTGGTATGCTGCCAGGCACCGGAGCTGTCGAATTCGGTCATCTGCTCGCCGGAGGGTCCGAGTACGTAGGTGGCGGTGACAGCGAAGTTGCTCATGTCCGTCGGGCAGAACGGGAGCCCATCCGGGTTGTTGATGTAGATGTTGATGGCGTAACCCTTAGCGACTCGCTGTCCCTCGGCGTTGTAGATGTACTGCGTCATCCCTGGATTCAGCACGGTGTTCATCGTCGCGCAGACGCGGTTCTCTGCGTCATACGCAACATGAGTCGCCTGGCCGTCGAAAGTGACGTTGCCGGCCAGATCCTACTCTGGTGCCGCAGCCGGGGCCCGGGTCATCTAATTGTTTGCGTTGTACCTTGCCGCCCAAGGGACGGGCACCGATGCGTTCGAGTTGCCGGAGGGAGTTTGGCTGAGACGGTTGCCGAAGGAGTCGTACTGCCACTGGAGGTTGATCCCCTGGTAGGCTCCCGCTGAGGCTGTTGCGTTCTGAAGACGGTTCAGCGGATCGTACTGCATCGTCCACGTCCCCGTGACCGAGTCGGTGTACGCGGTTAGGTTGCCGTTCGGTGCGTACCCGCCTGCTGGAACGGTGTAGCTGTAGATCGGAGTCTGCGCATCTCCGGCCGCAGCCGCGACAACGAAACAAAGTGCACAAGCGAGTTTGTTGAGTGTCGTCATCGGACGCCTCAGGGTCAGTTTGGCTCACTTTGCGGCTGGGGTGGCTAGGGCTCCGTTGAGGGCTACGGTGCCGCTTACGGATTTGGGGTCTACGGTGATTTCTTTTAGTTTGGCGGCGATGTCTGGGGGGACGTCGTGTTGGGAGCGGCCGTTGAGGTATTGGGCGAAGAACTCTTCCATCGCGGTGACCATCGCGAGGTTGTTGATGGGTCGGGCGAAGCCGTGGCCTTCGTCGGGGGCGACGAGGTACTCGATGGGTTTGTGGTTGTCGCGGACGGCGGCGACGATCTGGTTGGATTCGCGGATGTTGACGCGGGGGTCGTTTTTGCCTTGGACGACCATGAGCGGGGTGGTGATGGATTTGGCTTGGGTGAGTGGGGATTCGGCGGTGAGGAGGGCTTTGCCGGCGGGTGTGGTGGGGTCGGCCATGCGGGTGTACATCTGTTTGCGGCCGGCTTCCCAGTAGGGCGGGATGGCGTCGAGGAGGGTGATGAGGTTGGAGGGGGCGACGATGGCGACGGCGGCGGCGTAGACGTTTGGAGTGAAGGCGACGCCGGCGAGGGTGGCGTATCCGCCGTAGGATCCGCCGGCGATGCCGATGCGTTTGGGGTCGGCGGTGCCGTCGGCGATGAGGGCTTTGACGCCCCAGGTGAGGTCGTCCTGCATTTTGCGTCCCCACTCGCCGTTGCCGGCGTTGAGGAATTGTTTGCCGTAGCCGGTGGAGGCGCGGAAGTTGGGTTGGAGGACGGCGTATCCGCGGTTGGCGAAGAACTGGGCGAAGGTGTCGTAGCCGAAGGAGTCGCGCGCCCAGGGGCCGCCGTGCGGGAAGACGATGAGGGGGAGGTTTTTCGCGGGGAGGCCTTTGGGCAGGGTCAGGTAGGCGGGGATGTCGAGGCCGTCGGAGGATTTGTAGTGGTACGGGACGCGCTCGGCGAGGTCGGCGCGGGGAAGATCTTCGCGGATGCGGAACTGGAGTTGGAGGGTGCCGGCGGAGCGGTTCCAGAGGTAGGTTTCGCCGGGTTCGGTGCTGCTGGAGGCGTTGACGATCCAGATGTTTTCGTCGGCGGAGCGGGCGCCGAAGTGGATCTCCTTGCCGGGGAGTTTGGACTGGAGGAAGCGGTACTGCTGCTCGAAGGCGGGGTCTTTGAAGTAGAGGCGGGTGCGGTCGTCTTCGTACTCGGTGAAGAGGATGCGGTGGTCGATGTCGGAGGTTTCGACGCCTTGGATGTCTACTCGCTTGTCCGGGTCGCTTTCGATCTTGGTGGCGGCGCCGGTGGTGGGGTCGAGGCTGTCGAGTTCGGTGAGGTTGAGGTCGCCCTTGTTGGTGACGAGGTAGGCGTGTTTGTCGGAGGTGTCGAAGCCGGTGACGAAGCAGCCTTCGAGGACGGTGCAGGAGTAGATCTGCTTGAAGCCGTCAGGGGAGACGCGGAGGATTTCGGTGTCGCCGGCCTGGTTGGTGCGGGCGGCGAGTTGGAGGTTGCCGGCGTTGTCGAAGTCCCATCCGGAGATCTGCGCGGTGTTTTGCTTCACGAGCTTCTTTTCGCCGGTGGAGAGGTGGAGTTCGTAGAGGTCGTGCCAGCGCTTGTCGCGATCGTTGAGGCCGATGTAGAGGATGTCGGGCTTTGCGCGCGGGACGGCGTAGATCTGCGTGCGGACGCCTTTGAGATCGGTGAGGGCGCGGGTGGGTGGGACGCCGGTGGCGGCCACGGCGGGAAGGGTGGGGTGCGTGTGCCTTTGTAGGGTTTGAGGAAGGAGAAGAACTTGCCGTCAGGGGAGATTTGGCCGCCGGCGATCTCGACTTCGCCGAAGAAGAGTTTGCGATCGATGATGGGCGGCTGCTCGGCGTGGAGGGCGAGCGGCGCGGTGAGGGCGGCGAGGAGGGCGAGGGAGAGGATCGGTTTGCGCACGTGGGCACCTGGGAAAGCTCTGAGAATCAAGGAAGGAGAGGACACGCGAATTGTAGACCTGTGGGCTGGACGCGTCTATTTGAAAATGCCGTCGAGGGAGAGGTGGGTCGGCATTGCCTCCGTTCGGGTGGCGGGATCGGATGGGGGTTGTTATAGTTGAGGCAGCGGCGCTTAGGACACAGACCTGTTTTGAGTCGGATTGGGGTCTGGTTTGATGTGTGGGCGCGGTGTGAGAGAGATGGCGCGAGCGGGTGGTCTTGGCGGCCCCGCGATCGAGAGAGTTTTAGCTGCATTGCCAAGGCCAGATAGCTCAGTGGTAGAGCGCGGCCCTGAAAAGGCCGGCGTCGGCGGTTCGATCCCGTCTCTGGCCACCACTTCTCTAACGACTTGAGGGCATGTACCAGGATGCGAAGGTATGGCCTAAGCGTTCTGCGTGATACTTCTATCTTCTTGCGACCACTTCATCGGCTTTTTGCGAGCACTTCATAGGCTTTTTGCGACGATCTCATAGGGCCGCATCATCTCGTTGTCTTCGTGCTCCAGGATGTGGCAGTGCCACACATACCGGCCGACGTAGCTGTCGAACTTCACGATGATTCGGGTACTCGCTCCCGGCGTGGCGCGCACCGTATCCTTCCAGCCCATCTCGTTCGGGTCCGGCGGCACGGCATCGCCCACATACTTCACCTGGTTGTCGTACACCAGCGCGGAGACGTCGATCCGCTGCCGGTCCAGTATCTGGAAGCGCACCAGGTGCAGATGGATCGGGTGCGTGTCATCGGTGGTGTTCAACAACTCCCAGATCTCCGTCGTCCCAAACTCCGGCTTTTCGGAGATCGGCTCATGCCACCGCTTGCCGTCCAGCAGGTGCATCATCGGCTCGTCCACCGTGTTGTCCACCTCTTCGAGCGTCAGTCGCCGCGTCCGAACGGCAGGGCTTGCGGCCATGCGCTCCACGGGCCGCAACACGGGCGGCAGCGAGCTCCAATCCGTCACGGCCGTGTCTGCCACCCGGATCTGCATGAGCGTCCACGGATAATTCTGCAGCAGCAGATTTTTTTTTCCGCGATGCTGCGCAAAGTCGACAACGACATCCGCCCGCTCTCCTGGCGCTAGCGTCAGTCGTGAGACCGGCGCCGGCGCACGCAACAGGCCCTGATCCGAGCCGATCTGCTGAAACACCGCTCCTTCATCCAGGCTGAGGAAGTAGAAGCGTGCGTTCGACCCGTTTAGGAGGCGGAAGCGATATTTTCGCGGCTGCACGTCGAGGTACGGCAGGATCTTTCCATTCATCAGCGTGGTGTTGCCCATGTACTCGGGCACCCACGGAAACCCAGCCAGTTGGCCGACGGGGTAGTAGATCTGCCCGTCCTTGCGCAACATGCGGTCCTGCAGCATCAGCGGGATCTCGAACTCGCCGTTCGGCAGATCTAAGGAGTCCTCGTAGGAATCCCGCACCAGATACATGCCCGCCATGCCAGCAAGGATGTTCAGCCGGTTGATCCCCATCGCATGGTCGTGGTACCACAGGGTCGCGGCGTCTTGCCGGTTGGGATAGTGCGACATCAACGACTTGCCGGGAGCATACGCATCCTCGGGCCAGCCATCATGCTCCGGTGGAACCCGCGCTCCATGCACGTGCACGATCATCCGGGAATCCGAAAGCTTTTCCTCGGCGCCCATGATGTGCCGGTCGATCGGCAGAAAGTGCTTCGCGGGCAGATGGTTCTCCCACTCGACCCGCACCGGTGATCCGCTGCGCACCTCGATGGTGGGTCCGGGAACGCTGTTGCCGAAGCCCCAGAAGCGCGTCGGCGGAACCTCCGGGTGCACCTTGGCATAGAACTCGCGGGCGGTCATTCTGTACAGCGGCGCATGTCCGTGGCCTTCAGCATGCGCGCTCACGGGTTTCACCACATCGGGGATCGGCAGCCGCTCGGCAAAGGCCTCCAGCTTGTCCGGATCCACCAGCGGCGGCGCAGGCGGCATCGCCGGCAAACGATGCCCAATCTGACCCTTGGCAAAAAACGCGGCGGCGGTCGTGAGACCGCCGCCAATCAGCAGCTTTCTTCGAGTTACATGAGGCATCAATCGTTCTCTGAGCTTTCTGATGAGGTGCTTTTCCGGGAGACCGAACTTCGAGTCTCCCTGTTGCTTTTGTTTACTGGGGCAGACCGGTGGTCGGTGACAGCGTCAGCGCTGTCGCATTGGCCGGGGTTGTTGAGGTGAAGTTGAACATCGCGTTGAGAGCATTCGAGGTCGCATCGAAGGAGCCGCCGCCGATCCGGCCAAGGTTCCAGTTGTCTTCGATGAACCGCGTGATGGACGTCTGCGTCGTCAGCGTGTGGTCCACATAATTCTGCTGCGCCCACGGCGAGATGACCAGCAACGGCGTGCGCACCCCAGGTCCGCAGCGCCCATTCACAGGCAGCCCATTGGAGTTCGGACCGGCAAGCACCGGCGTCGCTCCCCTGGTTCCACAGGCACTCGGTCCGGAGAGCGAATCCGCAGTGGAGAAGGAGCCATTGAGAATGGGCGGCTGCTGGTGGTCGTACCATCCGTCGGAGTCGTCGTACGCGATGATCACGGCCGTGTTCTCCCAAAACGCCGACTTCTGGAGCGCGTTGATCGTGTTTACCACAAAGGCCTGTTCATCCAGCGGGTTCGAATTGCCCGGATGGCCATCCTGGTACGACGGCGCCTTCAGGAAGCTGACCGCGGGCAGAACGCCGACCGCCAGTGCGTCGGTAAAGTCATGCATATCGTACTGGTGGTTCGCCGCATCCGTCTGCCCGGTCATCGCTATGCTTGAGGGCCGCGCATGGGTCGGGTTCCGGGTGCCGGCGTAGTACTGGAAGGGCTCGTGGTGATCCACGTAGTCGGTCTCGGTCAGACCGGTGATCGGCGAGACCGTGCTGCGCTTGCAACCTGTTGTGCCGTTCGGATTGACGACTGTCAGATCGAACCCGCCCTGGAACCATCCCCAGGTCAGGCCCTTCGCGTTCAGCAGATCGCCCACGTTTTTGCCCGACAGCTCGGCGTTGAACGACGTCGTGCTCGAGCACACGTCATAGAGCGCCTCCGCATCGCCGATCATTGTGTACCCGCCCTGGCCGTCGGCAACCTCATTGCTCGAAGGCGCATTGGTCGCGGTGGCCTGCACCAGACCGTTCGTCTGTCCCGAGATCAGGTTGATTGCGCCCGGCGTTGAGGGCCCGAAGTTCGAGTTGTACGAGTTATCGCTCATGGCATACCGCTGCGCATACTCCCACATCGACGTTACCGTGTTGCCGTCGAAGTAGCCCATCACCATGCCTGTGGTGTTGGTTACGGTCGGGTACAGAACGGGGGTTCCACCGGCCCTTCCGGTCTTGGACGGAAACAGGTCCATCAAGCCCAGGTCGAAGGACGCCTGTTCCGGCCCATAGCTGTGGTTCTGGCTGGAGGTCAGCGCCTGGTCGCGGTTCAGACGGAATGGGTTGGACGCTCCGCTCCCATTCGCCGGATTCAGGTTCGGGTTGCTGGCTAACAGTGCCGGCGTAAGGCCGTTCACCGACGGCGTGCCCGCCGCTGCTCGGAAGCGCGGCTGCCCCGGAGGGTTCACCGCCTTGGGATAGGTGCCGAAGTAGTGGTCGAACGAGATGTTCTCGCCAAAGATCACCACCACATGCTGAATCGGGGTCGTGGTCTGCGCAAACGCCGCTGACGCGGCGCTGAGCACTCCCAGCGACAAGGCCGAACCGGCGGCGTGAAACAGCTTGGAACGCATAGATCTTCTCCTCTGAAATCCGTTGAACGCCTTTGGGGTATCCCGGTTACGCCCGGTTGAACTGCCGCGTGAGGCCAAGGAGGCCCACGACGGACAGACCCAACGCGAGAAGGCTCGCACTGGCAGGCTCCGGAATCGGCGCGACCTGCACATCATCGAGCGCCAGACCTGAGTAGTTTGCATTGCTGACGACTTGCGTCAACTGGAGACCGTAGATGTCGGACGTTGTGTCGCGGAGCACGTAGTACCCGTTGCCCGTGTTCACCACGCTTTCGGTCGTCAGGAGGTTTTCGGCGATCGGCGCGCCGAGCAGCACACCACCGGCGCCTAAGGCTTGAATGACGACTGAAACCGGATCCGAATCCGCAATGCCGAAGCCGATGGCCGACGTGGCGTCTGTCGTGATCGTGATGCTGGCGCTGCCGGCCGCGCTGTTGTCATACAGTTCGTTCGGTCCGCTTTGCGTGCTGTAGGGCAGCACTTCGAACCCATCGGGACTTGAAATCGTGACGCCGCTCGCACTGTAGCTGGAGAAGCTCGAGAACGGGGTGAGGCTGTCGAAGTTCAACAGGGCGCCGCCTAGTTGGGGCGACGGCTTGGAGGGGGTTGCGAGCAGGCTGTCGCCGGGAGTTCCGACGGTCACCACGGGTGTTGCGTTTGCGACCCCCGCTGTAAGCACAAAGCAGAGACCGCAAAGCGCGGATCTGGTCATCATCAAGAATCTCCTTCAGGAGCTGCCCGTGGCTGGTTCGGCAGCTGCGAGCCTGAGGTTACAGAGGCTCCTTTGCTTGCGTGTAACGGCGAGGTGAATTTGCGGTGTGGGCTAAATCGTCTGGCGCCGACTTCGAGAAAACCGTGAGCTTCATCTGCTGCTTACCTGATGTTAATCTTCGCCGGTTAGCGTCGCCTCAAACCTGAGATTGTGAATCGCTTCTCCGAGCACCTACTTCCCTGCTGCGTTAGTCGCTGTCGTGTGCAGCGCGGGGGACACTTGTGCTCTCTGAAAGGAATTTATGCGTGCATTCTTTTTTGCAATTCCCGTCTGTAGACTCGCGTGGAGGTCGGCCGTTGGCTTCGTGTTGCTGTGCTCCTCTGCATGTGTCGTTGGTCAGTCAATTCAGGGTTCCATTCTTGGGACGGTAAAGGATGCCTCAGGCGCCGTGATCTCGGACGCCAAGGTCGTGCTCCACAACGAAGGTGAGGGGACTGACCGCACCGCTCTCTCGAAGGCATCCGGAAACTTTGAGTTCGACGACACCAAGGCGGGCCTGTATACGCTGACGGTGACACGGGACGGTTTTGCCACCTGGACCGCACGCAACGTGACGCTGGTCGCTCGCCAAGGGCTGCGTGTCGACCCTGCGTTGGCGGTCGGGGACGTGCAGCAGGAGACCCAGGTTTACGCCGAGTCGAACCCGGACATCGAGACCGATACGGCCAGCGTTTCCGGGACCTATAACGCAGCGGACGTGCAGGATCTGCCCGTAAACACACGCGCCAGCGCCAGCGGCACAAGCGCGCTGAATATAGTTGGTTCGCTGCCCGGCGTGCAGGCCGATCGTGGCAGCTTCTCGCTGCAGGGTGCGTTGCCGTTTCAAACCGAGGTCTCCGTCGACGGTGTTACCGTACAGAGCGCCACCGGCAATACGCCCATCGGCGACGCTTTTCCGTCCACCGAATCCATCTCGGAGATCCGTGCTGACGGCGTGCTTAACGGCGCCGAGTTCGGGCAGCCGGGGGAGATCACCGTGATCACCAAGGGCGGCACCAACAAGATTCATGGATCTATCTTTGAGTATCACCAGAACGCCGCGTTCGATGCGATTCCGTACACCTACCCCACCACCAAGGTGAAGCCCAAGCTGATTGCCAACACCTTTGGAGGGAGCTTTGGCGGCCCAGTGGTCATCCCGCACATGTATGACGGCCACAATCGCACGTTTATCTTTGGCGCGTATGAGGGCTGGCGCCATCCATCGCAGTCCACCTACGGCTACAAGGTGCCCAGCACCCTGATGAAGCAGGGCGACTTTTCCCGCTACATTTCCCCTGGATTCACTGGGCTTATGAACCCCTTCACTGGGGGTTCGTATGGCACCAAGCTGCCGGCGGTGAACAGCGCGGCGGCCAAGCTGCTATCGCTTTACCCCGACCCCAACGTGGGCGACGCGACGGCCTATACCGATGACGGCATTGCCAATTACATCGTGAACAAGGATTCGAGCGCTTCTTCCAATCAGTTCGACATCCGTGGGGATCAGTATTTCGGCTCCAACCAGAAGTTCCTGCTCTGGGGCCGTTTCACGTACAAGAACTTCCCCATCAACAGTCCCGAGCCGCTGGCCGTGCCCTCGGCCCAGAACCTGAACAAGTCGCGCGTCCTGAAGGTGAGCGCGAACTACAGTTTCACTCCGCAATTGATCGATGAGTTTGGCTTTGGCTTCACGTTCTTTAACACGGGCCAGACCAATAACTTTAACGGAACCGGCTTTACACAAAACCTGGGTCTCACTGGTCTGCAGAACCTCTTCTACAACGGCCTGCCGGAGCTCGACTTCAATAACATCAGCCCGCTGAATGCGGATCGCCTCAGCTCACAGACGCAGTCTCGCACCACGGTCTACACCGACAACCTGACCTGGATCAAGGGCCGGCATGCCATGCGCTTTGGTGTCGCGATCAACCGGGTTGAGGCGATCACGCCGCTCGGTTTTAACGGCGCGGACAACTACGGCACGTTTCAGTACAACACCAGCAACAGCGCTGGTCTGTTCACCGGCGTCGACTTCGCGGACTTTCTTTCCGGTCTGCCTTATCAGACCTTCTACGATGTTGTGCAGGCCGATAACGACGGCAGGTCCACGCACTACGCCTTCTATGGGCAGGACCAATGGAAGGCCACCGACCGGCTCACGGTGAACTACGGTCTGCGGTACGAGATCCAGCCGGGCTACTACGACGTGCATGGGGATATCGGCAACTTTGACCCGACCTATGCGAAATCCGGGGCCTCCATCTATCCGGATGGCGCGCAAGGTTTGCTGGCGCAGAGCTTCCTCGCGAGCGCGAACGCGTGCTCTACCCTGGGCGGCACCACCGGCGCCACGGTAAACGGCGCACCGTGTATGCCCGTGCTGAACAACACACAGGCAGGCTTTCCGGATGGCCTGAAGCACTACCCGAAGCTGCGTTTCATGCCGCGTCTCAGCGTCGCCTACCGTCCGTTTGGCGACGATAAGACCGTGGTCAGCGCCGGCTTCGGCATGTACAACATCACTCTGCTGGGCGGGAACTTCTACTCGCTCACCGGCACGCTGCAGGCCCAGACCACGCAGTACACCAACACCTACAACGCCGGCACGCATGCGATTGGCTATCAGTGGCCGCAGATCTACGCCGGCGCGGGCAACGGCGGATGCAGCACATGCTACGGGCAGGACTACTTCGGCACGGCCAACAGCACCAACTGGAAGGATCCCTACACCGAGCAGTACGCCGTGAACGTGGAGCGTTCGCTCGGCCGCAGCTATGCGATTCGCGTCTCCTACATCGGTTCAGAGACGCACCAGCTGGTCTGGGCACCGGACGAAAACACGCTGCCCTTTTCCAACACCGTCTCGGCCTACAACCAGCCGCTCAGTGCACGGCTTTTTCCGAACTGGGGACGCATAAACACGCGTGCCACGGGCGCCAATGAGAGCTACCAATCTGCCCAGATTGAGCTCTCGCGCAGCAGCTGCCCCGGTTACCCGGGCTGGACACCCGGCACAGCTTGCACGACTGGCAGCGGCACCGGACCTGTGCCCCTGCCGATCGGCCGCTTCGGTAACGCCGGCGTTGGTTCGGTCGTGGGGCCAAACCTGGTCAACCTTTCCACGGGTGTCTTCAAGAACTTCGCCATCACGGAGCGGGCGCACCTGCGCGTCGAAGGCACCTTCACAACCACACCAACCTCGGCGACCCCAACATGAACCTGAGCCTGTCCACCTTTGGTCTGATTAGTGGCACTGTGGGTTCGAGTAACGGCAGCAGTAGCAGTTCCGACCAGGGCGGCGCGCGTACTGGCCAGGTGTCCGCTCGTATCGACTTTTAGAGCGGATCTCCTGCTCACGCGGCGTTCGGTCGTTGGGCGCAGTCTAGCCTTCGGGCGCGGACCCGTCCAGTTCTTCCGCTCCTTCCACCTCGAGACCTTCGCCATAGTTGCGAATGCTCAGGCCGGCGTTGGCCACATGCTCCCACAACGTCCCGAACTGCGGCTCATCCTCCGGCATGGGCGCATCGTCGCCGCCGAAGAGGGCGCGGCGACCCGGGGCCGTGCTCTCTTCGGGTCACCGGTGCGCCGGCCTCCGTAGTTTGACGTCCACGCGAGGTGAAACCACGGGGTCTCCGCCGCGCCGACCATCCAACGGTGTCCGTCCGCGGAGACGTCGCTGTCCACAAAGAAGCGGTCGCTGGTCGCAAAGCGCTGTGCCAGCGCGTGGGCGTTTGGGGTCACTTCGATTGTGCGCTCGCCGGGTGCCGTCTTCGTCCAGCCATGTAGTCCCCAACGAGCAAGCGCCGGGTCTCCATCCGCTCCGGGCAGATCGCCCAGAATCTCATCAAAGGTCCGGTTTTCGCGGACGATCAGGAAGACGTGCCCGAGTTTCGGCAGGGGGGAAGCCGCGGTCAGGTCGGCCATGTTGTTGGCGACCACCTCCGCTGTTTCGCGAGGCAGATCGGCTTCAGTAGCTAAATCCAGCACGGAGAGACTGCCAAATTCACGTTCACCGATGTAACTGCCGGTGCCGTCGGGATGAAATTGGGCGCCCCCGTGGGGTCCGGCGTCGCGCCCTTTGGTGTTTACCACGTAAAGACTGCGGCCATCGGTGGAAACGGTCGCCGCACTAGGCAGTATCCACATATAGCTGCAGTCTGAGCCAGGTGCAGGCTAAGGCGGTG
>CAXTYQ010000066.1:0-15462 GCA_964248505.1 uncultured Acidobacteriaceae bacterium
CCTCAACTTCGCCCTCATCGTGGAAGCCCTTCGCTAGTGTGAACACGCCCTAGTCTAGTGTCCTGAGTCTAAAGTTTCTTGCCTTTGGATGAGCCGGCGGCGCGCTTCCACAAAGCGTTTGGACGGCCCTGCCCCTGCAATGTGTCGGGCTTTCAGCCCTTTGTCTTCCTATGTGCTTGGCTATGTGCTTGACCTGGGCCTGGCGGCCCAGGCTGTTATGTTGCGCGCCCTTGCGCTTTTGCAACGAATATCGGTTCAGGACACGACAACAAGAAGGCTAAGGACAACTGCAGATTTCCTCTGGGAATGACAACAAGAAAGACAAGGACAACTGCAGATTCTCTATGGGAATGGCAACAAGAAAGGCAGAACTACAATGGGCAAACTTGATCAGATCTTCCCTGGGCGGTGGATCGATTGTTCTCTATCTGGATTTCTGATTTGCAGATGTGAGGGATGAGGATGAGATCTTTTGGGCGGCTGGTTTCGGTGCTGGCGGTGGTGCTTACGTTTGGAGTTGTGGGTGCTTGTGGAGCGCAGACGGAGAGCAGTGGTGTGATGAGTGGTGTGACGCGGGTTCCGGACGGGAACACATGGGAGCACATTGACGGCATCTTCATGACGCCGGTCCCGAACGTGCCGTTTACAGGAACGGTGCTGATTGAAGCGACGCGCGTGATGGAAGACGGGGGCACGATGACGCGGCACACGTTCAACCAGGTGGCTCGCGACAGCGCGGGGCGGGTGCGGCTGGAGAACCGGCGGATGCTGCCGGCGAGCGTGACATCGGAGCCGAGGCTGAACTACTTCGTCCTGATCGACATGACGAAGGGGACGCGCACGCAGTGTTACCCGGCGGTGAAGTTCTGCCGGGTGATGACGGTGCGCCCGGGGACGCATGCGCCGGTGCTGCCGGCCGGCCCTGTGGGGACGAATGAGTATCTGGAGCGGACGGACCTTGGCCATGCGCAGAGGGCCGGGCAGGATACGACGGGGACGCGCGAGACGCTGACGCTGCGGGCGGATGCGGAGGGAACAATCGGCCGATGGTTAGCAAAAAGGAGATCTGGTACTCGCCGTACCTGCAGGTGAATGTGTCGGTGACGCGGCAGAGTCCGAAGTCGGGGACGGATGTGCTGACGTTGGGGGATATCAGTCTGGGCGAGCCGGCGGCGGCTCTGCTGACGGTGCCGGAGGGGTACAAGGTGGTGGACGAGCAGCTGGCGCCGGATATGGCGAATAAGCCGGTTGCGGGGGCGGCGACTCGCTAAGCCTGCGTCTGCTCCCATATAATCGAGCTTCGCCAGGATGTGTTGCAAGGGCGCGATCACGAAGAGCACCGAGGGTGTAGTTATTTTTACCGTAGACCGAGAGGGCGCAAGCTCCCCCCAAGGCAGGACAGAGTACGCCGGCAAGCGTCAGAGCTTTTGTTTCCGTGTGTTGGCGGCGATGTTTGCCACGATGTTTGCGATGGGCGCGGTGTCGCTCGAGGCGCAGAGTGGGACTCAGACTGGGGGTGGGGCTCCGACGCAGGCTGGGGCGGTTCCGGCTCAGGCTGGAGCGGCTCCGGCTCAGACGAATGCGACCGTTCCGGCGGCGGGCAACTCCCAGGCCTTGTGTCAGCCGTCGGTGATCGGCAATCGGCGGATCCCGAAGGAGTCAGTGCTGGCGCGACTGTTCTCGCACCCGGGGGACCTGTACGATCCGACGCTGGTGGAGCATGATTTCAACTCGCTCTGGAACACGGGCTACTTTGAGGATGTTCGGATTGAGCGCGTGGATACGCCAGGGTGCGTGCAGCTAGTGATCTATGTGCGGGAGAAGCCGACGATCAAGGCGATCAACTACACGGGCCTGAACGCGGTTTCGCAGTCGGATGTATTGGATCGGTTCAAGAAGGCGAAGGTAGGCCTGACGGTCGAGAGCCAATTGGACTGGACGCGGATCAAGCGTGCCGAGGTGGTGCTGAAGGAGCTCTTGGCCGAGCATGGGCACCAGTTTGCGACGGTTCGGACGGAGGTCAAGACGTCGCCGCCGGCGTCGGTGGACTTGACTTTCAGGATCAAGGAAGGACCGACGGTAAAGGTCGGGAAGATTGTGTTTCAGGGCAACACCAGCCTGAGTGATCGGACACTGCGCGCGGCGATGAAGAATCTTCGGCCGATCGGCATACCGCACTCGATCATTTTTGAGAATCTGTTTGCGAAGACGTTTGACGCGAGCAAGCTGGATGAGGACGCGGAGCGGGTGCGGCAGGCGTATCGCGATCGAGGGTACTTCAAGGCGTTGACCGGCGAGCCGGAGACGCACGTGCGCGACGCGGGCGGCCTGAATCCGTTTACGCTGAGGCCGTCGAATGGAAAGCGCATCGACATCTTGTTGCCGATCGAAGAGGGCGAGCGCTACCGGTTGGGCGGCATCACGTTTACAGGGAACAAGGCGGTGACGAACACGCGCGTGTTGCGTGCGCAGTTTGCTCAGAAGGACGGCGAGTACTTCAACGCGTCGCTGTTCGGCAAGGGTTTGACGCAGCTACAGAAGGCATACGGTCAGCTTGGCTTCATCAACTTCACAGGCACACCTACGCCGCGCGTGGATGAGGCGAAGAAGCTGGTGTATCTCGACATCGACATTGCGGAAGGAAAGAAGTATTACGTCTCGCGGATTGAATTCACGGGCAACACGGTTACGCGCGACAAGGTGATTCGGCGTGAGCTCTTGCTTGAGGAAGGGCAGCAGTACAACAGCCAGTTGTGGGATCTGTCGATCCTGCGGCTGAATCAGCTGAACTACTTTGAGGCTCTGAAGGCGGACCAGGATTCGGAGAGTCGGCAGAACGCGGAAGAGGGTACGGTCGACCTCCTGCTGAAGCTGAAGGAAAAAGGAAAGAACTCGATTGGATTGAACGGCGGTATCTCCGGACTTTCGGGAACTTTTATTGGTCTGAATTACCAGACCAATAACTTCCTTGGCCTAGGCGAGACGTTGTCGCTGCAGGCGAATATCGGGGACCTTTCGCGGAATTTGAGCTTTGGATTTACGGAGCCTTATCTCCGGAACAAGCCGCTCTCGGTTGGATTTCAGGTATTTACGAGTAAGTATGACTACAATCCTGCGAAGAGTTATGCTATTGCCGGAAATACCAATCCGAACCTGAGCAATGCGCAGCAATCTTTGCTGACGAACTATAACCAGGCGACTACCGGACTTACACTTTCGGCGAGCCAGCCGCTGCGGCATCTATTTGCGCTGAAAGGCGTGACGCGCGCGGGTATATCTTATTCGCTGACGCGATCAAGCGTTACGACCTTCAATGACAACACGCGCAATGTGTTTCAGTCGTTGGCGTTTCGCTCCGGGGTGGCGGGCCAGAACCAGCTGAACGGCATTATTACCTCGGTTGCCACGCCGTCTTTTACGTTTTCGAGCCTTGACCGCGCGGTTGGACCGCACACGGGCAAGGACTTCAACGTGGCGGTGCAGCTTGCGGGCATAGGCGGCAATGTGAAGTACTACTCGCCTGTGGCCAGTTACCGGCAGTTCTTTCCGATGAAGGGCCTGCGGGTGAACCGCGAAGGTCACAATGTTCTTGGATATCGCGTGCAGGTGGCGCATGTGGCGGGGTTTGCGGGAGAGGTCGCGCCGCCTCAGAATCGCCTGTATGGTGGTGGCGAGTCGGATGTGCGCGGCTTTGATATTCGGTCGTCTTCGCCCTATACCTTTATTCCGAACCGGATTCAGTTCAATCTGCAGAACCCGGATGGGTCGTTGATTCCGCGGGATCCGACGAACGCGAACCTTGGAAACGTGACGGTTCCTTTGCCGATATACCGTCTGGTTTCGATCGGCGGAGACACCAGTCTGACGAGCAATCTTGAGTACCGGATCCCGATCGTCAGCCAGGTGACGTTTGCGTTCTTTACGGACTTTGGGTTGAACTTCAACGCGCAGCCGAGTCAGTTGCGGCAGAGTGTGGCCGGCCAGACGCAGCTGACGAGTCCGTCGTATGGATGTCCGGAGGTTGTGAATGGAGCCTGCTTTGGTGGTCAGCAGGTGAGCTTTCCTTACTTCCTGAAGACGGTTCCGGGGACCAACCTTGTCCCGAGAATGTCGAATGGGGCCGAGATCCAGGTGATTCTGCCGGTGGTGAATGCGCCGTTCCGTATCTACTACGCGTATAACCCGCTCAGGCTATATAAGAATGTTCCGTCGAACTTTGCCTATCCTTCTACCTGCGATACCAAGGTGATGACCCAGGCTCAGTGCTTCCGTACATTTTTTCCGAATTCGGATGCGGGTAACTTCAGCTTTGCCGAGGCCTACCAGTTCTATGGCGCGGACTACACGCTTAGGGAGCCGAGAAAGACGTTTCGGCTGACGGTAAGTACTACTTTCTAGGTTGTGCTTTTGTAAGAGGAAAAAGTCTGAGCTACTTGCTCAGGCTTTTTTGTTAGTAGGAGCGTTGGTACATGCGTGAGATGCGGTCGTGCCAGCTTAGTCCGGCGTCGTCGAGCCAGGCCCAGAGGAAGCCGATGCCGAGCGGAAGCCCGGAGAGCAGGATGGCCCAGACGCGGCGGCGCATGGCCTGGCGGGTGGGGTTTTCGTCGCCAAAGGTGCAGAGTGCGATGCGTGCGCAGCGCATGCCGGGGGTGCTGTCGGAGAGGGTGAAGAAGAGGATCTGGTAGAGGATCGTTAGAGCCGCGAAGATGGATGCGGCGGCGATGGCGAAGGGAAGAAGAAGTTTAGGGAGAGTTGCCGGGCTGAGGGTTCCTGAGTTGAGGGATTCCAGGCTGAGGGTTGCTGGGCTGAAGATTCCGGGGCTGAGGGTTTCTGGGCTGAGGCTTACGGGGCCGGCGATGTGGGTTGCCGCGGTAAAGGCGACCGCTCCGAAGAGGACGGAGGCCGCGAGCACGATGCCGCCGTCGATGGCAGTCGAGAGCATACGGCGGCTGAGGGTTGCGGTTTGGGGGACGAGGGCGGGGCTGAAGTCGAGTTCTCCGAGCTCGGCGGTTGCGTCGGCGGGCTGCGCGGGGAGGAGGATGGAGGTCCACTCGGGGGTGACGGATTCATTTGCGGGCGCGGCGGAGATCTGGTTGGCTTCGACCTCGAAGATGCGAAGCTGTGCGGTCTCGGTGGGGTCTGAGCTTTCGCGCAGGGGACCTTCGGCCAGCCGCGGTCGGGCCTTGCGCGTGGCCACCAGATGGCGCGGGAATTCGATGAGGTTGGCTGCCAGAGGGACGGGGGCTCCGCTCTGCTCGTCGAAGGTGGGAGACTGACGGAAGGCGATCTCGTCGTCGAGCGCGAGACGTTCGGCCTCGTCGACTTCATCTTCGGGCGCAAAGGCCTCGTCGGACTTCCGAGCTCTGAACGCGGCTTCGGAGCGGGGCCGGTCGACCGCCTCGTACATGCGGACGGTGAAGTCGGAGGGGCGGAGCTGCTCCTGTGCGGGCGCGAATTCCGCCCTGTTGGTGAGGTCGGACCGGTCTGGGAAGTTTGGGAAGTCTGGGCTGTCGTGGTGGTCGAAGTTGTCGGGAAAGTTGGGGAACGCGGCGAGATCGAGGGCGCTGGGTCGACCGGATGTCGCGGATGGGGGTTCGATGTAGGCGGATGGGGATGTGGGCGGGGGCGTGTGGGTGGAGTTAGGCCAGGTGTCGAGGTCTTCGAGCATCTGGCGTTGTGCTCCGGCGATGGCCTGGGCGTTGATGAGGGCGATGTCGGCGGTGGCTTGTGCGGATCGAACGGAGCGCTCGGCTTCGGCGGCGAGAAAGGCGCGGTAGGTCTGCGACTGGGCGTAGCGCTCGGCGACCGCGGCGGCGATGTGGGCGGAGCGGCTGTGGGGTGCGGGGTGCGCGGTTGACGGTTGGGGGCCGGACGGTTCGAGGCTGATGGCGTCCGGGGCAGAGGCCGGTGTGCGCCGAGCTCGATGCGCCCTGACCTTTTCCGCCACCTGCTGCTTGAGCGCAAAGGTCGGGTGAGGATCGGGGTCGGAGACGGGACCGGGGGAGAGGTCGTCGGGAGTGAAGTCCAGATGTGCAGCGTTCATGGTGCGGGGTCCTGGCTATAGTTCGGGCTGTGATGGCTGTGGTTTGGCCTGTGGTTGGATGTGTGACTTGGCCTGTTGTCTGGCTTATGGTCGTGAGAAATCGTTTAGCCTGAGTGTGTGGTGTCTCAGAGATGTGCCGATGTCCGTGCTCGATCTGATGGGAGGAGCAGCCTATGGTGGGGTTGCAGGATGTCCTCTCGAAAGACCTGGTTGGCGCTGATATCCGGCCTTTGCTTCTTGATAACTACCATGCTGGATGGGCAGAGTCACTCCCCACCGGCGGTGCAAGAGGTGTCAACGAAGGCACCCCCAGGGGAGATGTCGCAGGCGGTGGGGACGGGTGAGCCGGGGGCGTCCGAGGCCGGCAATCTGGGCGGCGATCTGGGCGGCGCCGCGGGTGCGTATCCGACCGCGAAGTTGATTGAGGATGAGGCTGACGGGGTCTTGTTGACGATCGAGTCCGACGGACCGCAGGCAAAGTCGGGCAGCCACTATGTTCTGGATGGGAATGTGGTGGTGACGTACGGCGAGCGCCGGGTGGAGGCGGACCATATTGAATTTGACACGGAGACCGGCGAGCTGACGGCGACGGGGCATCTGCGGGCGACGGGCGGCGCCAACCATGAGGTGATTACGGCGAGCCATGGAACGCTGAATGTGAAGTCTGAGACTGGGCGGTTCTATGACGTTACGGGGTCGGTGGGGATGCGCGGCACGGGCAAGCGGCTGGTGTATGCGAGCAGCAACCCGTTCTTGTTTTCGGGACGTTTGGTGGTGAAGACGGGGCCGCAGGAGTATGAGGTGTTTGACGGGACGGTGACGAGCTGCCGTCTGCCACGTCCGGATTGGCTCTTGTCGGCGGGCGAGTTCAATGTGGATGGGGATCGTGCGCGGGCGCGGAACAGTGTGTTTCATCTGCTGAACGTGCCTCTGATGTACCTGCCGTATGTGACGCATCCGCTGGACGAAGAGGCGCGGCAGAGCGGATTTCTGATCCCTGTGATCGGGCAGTCGTCGACCAAGGGTCTGATCCTGGGCGAGCAGATCTACATCGCGATCAATCGGAGTTCAGACCTCACGGTGGGAGCGGAGTATTACTCGATGCGCGGATGGGCGCAGATGGCGAATTTTCGGTATCGTGGGCGCGGGGACGACTTCTTTCAGGCGCGGTACAGCGGACTTCTGGATCGTCTGCCGGCAGACCTGAACCAGGGTGGGGAAGATGCGTTGTTTGCGGGGCGGCACGACTTTTCGCCGGAGACGCGGGTGGCGGCGAACGTGGAGTATCTGAGTTCGTACATCTATCGCGAGGCGTTTACGGAGAACTTCAACCAGGCAGTGTCGACCGACATTACGTCGATCGCGTATGCGGTTCACCATCAGAACGGGTACGAGACGGCGTTGGAGGCGGATCGATATCAGGGGCTGAAGCGGCAGCAGAGCACGCTGGTCTCGGGACAGCAGGTGCGCATCTTTCATGTTCCGTCGCTTGACTTCAATGCGACGGACCACGCTGTTGCGGGGCTGGGTCTGCTCTGGAACGCGGAGGGTTCGGTGGCCGGTTTGAAGCGGGTGCAGCCGAACTTTGCCACCGGCGGCGTGGTGGAACGGCTGGACCTGCGGCCGGAGCTCGTGTACCCGCTGCATCTCCGTGGATGGGATGTGGCGCCCGGGGTAGCGGTCGAGGAGACGCTGTACAGTCGCAGCCGAGAGTCTGGAACAACGGGGCCTACACAGGGAGCCGGGGGTGTGCCGGTGGAGGTTAGCGGAGGTCTGAGCCGGTCGGACCTGGATGTGCATGTGGACGTGCGCGCGCCTGTGCTGGAGCGGACGTTTGCGTCGCCGGGCGTGGAGCGCCTGTTTGGCGGCGAGGTGCGGCATACGATCGAGCCGGAGGTGCACTACAGGTACGTTACCGGCATCAACAACTTCGGCAATGTGCTTCGCTTTGACGAGCGTGACGTGGTGAGCAACACGAACGAGGTGGAGTATGGCCTGACGCAGCGTTTGTTTCTTCGCGGTGGCATGCGGGACCGGCCATGCGGGGAGCTCGCGCGGGGTGCGCTGGGCAGCGGAGTTCGGGAGAGTGAGATCAACAGCGCGGAGGTGGTGGAGACGGGGGGCGAGGCGAGCGCGGGGTGCGTTTCGCATGAGCGGATCAGCTGGCGGCTGGCGCAGAAGTACTTCTTTGACCCGACGTTTGGGGGAGCTGTTGTGAGCGGGCGGCGCAACATCTTTGAGACGACGCTGGATTTTTCCGGGGTCGCGTTTTTGACGGAGCCGCGCAGCATTTCGCCGCTGATATCGCGTCTGCGCGTCCATACTTCGGACAAGGTGGATCTGGAGTGGGACTTTGACCTGGACACGGGCGCGAAGAAGTTTACGTCCAACAATGTGCTGGTCGATGTGCATGAGGGCAATGGCTTTGCCGGTCTCTCGTACGCTCGGCTGAATGCACCGGGGCGATTTTCGGTGGAGGGGGTGTCGACGCTGACGCCGGACTTCAACCAGTTGCGTGTTCTGCTTGGGTACGGCACGCCGGCGAAGCGGGGTTTGAGTGTGGCGGCGAACGCGGGACTGGATCTGAACCTGACGTCGCTGCAGTATGCGGCGTTGCAGACTGCGTATAACTGGGACTGCTGCGGCCTGAGTGTGGAGTACCGGAAGTATGAGCTGGGAAGCGTGCGCAATGAGAACGCGTACCGGTTCAACTTTACGTTGGCGAACATCGGGACGGCGGGGAATCTGCGGCGGGCTGAGCGTCTGTTTTAGAGCCGGATAGCGTTTGTCTTTGCCGAAAGCGAGGCCGGCTTTGAGCACCTCTGGAGGTCGAGGGCAGGGGTGTCTGCGTGAGATAATGTCCATATTGTGCGGAATTTCGTTCGAACGCTCCTTTGCGCCGTTTACGCCCTGACGTTTGCTTCGCTTGGATGTCGTGCCCAGAGCACGCCGGCGGGCGCGACGCTATCGCCGGAGCTGGCGCGGCGGGTGGAGGTCTTGATTCGATCGCGGACGAGTGTCTCTCCGGAGTATGCGTTGCACATTGGGCCGCGCGAAAAGAGCGAGCTGCCGGGGTTTGACGCGATCCAGGTGACATTTTCGGCGGACGGGAAGACCAGCAAGCCGGCGACGTTTCTCTTGTCGACGGACGGCAAGACCTTGGCGCAGCTGAGCCGGTTCGATATCAGCAAGGATCCGAAGGAGCTGGTGAGCGGCGCGGGACGACCGGCGCGCGGTGGGCCGGCGACGGCGCCTGTGCTGATCGTCGGGTTTGACGATCTTGAGTGTCCGCTGTGCGCCAAGATGCATGCGGAGCTGTTTCCTGCGCTCTTGGCGCGGTATGGCGACCGTGTCCATGTTGTTTACCGGGATTTTCCTCTGGACTACCATCCCTGGGCGATGCGTGCGGCGATCGATGCGAACTGCCTTGGGACAGAGAGCGCGGCCGGCTACTGGGCGTTTGTCGACCATGTCCATGCGCATGCGGCGGAGCTTGGCGGCGAGGAGAAGAGTGTAGCGAAGGCGAGCGAGACGCTGGATGCCCTGGCGCGGGAAGAGGGTGCACGGCAGAAGGTCGACAGCAAGGCGCTGGCGGCTTGCCTGGCGAAGCAGGATGGAACGA
Source organism: uncultured Acidobacteriaceae bacterium (assembly GCA_964248505.1). Taxonomy (GTDB): domain Bacteria; phylum Acidobacteriota; class Terriglobia; order Terriglobales; family Acidobacteriaceae; genus Edaphobacter. The sequence goes on from CAXTYQ010000066.1 coordinate 9,666, forward strand.
CGGTAAAGGCATCGCTCAAGTCGGGCGAGGAGATGGGTGTGGGAGCGACGCCGACGTTGTTTATCAACGGCGAAAAGCTGGAGGGTGCGTACCCGATCGAGGATGTGTACCGGATGATTGATGGTGCTCTGGTGGCTGCCGGGCAGACGCCACCGCCGCCGGTTGTCCCGGCACCCGCGCCGCCGCCCGCATCTGCTTCGACTAAAGGTGCGGCGACGAAGCCGGGGAGCTGAGATGCCGGCGGGGTCAGAGGTCTGGAAGATTAAGAAGATACGGAAACTTGGGACGGCCGCGACTGGATGGACGCTGACGACCCCTGTTGTATGTGTTGCTCTGCTGCTGCTCGCGGGATGCAATCACGGGCACAACGCGGACGTCTTGGCGACGGTGAATGGGCATGGGATTTTGCGCGCGGATGTTGACAGAATGTACGCCGCGCAGATCGGCGATGGGCAGGGCGTGCAGCCGTCGCGGGAGCAGACCGATGCGTTGCGGATGAACGTGTTGCGCGAGCTGATCGACGAGGAGATTGTGGAGGAGCGCGCGGCCAAGATGAATTTGACCGCCACCAACGAAGAGGTGGACGCGCGGCTGGCGGAGATGAAGGCTCCGTTTACCGAGGAGCAGTTTGCGGCGAAGCTGAAGGAGGGCAACCGGACGCTGGAGGACGTGAAGCATGATCTCAGGCGGTCGCTGACGATCGACAAGCTCTTGAATAAAGAGATCAACTCCAAGATCACGGTGACCGACAGCGACGTTGCGAACTACTACGCGCAGCACAAGGCGGAGTTCAACTTTATTGAGCCGGTGTATCGCCTGGCGCAGATCCAGGTGACCAACATACCTTCGCCGCAGCCGGGCAACTTGCAGGGATCGAAGGCTACCAACGACGCTGAGGCGAAGAAGAAGGTGCAGGCGCTCAAGAATCGGCTCGATGCCGGGGAGGATTTTGCGGCGCTGGCGATGAACTTCTCCGAGCGTCCGGAGACGGCGTCGAACGGCGGCGACATGGGGTTTGTGGCGGAGTCGCAGATGCATTCGGACCCGGCTGTGTTTCTGGCGATCACGAAGTTGAAGGCGGGTCAGATCACGGAGATCCTGCCGCTGCTGGATGCGGAGACGAAGAAGCCGATGGGGTACGCGATCTATAAGTTGATTGCGCGCGAGCCGGCCGGACAGCGCGACCTGAACGATCCGCGGGTGCAGCAGGAGATTCGGGATCAGCTGCGCAACGGACGATCGCAGCTGCTGAAGAGTGCGTACTTCGAGATGCTGCGTGACCAGGCGAAGATCGAGAATTTCTTTGCTGAACAGATCTTCAAGAACGACGCACACTGATGCGTTTGGCGAGGGAGAGATGCGGATTATGAATCCTGTTTTGGCGGCGGCTCTGCTTTCAAGCGGTGTGCCGGCTACTACCCTTTGGGCCGCGTCGCCCTCACCGATCGCGTATCCCGAGGCGCGCGTCTCTGACCACGTTGACACGTACTTTGGGACGGAGGTGCGCGATCCGTACCGATGGATGGAGGACGTGGACTCGCCGGAGGTGAAGCGCTGGGCGGATGCCGAGAACGCCTTGACGAACCGATATCTGGCCGAGGCGCCGGAGCGGGATGCCCTGAAGGATCGGCTCTTGAAGCTGAACGACTTTGAGCGATTTACGGCGCCGGAGCGGCACGGGAATCGGCTGTTCTATCGGCATAACTCGGGCCTGCAGAACCAGGCGGTTCTCTTCTGGCAGGAGGGCCTGAACGGAACGCCGAAGATGTTGCTCGACCCGAACACGCTGGCCGCGGACGGAACGGTTGCGCTTTCCGGTGTGAGCTTTACCAAGGACGGCCGCCTGATGGCCTACAGCACGAGCGAGGCGGGAAGCGACTGGCAGACGTGGAAGGTGCGCGAGGTGGCGACGGGCAAGGATCTGCCGGACGTGGTGCGCTGGTGCAAGTTTGGCGAGGCGGCCTGGAAGGAAGATGGGAGCGGCTTTTTCTATAGCGGGTTTGACGCTCCGGTGGGAGCAAAGGCCGGGTCGGCTGAGGCGCACGGGGAGAAGCCGAAGGAGGACCTGAAGGGCGTGACGGATGCGCAGAAGATCCGGTTTCACGCGCTTGGGACGCCGCAGACGGCCGACGCCGTGGCGTATGAGCGGCCGGATGACAAGGAGCTTTACCTCCACGCGCAGGTGACCGAGGATGGGCGCTATCTGCTGCTGTATGCGATCAAGGGTCATGCGAACGAGTTGGCGGTCGAGGATTTCGCGCGGGGGCCGGGAGCGAAGCCGGTGGTGATTGCAAAGGGGCTGGACGCGGAGTACACCGCGGCAGGATCAGTCGGCGACACGCTGTGGATGTTGACGACGAAGGATGCGCCGAACGGCAAGGTCGTAGCTGTCGACCTGCGGAAGCCGGAGCGTTTGGGGTGGAAGCTGGTGATTCCGGAGACAAAGGACCGGGTCGATCAGGTGTCGATGGTGCACGATACGCTGGTGGTGACGAGCCTGGCCGACGCGCACACGCAGGTGGAGATGTGGGGCACGGATGGCAAGAAGAAGAACCGGCTCGCTCTGCCTGGGATCGGGACGGCGGTCGGCTTTGCGGGCCGGCGGACGGACGAGGACACGTTTTTTCAGTTTACGAACTTCACCGATCCTGGGTCGGTGTACCGGCTGGATCTGAAGTCGGGGGCGACGACGCTGTTCCGGCAGCCGAAGCTGAAGTTCGACCCGGCGCAGTTTGAGACGGTGCAGGTGTTCTACCCGAGCAAGGACGGGACGCGGATTCCGATGACGCTGAGCTACCGGAAGGGGCTGAAGCGCGACGGTCAGAATCCGACGATGCTGTACGGCTACGGTGGGTTCGATATCTCGCTGACACCGGCGTACTCGAGCGGCCTGATGCTGTGGATGGAGATGGGCGGCATCTTTGCGCAGGCGAACCTGCGGGGTGGCGGGGAGTACGGGGAGACCTGGCATCAGGCAGGGACGAAGCTGCACAAGCAGAATGTCTTTGACGACTTTATCGCTGCTGCGGAGTGGCTGAGCGCCAATCAGTACACGTCGCCGGAGCGGCTCGCGATTCGCGGCGGAAGCAATGGCGGTCTTCTGGTGGGGGCGGCCGAGCTGCAGCGGCCGGAGCTCTTCCGCGCGGCCGTGGCGCAGGTGGGCGTGATGGACATGCTGCGCTTCGACAAGTTTACGGTCGGGTTTGGATGGAAGAGCGATTATGGGTCGCCGAGCGAGAATGAGGCGGAGTTTCGGGCGATCTACAGGTATTCGCCGGTGCACAATGTGCGGGGTGGCGTGAAGTATCCGCCGACGCTGATCACGACTGCGGACCATGATGACCGGGTATTTCCGGCGCACAGCTTCAAGTTTGCGGCGGCGATGCAGGCGGAGGCGGGGCGCACGCCAGGGTCCGGTCCGGTGCTGATCCGGATCGAGTCGCGCGCCGGCCACGGTGGAGGCAAGCCGCTCAGCAAGCAAGTGGAGGAGACGGCTGATATGTATGCGTTTCTCGCGCGCGAGCTGCGGATGCCGATCTCTTTGCCGAACTAGGGCGCGGGCTTTGGGCGTTGGGAGATGGAAGTCTAGTTTAGGTCCGGGCGGCCTGGAGGAAGTCGCGGAGCCGGTGTGGATCTTTCTGTCCGGGGGTGGATTCGACGCCGCTGGCGACGTCTACACCGAAGGGGTGCAGGGCCTCGATTGCAGCGCCGACGTTTTCTGGCCGGAGGCCGCCGGCCACGACCAACTCCAACCGTGGATGAGGGACCTGTGCGAGGGCGGACGCCGCCTTGTGCCAGGGAAACGGGAGGCCCAGACCGCCGCTCTCACCGTCGATAGCGGCGTCCATGAGGACGCGGATCGGGGATGTCCTAGATGCCGTCGATGTCGTAGAGGCGCTTTCCTGAGCGAGCATTGCGATCTGGCTGAGGATCTCCGGCGGGGTTTCGTCGTCGTCGTCCGTCAGGAGGGCTTGTGACGCGCGTGTGAGCCTCCATCGCAGGACTGGGAGCACCGCCAAGCGGCCGCCCGAGAGCTTCTGGACGGCAGGGGCGAGCGATGGATCGAAGCTGCCGTGGAGCTGCACGCCGGTCAGACCGGCAACCGCGGCTGTGCGGACGATCTGCTCTGGGCTGGAGGTGGTGAAGACGCCGATCTTTTCGATCGCTGACGGGAGCCGGCGGGTGATCTCGGCCACCTGCTCGGCGGCGACCTGTCGGGGACTCGGAGCGAAGATGAAACCGAGGGCATCGGCGCCGAGGTCCGCGGCCAATTGCGCGTCGGGGAGGTTGGTGTTGCCGCAGATCTTGACCCACATGCGATCGATCCTCTCGGAACCTCTAGACCGTCGAGGAGTACTCGCGATCGAGCATAAGGGCGAGGGTGGCGGCGGGGTCGGGCTGTCGCATGAGGGCTTCGCCGACGAGAAAGGCCTGGTATCCTCCGGCCCGTAGCTGCGCGATGTCCTCGGCGTTGCGGATGCCGCTTTCGGCGACGCGCAGGACGTCCGGCGGGAGAGCTTCGGCGAGAAACAGGAGGGACTCGGATTTGACGGTGAAGGAGCGCAGATCGCGGCTGTTGACGCCGATGATCTGAGCGCCGAGGCTGATGGCTCGATCGATCTCGGCGTGGTTGTGAGCTTCAACGAGCACGTCGAGGCCGAGGTCGGTTGCGGATGTATGGAGCAGGCTGAGTTGGTCGTCCGAGAGCGCGGCGACGATGAGCAGGATGGCGTCGGCGCCGGCGGCTTTGGCTTCGAGGATCTGAAAGGGATCGAGGATGAAGTCCTTGCGCAGGCAGGGGATGCTGACGGCGGCCGAAGCTGCTTCGAGGTCTCGGAGCGATCCCTGGAAGAACTCGGTGTCGGTGAGGATGGAGAGCGCGGCGGCTCCGGCTTCTTCGAGAGTAGGGGCGAGCGTCGCGGGCCGGAAATCGGCTCGTATGAGGCCGCGGGAGGGGGAGGCTTTCTTGATTTCGGCGATGATGGCCGGCTCGCGGAGGGACCTATGCCGCAGGGCCGACGCGAAGCCTCGCGGGACGTGCGTCGCGGCCTCTCTCTCCAGTTCCGGGAGGTTTGCCTCGGCTTTGCGCCTGGTGATGTCGAGCAGGGTGTGCGCGAGGATCTGATCGAGCTGCGTTGGCATGGGGTTTATCCTATTGGGTTTCTGGCGCGGGCGAGGAGCGGGAGATCACAGACCCGCGACGGCGGCGGCGACCATGGCAAGGGCAGAGGCGAGTAGGGTGAAACTCCCGTTGAAGATGAACCAGAGGACGAGGAGGGCGAGATGGCTGGACCGGAGGGCGGGGAGGCGCTTCATGGTGCCTTTGCTACCCTCCCCCCTACACCCCATCACTTCCGCCTAAAATAGCCGAAACAGGGGACTTAGATCTGGATCGGAGATGTTGCCCGGTGGAAAAATCCAAAAAAGCGGTGCTGCCGTCTGGTAAAATATCACTTCTAAACAGGTTAGGTACAAGAAATAGAGCGGGGTTAAGGCTCTGATCTCGATTGGGCTGCGCTTGCGCGAGCGGAGGGGATGGCTGCTCCTCCCGTGCTGATGCTTTCCTATATGTCTAGTTTAGCGGGTCTGATCTGCTTTTGCGCCAACTTGCGGGCGACGGCAACAGCAGATTCCCTTCGGGAATGACAACCAAGAACGGCAGAAGCAGATTCCCTTCAGGAATGGCAACCAAGAACAGGCAGAAGCAGATTCCCTTCGGGAATGACAACCAAGAAAGGCAGAAGCAGATTCCCTTCGGGAATGACAACCAAGAACGGCAGAAGCAGATTCCCTTCAG